>CALDZF010000115.1 GCA_937944165.1 uncultured Rhizobiaceae group bacterium | reverse complement strand
TCAACAAAACGCATTCACCCGAGAAAATATTGCATTTGCAATTAAATGGGTGGCATCTATCATCCAGATATTGGGCTACACCGCCACTGCGTTTGGCTATACACCGCTTAATATCTATTTATTCCTCATCGGGCTTCTTGGGTGGTTTGCAGTTGGCGTGATGTGGAATGACCGCGCCATTATGCTTATTCACATCATTGCACTGGCTGCGATGTTTGTGGGGTTGGCGAGTTAGATAATCGTCAATATTTCATCAAGTGGCTTTTTTATTTTGGCAACTTTTGGCACCGTTGCATCTTCTGTCGCGTGACCTAGTGCCAAAATCATAACCGGTTTTTCTGATTTTGGTCGTTTCAATAATTCATTTAAAAACTTCATCGGGTTTGGTGTATGCGTGAGTGTTGATAATCCTGCGTGATGGAGGGCGGCAATCAGAAAGCCGGTTGCAACGCCAACACTTTCATTGACGTAGTAGTTTTTGTAAGTCGTTCCGTCATCAAATTCGCCATAGCGTTGAGCGAAGATGACAATCAACCATGGTGCAATTTCCAGATGCGATTTTTCTGGCCCTGTACCAATGGGTTCCAGCGCCTTAATCCACTCATCACCACCGCCGCCAGCGTAAAAGGCCTTTTCTTCCTTTTCTGCCGCTTTGCGAATTTCTGCTTTTACATCCGGGTTGCGAATAGCCACAAAATGCCAAGGCTGATGGTTCGCACCGCTGGGTGCAGAGCCTGCTGTGCGTATGCAATTTTCAATGATTTCCCTTGGTACTTCAGTTGGTGTAAAATCACGTATGGAATGGCGCGTTCGCATGGTCTCGTAAAAAGCAAGAGCCGCTTCGCGTATTTGCTCTTCGCTCATACTCGCGCGGTCTGGCAAAGACAGGGCTTCATAGGAAAGTTTAGATTTGGCGAACATTAAAGACTCAGAGTATGTTGTATAATTTTGCTTGCGCATTCATTTGCAGACAATTCATCAGTGTGAATTTCCAGAGCATTCTTATGTTCAAATTGTAAAATTTCATGTTCTCTAATTATACTACTAAGTCTTTCTTTATCTGTTAGTTTTAAGCGCTCTGCTCTGTCTGGATTTGCAACCCTTGAAATCAGGCAGGCTTGTGAGCATATGATTTTAATTGGCACAAATAATGCGTTTCGTTGTTTTGCGGTATGTTTTATTTGATTAAAAAGTTCTTTGTCATCGTCTGTATTTACCAATACGTTTGTCATTACATAATTTGATTTTGAGTTTCCAACTTCGACCATAGCACTCAATACAATGTTCCGAATTTCTTTTGTTTTTTCCCAAACATTTGAGTTAAGTTTTTCTTTTCCAGTTTTTCGAACAAGTTGAAAAATAGGATTGTTGATCGTGTGATTATCAACAAGGAATGCATCTGTAATCTCGCATATTTTCTTTGCGATTGTTAATTTCCCTGATGCAGGATAACCTGTAAGATAAATTAAAGTATTTTTGATTTTTAAACTCCCATCCAGCCAATAATTGCCCCTTGTAGTGCGAAGACGATGAACCAATAACCTGCGTCAATCGCGGTTAAGTCCCAACCTGCGCCTTGAAAGCGATGGTTGGTCATCATCGGTGCCAGTGTGAAGCCTGCCCAGCAGAAGAGGGCTGAGAGTACACCGCCCCAGATGGTGTAGGTTCCGATGTGTCCGATTAGGCCTGCCAGAATATAGGCAATTAGAAATTGTGAGATGAGTGCTACGATATAGATTTTTGGGTTTTGCTGTGGTTCTTCTGTCATTCCGACAGCTTTCATCCAGGGTTTGGCCAGTGCGCCATACCAGGCCGCACCCGCCATCATGCCTGCGATGGCTGCAAGTATAACTGCTAAATAATTCATTCCGTGAAAAATCATATGGGTATCTCTTGATTTAGTATTGGAACAATTGGCGCAGGCACGTCGCAGGTTTTTTCCTTTGATTTGCAAAGGTCAGCGACGATACAGGCTTCGCATTTGGGTTTTCTTGCGACACACATATAGCGGCCATGAAGAATGAGCCAGTGATGGGCGTGATATAGAAATTCTTCCGGGATGATTTTCATCAAAATCGCTTCAACATCATCCGGTGTCTTGGCGGGTGCCAGACCCATGCGCATTCCTATGCGCAGGATATGCGTGTCCACTGCCATGGTTGGAATACCAAAGGCCATCGACATTACTACGTTTGCGGTTTTACGCCCAACGCCTGGCAGTTTAACCAGCTCTTCTCGCTCACGCGGCACGACGCTATCAAAATCATCAACCAGCATTTGGCTAAGAGCAATGACGTTTTTCGCTTTATTGCGCCAAAGCCCGATGGTCTTGATGTATTCGCCAACCTTTGCCTCACCCAATGCCAGCATTTTTTCTGGGGTGTCGGCCACTTTGAACAGTTCCTTGGTGGCGCGATTAACGCCAATATCGGTTGCCTGTGCGGATAGGGCGACTGCCACCACAAGCGTGTAGGGGTTCACGTGTATTAATTCGCCCTTGGGTTCCGGGCGTAATTTTTGGAAGCGTGAGAAGATTTCGGTCAACTCCTCGCGGTTATATTTGCTTCTTGGCAGGCGTTTTTTCTTTGGCTTTGCTTTAGCTTTTGTTGCCATGCGACTTTTTTGTTCCTGTTCATGTCATTATTTAGCGTTAAGTTACACCTTATGGATAGAGAAACCAAACCAGAATTTATTGCAGAACTCACTCCGCATCGTTCGCTTGGGCGCACGGGCTTTATTCTGCTGATCGGGTTTATTGGTATTACCTGTTTTATTTCCGGCATGATGTTTCTTGTTATGGGCGC
>CALDZF010000114.1 GCA_937944165.1 uncultured Rhizobiaceae group bacterium | reverse complement strand
CACGTGAATAAGCAACTGGTTGCAAGTGCAAAGCAGTTCGCCGTCTGCTCGTTTCATTTCGTGGTACATGCGCAGCTTTTTGCCTTCTGCCTGTAGGACTTGCGTTTGAACATAAATCTCTTCACCCGGGTGAGTTTCATTGCGGAACTGGATGAGGTTCTCCACGGTGAAGTAGGAAAGACCTGAATCAATGTAAGCCTGATCTGCGCCAATCATGTGCATGATGACATCGCCTGCATCAGAGAAGACTTGCCCGTAACGGCTTTCATTCATGTGGCCGTTATAGTCTGTCCAATCAATCGGGATGACGCGTTCCAATGTGCGCAATGGTTTGTCAATCTCGGTCGGCAGAGCAGGGGCGTTGGCATCGTCTTGTTGTTTGATGAGCGCGCCTGCACCCCAGTTTCGTGCCTTTAACGCGCGCATCATGGCGACGAGATTGTCATCGCGAATGCGTTCCAATTCGCGGATGGTATGCATGCCAGATTGTTTGTCAGATTGTGAGGCGATTGCGTCAACCAATTCGTCTGTTAGTTCTGGCACATCCATCAGCTTTGTCCACGGCCATGAAAGGCATGGGCCGAATTGTGCGATGAAATGCTTCATACCCGCTTCGCCCCCTGCAACGCGGTAGGTTTCGAACAATCCCATCTGTGCCCAGCGAATGCCGAAGCCGTAACGGATTGCATCGTCAATTTCCTGTGTTGTGGCAATGCCGTCTTTAATCAGCCAAAGCGCTTCACGCCAAACGGCTTCAAGAAAACGATCTGCGATATGCGCGTCGATTTCTTTCTTCACGATCAACCCGTGCATGCCGATGGTTTCGAGAGTTGACTTTGCACGTGCGCAAGATTGTGGTGCACCCACAAGCTCAATCAGTGGCAACAGGTAAACCGGGTTGAACGGATGCGCTACAAAAATTTGCGCAGGGTTCTTTGCCCCTTCCTGAAGTTCGGATGGCTTGAAGCCAGAAGTTGACGAACCAATCAGTGCATCTTTTCTTGCGTGAGTCTGGATTTCAGCAAAAACCTTGTGCTTCATTTCAAGACGTTCCGGCACGCTTTCCTGAATCCACTCAGCATCTTTTACGCATTCCTCAATGGTGTCATGAAACGTAAGATTGCCTTCGCGCATAATGCGATTGTCTGAAAGAGCAGGGAGTGAACGCCGTGCATTGTCCAGCACTTCGCCAATCTTGCGCTCCGCTTCCGGATCAGGATCAAAGACATTGACGTTCCATCCATTCAGCAGAAAACGCGCAGCCCATCCACCGCCGATAACGCCGCCACCGATTATTGCTGCTGTTTTAGTCATTTTGTTTTCTCACTAATTTGGTAAATCTGAATAAAATGAGATATTTATCCAACTTAATGTGCCGTTCTTAATCGTGTAGATCATGATTGCGGGTGGTATAATTTGAATAATGAATATCATTGATATGAAGACAAGCTTATTCGTAAACTTGGTATACAGCTCTAAGCTTGTAACCCAGTAGGTTGATATGCTGGGCCATAATAAAATTGCAAAGATGACAATCCCCAATGTGATAAGTATTTTGAGAGTTTTTATATCTGATAGGGTAAATGATCCAAACCATAAAACGCCTGTCAAAATTACACTTGGTATTGTAAATAATAACCAACAAATATTTCCAAATATCTTCCATTGACGTGTTTTTAATAAACGTGAGATAGGAAGCATTGTTGTTAAGAATAGAGCCAATAATATCGCTAATGAAAATTGTGTTGTTTCTGACATTTTGGTTCTTTCGTTTTTCTGTTCAACGGGTTTCTGTAATGAACAGAATATCAAGTAAGAAGGGCGCTGTAACTGGTATCAGATAAAGTAAAACAAAGCTGATTGCCAAAAATTTGAATCTGGAAGCTTTAGTCGTAAACTTTTTACGCCACCAGCTTCTTGTTAGTTTCAACAGTAAAGGTATCGCCGTTGCCAAACACGCAAGTATTGTGCCCCATAAATAGAACTCATAAAACTTTGTAATGGTTGTAGAGTTTATATAATTTACAAAATAAATTGCGAGCATAAGACTAGGTGTCCAAAGTAACCAGCCTAGCCATTGTTTTTCTGTTAAATATGGAAGTGCCATCGCCATAATCGGAATAATGATATATACTAATGGAATAAAATAAATCCAATCCGCAAATATCATTGCTTTACCAAACCTAATCTTTTTCGCACTGCATCGGGCCCAATAATATTAGAACCCAGGTTCTCAATAATCGTAACTGCACGCTCTATCAGTTGAGCGTTGGTTGCGAGTTGGCCTTTGCCCAGCCAGAGATTGTCTTCCAGTCCGACACGGACATTGCCGCCTGCTATGACTGCGGCGGCGACCATTGGCATTTGGTTGCGACCTAAAGAGAAAGCTGACCAATTCCAATCGCTCGGCACATTGTTGACCATGGCCATAAATGTATTGAGGTCGTCTGGAGCGCCCCATGGTACACCCATGCAGAGTTGAACAAGCGCTGGTGATTTCAGGATACCTTCATCAACCAGTGTTTTTGCTAACCAAAGGTGCCCTGTGTCGAAGGCTTCGATTTCTGGGCAGACGCCCATGTCAGTCATCATTTTGCCCATGGCGCGCAACATGCCGGGGGTGTTGGTCATGACGTAATCGGCCTCAGCGAAGTTCATCGTGCCGCAATCAAGGGTGCAGATTTCCGGGCGACATTCGGCAACGTGCATTACGCGCTCAGTTGCACCTGCCATGTCTGTGCCTGCC
>CALDZF010000113.1 GCA_937944165.1 uncultured Rhizobiaceae group bacterium | reverse complement strand
CATCACGTTACGCAGCGGGGTAATAGACGTGAGCAGGTGTTTTTTGAGGATGGTGATTATCAGCTTTATCTTGACTTGGTGCTTGAGGCGGCAGAGAAGGCGCGTTGTGAGATTTGGGCTTATTGCCTCATGCCTAATCATGTTCATTTGATTGTAATGCCCAATGATGAAGACGGCTTGCGCCAGACATTTGCTGATGCGCACCGACGTTATACAGGTTATATCAATGCGCGTTTGCGTGTAACAGGCCACCTTTGGCAGGGGCGGTACGGCTCTGTCGTGATGGATGAGCCGCACTTATATGAAGCTGTGCGTTATGTTTCGCTTAATCCTGTGCGTGCAGGCCTGGTGGAGCGGGCGCAAGACTGGCGCTGGTCCAGTGTCAACGGGCATTTGAAGCGTAAAGACGACCGTGCCTTTATAACGCAACCAGTACTTGAGCGCTTTGGTAACTTCAAAAAATATCTGGCGGAACCGTTTGATGAAATAGAGGCGTTCAAAACGTTAAGACTGGGAGAGACAACAGGGCGACCGGCGGGTGAACAAGAATGGATAATGCGGTTAGAAAAAACGATGCAAAGACAAATACTGCCGCAAAAGCGTGGAAGAAAAAAGGGAAAGAGTAAACTCAAAATAAGACATGAGTAATCGAAATTATTAGCACTATAGCCTAGAATTTCAGTCAATCTTACCGTAAAATTGATTAGTAATCCGCAAATTGGTCGGGCAACATATATGTAAACTTTGATTGAGATTTGAGTAGGCAGATGCGTTCAAATTCCAGCCGTCACACCATCATCACAATTCTAATCCATGGTGCTTATTCTAACAGGGAGACAGACTATGACTGATTCAAAGAAATCTGCGCCTTCTGCTTCAAACCCTACTGTTTTGAGTTCTGAAGCAATGAAGAATGTTAATCCACTTAATGCTATGCCGCATCTAAAAAAGACGCATTGCGAGCGGTATTTATATGGCGGGATGTTATTTCCGTCGCGTATTCTTGCGAGTAACGACAAGCCATCGCGAGAGCATGGCATCAGGTAAGCAAATTTGCGTGACTGGCTTTCGGGTTCATCCTATGCATTGTAGGATTATTTGAATCGGGAGCGTGTCCATGGTATTAAAGCATTTTATAAAATTGTTGTTGGTGAGTGTTCTTGCGTGTATTTTCGCTTGGCCTGCCTCAGCCTTTGAGATTAAGCCACACAAGGATCGCTTGTTTAAAAATCGAAAGCCGATTGAAATAAAAGACAATGGCGATTTTTTGCGTCTGCCTTATGACCCTAAACTTGATATAAACAAGCGCGATGCGCAGCCTGTTCGTAAAGTACATGGCAAATATGTTTCTTCCAAACCCAAGAAGCATCAACAAGATTTAAGCATTTCTGCAAATGGTCGTCAGGTAACGCATTTTGCGGTGGGGGCGCTTTCCGGCAATGCAAATATGACGGTGATTTTTTTACATGGCCGTGATGGAAGTCGTCATCTTGGGTTTTCAGATGAAAAATTTGGCGGTAATTTCAACCGCGTTAAAAACCTGATGTTTAGAAACGGTGGTATTTATATCAGCTCTGATTTTACCAACTTCGAAGAAGAAGGGCGGCAGGATATTGAAGCGCTGGTGGCGCATTACCGCCCCAAGACACGCGGCAAGCTTGTAATTGCCTGTGGCTCTATGGGTAGCTTTTTGTGCTGGCAATTGATGAAGAACCAAACTTCAAATGCTATGATAGATGCTTATGTGTTGATGGGTGGGTTTCCTGATCCTGACTATTTGGGAAGTGGGAAGCTCAACGTGCCAAAAGGCAATAAAGCCATATACTTTGCGCATGGTAGTATAGATTCTGTTTATAAATGGCAGGACGCGCATAATTACTATTCGACATTACGCACTAAATCACCAGGTTATCCAGTAAGAATGGCACTCTATGATGGCGGCAAACATGGAACACCTGTTCGCATGATAGACTGGCGCGTTGCACTTAACTGGATTGCCAAACAATAAATACATATATCTAGGTGTTTAGTCCCGGCATTTGATGGTGCAATATTATCCCTTGAATGGAAAGAAGCACTATGGGACAAGTTTTGCTGATAATAGATGTGAGACGCAATCAACCTTTTGGTTTGCTAGTCGAAACAACGCACTAGCCCGTGAAAACCTGCCGAATCTACTTAACCGACCCGAAGGACTATTGTTATGACGGCGAACTACAGCGTTAAAGCTTTTGACTGGGGGGATAACCCCACTGCGCAAGCTTTGCCTTGTATTTCTTGTCATAACAAACGCCATTTCAATAAAATTAGTAGGTCTTGAGCCTAGAGAGTTTACTTCAAAACCTTGACTTGTTTTGCCTCTCCAAGCAAAAGAGGCGTGAATTAATTTTTCAAGGATTCTTTATGTCTTTAGCAGTTGCATTTCCGGGACAGGGCAGTCAGGCCGTTGGTATGGGGCAGGCGCTCATTGAAGCTTCATCTGCGGCCAAGGCTGTTTTTGATGAGGTTGATGAGGCGCTTGGTGAGAAGTTATCTGCGACCATCCTTGAAGGGCCTGAGGAAACGCTAACCCTTACCGCTAATGCGCAGCCTGCACTGATGGCGGTCTCTATTGCTGCCATGCG
>CALDZF010000112.1 GCA_937944165.1 uncultured Rhizobiaceae group bacterium | reverse complement strand
TGATTAGACGTGCCGCCTAAAGGTATGGGCACACGCCATTTAGCAAGTATAGGCAATATACCATTGAATAAAGTGATATATTCAATGGCAAACATTCCAGAAAGCCAGTTTTGATTATAATTATGTATTCTTAATGGGGCTTGCACGCATGCAAGATTATCGTCTTCATATTCGAATTTTAAATAAGCTTCTTTTAATTGCCCCGATGAAGGCATGTCTTCTGCATCATATAAAACCAGATATTCCCCTCTACAAAGTGGAAGTGCATAATTAAGTGCTTTTGGTTTGGTTCTAGGAAGTGCGGCTGGAACCCGAATGAGTTCAAAGCAGGATGGCAATTTTGCATCCAAAATGGCTGTAATAGTTTCACTATCATCAGCTTCACATATAAGTTTTATATCGAGCTTATGTTTTGGCCAATCCAATTGCCATAGAGTTTTTGTAAGTTGCCCAATCTGATTAGCTTCTTTATGCAAGGCAACAAGAACCGAATAGACAGGAAGATTTTCATCATCGACAATTAAAAGGTCTGTATTAGGTGTTTGCTTGGTGTCAAAACTGGCAAGCAATAAACCTCGTAGAAAAATATTAGCCATGTAGAATATGGTCAAAATTACAAGGGATATTAATACAATATTCTCATGCGCTACAAAAAAGATTAAAGCTATCAGTATCATGAATAATAATAAAAACCCCGTTTGCCACCCTTCAAACGTTTTTTTAGCTGAGTAAAAAGGTAGCGTCTTGTTTAAATTATTAATTGATTGATCTAGTAATAATGCGCTTTGTTTTTGTTTTGTAAGTGTTTTTTGGCGTTCTAGAGCTAATTGGTGTTGTGCATCATACCAGGTTTCTAGTGATATTATTTTTGCTTTTATTAAAACTTCAAAGGCAGTAATTTGGTATTTTTGCGAAAGTTTCCATGCCGCTGCTAAATATGGATAGCCAATACCGTATCTGTTTAGTATTAATAGTTCAGGTGGAAGTCTTGTACTAAAGGTTGAGCTAGCCTTGTTTTGAAGAATCGAACCAACGGGTTTACTCGATTCAGCGGCAGCAATGTTTTTACTCAGATACAATATTTTGCCCACACATGAATTATAATAAATATGTCAATCTATTTGGATAATAATATTAATGAGAGCAGTATTACTAATTAAAAAATCTTTATTGGCTTTATTTATTCTAATCTTAAGCAATTATTCATTTGCGCAAGAAGTAAAAATTCCCAATTTTTGGGATAAAAACGAGCGTTTTTCTAAACCAGAGTTATCGGCACTTCCACGTTTGAAGTTTTTAACGACAACTGATTTTCCACCTTTTAATTTTATTGATCGTAAAAAAAGGTTAAGTGGTTTTCATGTAGATTTGGCCAGAGCAATTTGTAGCGAACTTGATCTTTTAAACCGTTGTCAAATTCAAGCTTTACCTTGGGAAGAGTTACAAGAGGCATTGGCAAAGGGCGAGGGTGATGCAATTATTGCAGGCGTTTCTGTAACTTCGCAAACACGCGAGATATATGATTTTTCCAGAACTTACCTACAAATTCCAGGTCGATTTATAACACGGAAAGACAGTGGCTTATCCAAACCTGTTTATGATGCAATCTTTAAAAAGAAAACTGGTGTTGTCCAAGCTTCAGCGCATGAAGCATATTTTTCAAAAGTGTTTGCTAATCGCACAGCTGAAACATTTCCAACAAAAGAACTAGCTTTCAAGGCATTACAAGAAGGTAAGGTTGATACGGTATTTGCAGATGCATTATCACTGTCATTTTGGTTAAGTTCATCGGCTTCAAAGGACTGCTGTGTATTCCTGGATGAGGCTTTTCAATCGACATATTATTTCGGCAATGGACTTGCAATTGCTCTACCAAAAAATCGCCCTGAGTTGGTTCTGGCAATGAACAACGCACTGAAAGCAATCAATCAAAACGGAAAATTCACCGAATTTTATCTTCGCTATTTCCCGCTGGGGTTATATTAAGACCATTATGCAGCTTATTTTTGCTTAATAAACGGAACTTTTAAAGCCCAGAACAAATTTGTTGGCCTTTCATCTTGCCATTCATTTAAACCTATTTTCATTCCATCATGGCCAGCTTCTGGCTGGGCAATGTATGTACCGAAAAGCCTGTCCCATATGGCAAGGTTAAAACCATAATTTGAATCTGTTTCTTTATGAACAACTGAATGGTGCACACGGTGCATATCAGGTGTTACAATGAAAATACGAATGATACGGTCTAAAGCAAGCGGCAGTTTAATATTGGAGTGATTAAACATTGCAGCGCCATTTAAAATAATTTCAAAAATTAAAACCGAAATGGCAGGAGCGCCTAGTAGGACAACAATTAGCATCTTCCAAACCATGGAAAGCACAATTTCTATTGGGTGAAACCGGATAGCGGTTGAAACATCAATATCAACATCAGAATGATGCATACGATGAATAGTCCATAAAATAGGTACTTTGTGAGATGCTAAATGTGAAAACCAAATAGCGAAATCAAGAATTATAAAACAAATAGTAACGCTGATGATTTGCGGGACATTGATTACATTAAAAAGGCCATAGCCGTTTGTTTGTGCCCAAAACGCAACACCCACTGCAGCACCGGTAAAGATAAGACGCAGCACAAAGGAATCTATTATTACGATGGCCCAATTGGTAAACCATCTTTTTGCCTTTACATGCTCAAGTTCACGGCGAGGTGCCAAAAATTCTATTATTGCCAGAATAATAAACAGGCCAATGAAAACACCAAATCTGATTTGTGGTTCACTAAACTCAGGCATGTTTAAACCTATAATTCCTTATGACGCGCTCTAGCCCCGCGTTCAATTGCGGAGCATATCAATTTATCGATGTTTAAATCTTGGCGTAATATTTGTAATAACCGTAATTCTGTTTGTTCAACATTTAAATCAGCAGCAGCAATTTCTACAGCAATTGCATAAGCCGTTTCATAAAGGTCTACACTAAGCGCTTTTTGCGTATTCATAATGATAATCTCTAAACCGTTTTCATTATCCAGTATTTTACGGCAATTACTAATATCATCCATCAAATCGTCGTCATTATAGCCTTTAAAAATTGGCATATTGTCAATTATATTACCAATTTTGGAAAGCTCGTTGTCTGACATGCTGGTATCTGCTGCCGACATGGTCACCATAATATGAATTAGCGCCTGGTGGGGGGTTAGTTTCGCCATAAAACAAGTCTCTTTTTAAGCAATTATCTTCTGTTTAAAATAGGCGTAGAAAATGCCTTGTGCAACCCACTTGGAAATTCTTTCGCGATGCTATAACTAACATTCAATTATCCCATTAAGGCAAAAATTATTATGACGTCTGAAACCCAAGAAGCAGCGCAAACCTCTAAAGCATGGCCCTTTGAAGAAGCGCGTAAAGTTGCCAAACGCCACGAGAAAAATGGCTATCCTGATGTGGTGGTTTTTGAAACAGGCTACGGCCCATCCGGCTTGCCGCATATAGGAACATTTGGCGAGGTTGCCAGAACATCTATGGTGATGAATGCTTTTCGTGCGCTGACAGATAGTAAGGTTCCAACAAAACTGATCTCATTTTCCGATGATATGGACGGCATGCGCAAAGTGCCTGGCAATGCGCCAAATCAGGAAAAACTTGAAGCAGCGCTTGGCTTGCCGTTGACGAAAGTGCCAAATCCGTTTGACAGTGAACATGCAAGTTTTGGTCACCACAATAATGCGCAACTAAGAAGCTTTCTTGACCGCTTTGGCTTTGAATATGAATTCAAAAGCGCAACAGAATATTATGAATCTGGCAAGTTCGATGAAGTGCTAAAACTGGCTTTGCGCAATTATCAGGCCATAATGGATGTCATGCTACCCACACTTGGGGAAGAACGTCAGGCAACCTATAGTCCATTCCTGCCAATTTCTCCCAAAACTGGCCGTGTGCTTTATGTGCCAATGAAAGCAATTGATGCAGAAGCCAGTACAATTACCTTTGATGATGAAGACGGCGAAGAGTTGACCCTGCCGGTTACTGGCGGCAATGTAAAAATGCAGTGGAAACCAGACTTCGGCATGCGCTGGGCTGCGATTGGTGTGGATTACGAAATGTATGGCAAAGACCATCATATCAATTCACCCATTTATGATCGCATATGCCGTATTCTAGGACAGCGCCCGCCAGAGCATTTCATTTATGAATTGTTTTTGGATGACAAAGGCGAGAAAATTTCCAAGACCAAAGGCAATGGTCTTACCATAGATGAATGGCTCACCTATGCGCCAACCGAGAGCCTTTCATTTTTTATGTATCAAAAGCCAAAGACCGCAAAACGTTTATTCTTTGACGTCATACCCAAAAATGTTGATGAGTATTTTCAACATCTTGCTGCTTATCCAACACAAGATAAAAAAGCGCAATTGAACAATCCGGTCTGGCATATTCATAATGGCAATCCGCCTGAAATGACCATGCCGATCAATTATGCTATGTTGTTAAATCTTGTGAGTGCAGCCAATGCTTCAGACAAGAAAACACTTTGGGGTTTTATCTCACAATATGCAGAAGGTGTAACGGCAGAAACACATCCAATGCTGGATGATCTCGTCGGTTATGCCATTCGATATTTTGAAGACTTTGTAAAACCGCATAAATCATTCCGAGCCCCAAGTGATGAAGAACGTGCAGCCCTTGAGAATCTACGTAAAAAACTATCTGCACTGGATAAATCTGCTGATGCGGAAACGATTCAAACGGAAGTTTTCACAGTCGGCAAAGAAGCTGGCTTTGAAAACCTGCGCAAGTGGTTCCAAGCGCTTTATCAGATTTTGCTAGGTCAGGATCAAGGACCTCGTTTTGGTTCTTTCGTAGCGCTTTACGGCATTGATCGAACCATTGAGATGATTGACGCAGGCCTTGCAGGTGAACTGGGTTAAGGGTTAATTCAACCGATCTGTCAAAACTGGTGCTGTATCAAACTCATTACGCCAAAGCACGTACGCCAAAACCCCTTTAGCATGCGTTTGCATATTATGTGGTTGGTTGCTGGCATGAAAAACCGTATCACCTGGTTTGAGCAATTTTGGTTCATTGCCTTCGGTTGCAAATGTCGCTTCGCCTGCGATGATAAAGTAGAGTTCTTCAGCGGGATGATGGTGCCAAGGATAATAAAGGTTAGCGTCTGAATAGAGTAAAAATCCGCGCATCTTTTCTGTATGAAAATGTCCCTCATGGCCAAAGAGCTCATAACACGCAAAGCGGGACAAAAAATCTTCTCCAATATTCGTATCGCGGTAGGTCTCTCGCCAATCAGCTTTTTGCCAAGGGGCAATCAAAGCGTCTCGCAAGGGTCGATATTTATCGGTCTCCAGTGAGGTGTCATTTGCCATAAGTGCTGCACCAGGAATTTGGTGTTTAACTAATTCCTGCCACTTAAAATCATTAGGAAATTCAGCAAACTCATGAATAGTTTCATTACCTTGATGCAACTTCGTTACTTCTTCGAGAGCATTATCAAAAAGTGTTTTCATAACTTAGTCCACCGTCACAACAATATTTCCAGTATGTTTTTTATCAATGAAAGCTTGCTGGCCTTTCTTGAAATCTTCCAGTTTGTAACTAGCAGCCAAAGCAGGTTTTATCTCGCCACGTTCAATATAACCAACCAAATCAGGAAATACATTTGTGGTCGTAATGGTGCATCCATGAAAAGTAAGATCTTTTAGATAAAGCGTTCGTAAATCCAATTCTACCATGGGGCCTGCAATTGCACCTGATGTTCCATATCGCCCGCCTCGTTCCAGCACATCTAAAAGAGTTGGGAAATAATCACCCCCTGCAATATCTGCAACAATGCTAACCGTTTCTTGACCAATTATATCTTTTAAAGCCTTAGCTAAATTAGTGGGAGAGCGCGGCAGTATTGCGGTTGGATTAAATTTTGCAACATCACCATGTTTGCTTTCGCTAGCCATGGCAATGGTTTTTGCTCCACGACGGTTTGCCAATTGAATAAGCGCTGAGCCAACACCACCTGATGCGCCTGTTATTAAAACTGTATCGCCTTGTTTACAACCAACTCGGTTAAGCAGATTTTCCGCTGTTGTGTACGAACATGAAAAAGTAGCAAGTTCAGCGCTTGATAATTCAGAACTTACCACTTGCAGGTTATGACGATTGGCTTTGGTATATTCAGCAAAGCCACCATCACATTCAGAGCCAAAGTATCCGGTTGAGTTTTTATCTAGCGGATTATCCCAATCACGCAGCCAACAATCGGCCATAACGCGTTTTCCAACCATTGAAGGATCACCGTTGGCACCGACTGCAACAACCGTACCTACAATATCAGCACCTTGAATGCGTGGAAATGTGATTGGCGCACCACCCCAACTTGGGTCATCGGTATCAATTTCTTCATAGCCATCACCGCTTGTCGCCTCACTGACAACCTTGGAGTACCATCCCGTTCGCGTGTTCACGTCGGTATTGTTCATACCACAAGCATGGACTTTGATTAATACATCGTCCGGGTTTTCAATCTTGGGTGTTGGCCAATCCTCATGATATTCATTTGCATTCATGTCGCCATGACCTTTAAGAACAATTGCTTTCATGGTTTCAGGTAAATCGCTCATAATAGATGCATCCAATGTGTTTGTGTTGAATGAAATATTACATACCGTGTTAGCCGCTTAAATGGGTTTAAACGGCATTTATTTTCGCAATTGTCATTTGAGCCTGATTACTCGTTTAAAGACCAATCGTAATCCGTATCAGCAATGCCATCAACGGACTTTAATAATTTTGCTCTTTCAGGTGTCGCGTATTTTGCCAGATGCTCTAGTACGCCTTTTTCCGAATTTCCAAAATCATATGCAAACCATTTGTAAATCGAAGAAACAATCAAATCTTCTTCATCAAATTCAAAGCCACGGTAGCTATTGATATAAGCTTTGGCGCCTTCTTCAAGTAGTTTTTCAGAATTAGCAGCAGTAAACGCATTCTTATTTAAATTAGGACATCCAATTGAAGCGCAATTTACAGCATAATGAATGCGGGGATCTTTCCAGATCGGGCGCAGTATCCGATGTTCTATATCATCCAGAGTTAGGATTTCTTTTTCGATGGTTACAAGTTTAGAACCCCATGGACCATTTGCAAATATGCCAGAGGTATCAATATCACGAATGGAATCTACCGGATAATTATCCAGAATTACTTTAACCGTAAGTGCATTGTACATATTTACCCAATAGGCGAACTGAACAGGGCGAGCACGCTCAGTTATTTCGATCTCAGACATTTCCTTGATGTAATCATTCAAGGCCTTGTTATCTTGTGGCGTTACCTCACCATAAGCAAACAGGTTTAAATTTTCATCGTCCTGTGAAATGTATTTTTTTAACAAACTATCCCATTTTGAATGGTCGATAGGTTTTGTATTTTCTGGATTATGGTCTTTCCAAACATCCCAAACCTCAGGCTCACTTGAGGAGAATCCTCCAATAAACCCGCTTGTCATAAAGACAATTCCAGCAATCATAGCAAAACGCTTCAGCATCTGTTCAGCTTCCTAAATGTATTTCTAAATATGGTTTGATTAGCAATGAAGCGACATGATTAAAGATGCAATTAAATTTGGTTGACCAAACTGTGAATAGCTGTGCTGGGATTATGATTTGTCCCAAAGCAATTAAAAATCATATGACTAAATTTACGCGACTTAAAGTCGTGACGAATATAGGAACTTAATTAAAAATGACTAGACAATATTTTTCAATTTACTCCAAAAACTATATAGTAGCTTGTGCTATATTTATTGGGGCAATGTTTCCTTTTTCTGCTAATGCATTAGCGAATGAAGCAATCACGGTGTCTGATACTTCAATTATTATAAAAGCACCCTCTCAAGATTACATAAGACTCGCTCAAGCAGAAGAAACTGCTGAACAAAAGGCTGCTCGTTTAAAAGAGGAGCGCCGTCTTGAAAGACAACGAAAAAGAGCAGAACGTGCCGCTAAGCGTAAGAAACGTTCATCGCGCCCGAGATTTGGGAGCTTTTTCTAGGTTGTGGTTTATGATTTCAGAGCCTGATAACAGTTATGAATATGGGTTCGCCCATTCAATTTAAAAACTCAATATGGCCAGTCTGGTTAGGGCTGGCTATTGTTTTAATAATAAGCATTTTTGCCTTACGGTTTTACGCGCCTTTGTTTGGGCGTGAAGTTGATTTAATCAATATGCCGATAGCGCACTTCTCAATTCTTTATGTTGGGGTTGGTTTGCTATGTGCCTTGGCTTTGCCATCAATCATAAGAAACACGCCGCAAACCTCGCAAAAGAATTTATTATTTTTCATTTTGGTAATCGCTGTTTTATTGCGACTGGGTTTGCAAGGTGCGCCAAGTATCTTGGAAGACGATTATAATCGCTATCTTTGGGACGGTGCTGTAACTGCATCAGGTCTTAATCCTTACGCTTATTCGCCGGAGCAAATTCTTGATTTACGCACGGATGGCGGTGTTTTAGATCGGTTGATAAAACAATCGAATGGCAGTTTTGAGCTTATTAATTATCCAGAGTTTAGCACCGTATATCCACCCATTGCTCAAGTTATCTTTGCAGTCACATACTGGATTGCACCTTTTAATCCTGATGCTTTGCGTCTGGTTTTCTTTGTGTTGGAGTTGGGCTGTATTAGTTTCATATTGCTGATTTTACAACATCTTGGAAAACCCCTTATTTGGGGCGCTTTATATGCCTGGAACCCGCTTGTAATAAAAGAAATATCCAATTCAGTTCATATGGAACCTATTTTAATGCTTCCTGTTTTATGCGCTGTTTATCTGGTTTTAAAACAACGTATGATATGGGCATCAGCCGCTTTGGCAATTGCTGCTGGGGTGAAAATATGGCCTGCGTTATTGGTTTTCGTTATCTGGCGGCAATTGCTCTCGTCGCCAAAACAATTAATTCAAAGTGGTATTGTTTTCACGGTTATACTCGCACTCATGGTAATGCCAATTGTTTTAACTGGAATTTCTGAAAAATCAGGCTTTGTTGCTTTTGGAGGACAATGGCAAGCTTCTTCTGCGGCTTATTTAATCAGTGAATGGTTTGCTTATTTGGCAACACCTTATTGGGTGGAGGATTATATTGAAATTCCATTGGTTAGCCGATTAATTTTGGCAGGATTACTTTTAATCAGTATTGCATTTATTTGTTTCAAAAAGGCGTGCGATCCAGCCCAGATGGTTCTGCGTATGTTCCTTATTATTGCCAGTATCTATATTTTAGCGCCTTCCCATACGCCTTGGTATTTTATTTGGATTGCGCCTTTCTTGTGTTTTTTCCCATCAAGAGGCTTATTACTCGCTGGGGCGTTAATACCTTTGCATTATACGTTTTTCCATTTTCAAATACGTGATTTAAATGATGTCTATCACACTGGCATTGTATGGCTTATATGGCTCCCTGTATGGGGGTTGCTTTTTTACGATTTTTTTAAAGCCAAGGCAGTGACATAATGCGATCAGATCACAAAATTGGTGTAATCATTCCAACGCTTAATGAAGAAAATGCGATCGGCAAAGTTATTACTGATATACCTGATTGGACAGATGTAATTATTGTAAGTGATAATGGTTCGACCGATGATACTTTAAAAATTGCAAAAGAGATGGGTGCAAAGGTCATCAAAGGTGAGGGGGGTGGTTATGGTTCTGCTTGTCTTGCAGGAATAACACTATTACCTGATTGTGATATAGTTGTTTTTTTAGATGGCGATTACAGCGATTATCCAGAGCAAATGGATTTACTGATTGATCCGATTATTGTCAAAAAAGCTGAGCTTGTCATAGGCTCGCGTAGATTAGGCAGAGCTGAAGCTGGTTCTTTGACGCCTCAACAGATATTTGGAAATTGGCTTGCCTGTCTTTTAATCAAGTTATTTTGGAATGTTAAATATACAGATCTTGGGCCTTTTCGAGCCGTAAAAAAAGCAGCGCTTGATAAACTAAAAATGACAGATAAAGCTTTTGGCTGGACAGTACAAATGCAGCTTAATGCAATTCGGTATAATATTAAAACATTTGAAGTACCTGTTGATTACCGTCCCAGAATTGGGCAATCAAAGATATCAGGCACAATACGCGGAACGCTATTGGCAGGGTATGCAATTATTGGGACAATTTTACGAGCAGGTTTTGCGCAATTGCTTAGCAAGAAAAAATAGCTGTTACTGACTTGCCCATATAATTCTTGCAAGCCATTCAATTTTATCAGGTGTAAAACTTAAGGTTTGATGCTCGGGGTTAATAGATTGTAATTCAATGATGTTTGAAGTTCTACGATTAAGTGTTTTGGCAAGAACTTCACCATCGGTTGTTTTTGCAACAACGCGATCGCCTTTGCGAACCTGCGCCATGGGATCAACAATAATAACATCACCTTCGCGATAAAGCGGTTCCATGGAATCGCCTGATACCTTTAAAGCATAAGCATTCTCGCTGGCGCCTGTTGGCGGAGCAATTTCTTCCCACCCTTGCCCAACAGGAAATCCACCATCATCGAAAAAACCACCAACACCTGCCTGTGCAGACCCAATAAGCGGAACAGAATTCTGTGCTGCTGTTTGTTTGTATTCACCAATTGGATAGGACGATTTCTTTGTAGAAAATTCGACCAGTTCCATAAATTCAGTTACCGATGTTCCTGTCGCTTTTAAAATCTTGGCAATAGACTCTGTCGATGGCCAGCGTTCGCGACCCTCGCTTGTAAATCTTTTGGATGGATTAAAGCTTGTCGTATCAAGGCCAGAATTACGCGCCAGCCCAGAAGCAGACATAGCAGAGCGATGCGCGAGTTCATCAATCGCTGCCCATATTTGTTTGTGGGTCAACATTTCCATCTGCATGCCTCAAAAAGGAATAATTTCCTGTTTAGTACACTAATAGAGTGATGTCCAGTTTCCTGAGGTCCAGGATATATTTAAACATCAGAAGAAAATGCTCGTCTGCCTGAAATAATCATTTGATCCAGATACTCTAAACGATCTTGCCCCCAAAATACTTCGCCAGCATAAACGTAGGCGGGCGCGCCTATTGCATCCGCTGCAATCGCTTCCTGCGTGTTGGTATTACGAATAGCTACGATTTGATCTGATTTTGAAAATGCTAATAGGTCATTTGCATCATGGCCATTTTGCTCAAGTAATGAAGCTAAAACGGTTTCATCTGCTACATTCAGGTTTTGCTCCCAAACAGCACGCCCAACAGCTAACGAAAACTGGCTTGCATCGCTGCCATTATGCGCTAATGCACATATACACAGATCTGCGGGTGCAGGATCAGTTGGAAAAAATTCAGGGCTGGGATTCATACAAGTATCACGAAGAACTGCTACACGTTGAATTTCAACTTTACGGTAACGCTGGCGCACAGGAGCACGCTCAGCAGGTGGTTGTGCACCAGATCCTTTCCAGACATCAAAAATATTAAACGGTTTAAAGTTAACTGTCTTGCCATGTCTTTGTGCAATTTCCACCATAGGCTTATGCCCCAGATATGCAAAGGGAGATATGCACGTGAAGTAATAATCAATTGAATTGCTCATGTCGTTTCCTTATTCATACAAACTATGATTGCACTGAATTTTGTTTGCGGCAATAGTAGTATCAGGAGATATATATGGCAGATAAAGCAGACCAATCTAATGAACTTTTGCAACGTGCCTATGCGCTTTCAAATGATGAAGAAACCAAGTCGCTTTATCGTGACTGGGCGCAAACTTATGATGAAACCATGCTAGAAGGTTTGTCTTATTTAACCCCTTGCAAAACCGCGAAACTTCTTTCTGATTATGAAGACAACAAAAAATGTTATATTCTTGATGTTGGGTCGGGTACAGGCCTTGCAGGGCAAGAATTGGCTGAACTCGGATTTAATAAACTTGATGCCTTAGATTATTCAAACGAAATGCTAGATGTTGCCAAGTTACGCAAACATAATAAAGCGCCAGTGTATCGAAAGTTAATATTAGCCGATCTAAACGAACCATTGAAAATTGCAACAAACACTTATGAAGGAATTATTGCGACAGGGCTTTTCACCCATGCACATATTGGCGCTATCTGTTTGCCCGAATTGTTTAGAATTTTAAAACCGGGAAGTCTGTTTGCAACAACTGTTCATAAAGATATCTGGGCAAGTAATGGTTTTAAGAATAAGGTTAGTGAGTTTGAAAAAGAAGGTATTATCAAAACGCATTATCGCCAGATGGGAACTTATTTTAAAACAGATAAAGAACCTCAAGGGTTCTATATCATATGGGAGAGCTTGAAGTGAAAAAGATTGCACTTGTAACTGGTGCAGCACGCGGCATTGGTTTGGCAACGACAAAGCGGTTCCTCGAGGAGGGCTGGATTGTAATCATGGTTGACTGGGATAGTACGGAACTTGAAAAAGCTGTTAAGCCACTTAGTAATAGCAATGTCTTAGCCATCACGGCAGATATTTCCAAACAAGATGATGTAAGAGACATCATCAACCAGACAAAAACCCAATATGGGCAATTGGATGCGCTGGTTAATAATGCAGGCGTTGCAGATTTTGGTCCAATTGAAGAAACTACCTATGAGCGTTGGCGCGATGTGATGGCAACCAATCTTGATGGCACGTTTTTAATGACGCAAGAGGCGATTGCGCTGCTCAAGGTAAATTCAGGTGCCATTGTAAACATAGCCTCTATTTCTGGCTTGCGTGGTTCAACCTTAAGAACTGCTTACGGCACTTCAAAGGCAGCGGTCATTCAATTAAGTCTACAACAGGCTGTGGAGCTTGGTGAATTTGGTATCAGGGTAAATTCAATTTGCCCTGGTCCTGTAAGAACCAAACTTGCCATGGCAGTTCATACAAAAGAAATCATTGATGCCTATCACGATGCAATACCGCTAAATCGCTACGGTAATGAAGATGAAATCGCCAATGCAATTTATTTTCTTTGTTCAGATCAGGCAAGTTACATTACAGGACAGGTGCTTGCCGTTGACGGCGGGTTTGAAGCAACAGGTGTTGGCTTACCAGCCTTAAGGACATAATCATGCATGATGAAGATAAGGAAAATAAAAACACTACAAGATTAGCCGAGGACAGAACCATTCTGGCTAATGAGAGAACCTTCTCAAGCAGAATGGGGCTGGCATTGGGTGCGCTTGGGTTAGCCGTTGGTCTTCAAGGTGTATTTGGCGCGACAAACCCCACATGGCTTGCAAAACTGGCAGCAAGTGTTTTTGTCATCATCTCAATATTGATTGCGACTGCTGGCTATAAAAACAGTAAGAAAATGCTCGGTAGACTGGATACCTATTGTGCTGAACCTGCATCGACAACAGGTATGTTTATAGTTGCAGCACTGATTTCGATGGGCGCTATGCTGATTGGTATAATTTTATGGATAATATAGATTTTACATCTTACATTTCGATATCTGTTACACCATATCTTTGAGCATAAATACACAATTGAAAGATTTTAATGACCCAAGTAAACCCGCTACTCGCTGATTGGAATACGCCTTTTGAAGTTCCGCCATTCGATCTCGTCAAAAATGACCATTACCGCGAGGCCTTTGATATTGCTTTAGAGCAAAGCGAAATAGAAATTGAGCGTATTGCTAATAATGAAGACGAGCCAACTTTCGTAAATACAATTGCGGCGATGGAAATTGCAGGTGAGGCTTTATCAAAAGTGTCTGGTGTTTTCTTTAATCTGTCAGGTTCTCACACCAATGATGAGATGCAGACCATTCAACGTGAGATGGCGCCAAAGCTTTCAGCGCATCATTCAAAAATCATGTTAAATGAAAAATTGTTTGCCCGCGTTGAAGTTTTGTATCTGGGACGTGAAGAGCTTGATCTAAACCCGGAAGCAAAGCGTGTTCTTGAACGCTATCATTCAAACTTTGTGCGTTCTGGCGCAAAACTTGAAGGTAGTGAACGTCAACGCATGGCTGAAGTTTCAAGCGAACTTGCAACGCTAGGTACGCAGTTTTCTCAAAATATTCTGGCAGATGAAAGTGCTTACGAACTTGTCCTTGAAGAGGGAGATGATCTTGCTGGTCTGCCTGACTTTATAGTATCTGCTGCAGCATCAGCCGCAAAAGAACGTGGACACGATGGAAAATATGTTATTACGCTTTCACGTTCGTTAATTGAGCCTTTCCTGCAATTTTCTTCACGAAGGGATTTACGCGAAACGGCCTATAAGTCATGGATTGCAAGAGGTGAAAATGGTGCAGAAACAGATAACCGTGAAATCATAAGCAAAACGTTGAAACTGCGCGAACAACGTGCAAATCTTTTGGGCTTTAAAACCTTTGCTGACTTTAAGCTGGATGATCAAATGGCCAAGACGCCAGACGCCGTTCGTGACTTGCTGATGCAAGTCTGGGAACCCGCAAAAAAGCGTGCGAGCCAGGAAACGCAAAAGCTACAAGAGCTTGCAAATTCAGAAGGTGCAAATTTCAAAATTGCTCCATGGGACTGGCGTTACTATTCAGAAAAAGTGAGAAGCCGCGATCATGATTTGGATGAAGCGGAAATCAAACCTTATTTGCAATTGGATAAAATAATCGAAGCTGCCTTTGATACGGCCAACCGTCTTTTCGGATTAAGCTTTGAAGAACGCAGTGACATTCCAAAATATCACGACGATGTTCGTACTTTTGAAGTTAAGAACAAAGATGGTGAACATGTTGCAATTTTCATCGGCGACTATTTTGCCCGAACCTCAAAACGCTCAGGAGCTTGGATGAGCGGGTTTCGTTCTCAAGAAAAACTCAAAGGTGATATTTCACCCATCATTGTCAACGTCATGAACTTCGCCAAAGCAGCAGAAAGTGAGCCAAGTCTACTAACCTTTGATGATGCCCATACGCTTTTCCATGAATTTGGTCATGCGCTGCATGGTATGTTGTCGAATGTTACTTACCCAAGTATTTCTGGGACATCCGTTGCGCGCGATTTTGTTGAACTGCCAAGTCAGCTTTTTGAGCATTGGCTGGATGAAAAAGAAATCCTCTCTGAATATGCAGTGCATTATAAAACGGGTGAACCCATGCCAGACACTTTGATTGAAAAACTAAAAGCAGCCAGTACTTTCAATCAGGGTTTTGCAACGGTTGAATATACTTCATCTGCGTTGGTTGATCTGGAATTACACACCATGCCAGCTGATAAAGCGCAAGATATTGGCAAGGTTGAAAAAGAGATTTTGGCAAAACTTGATATGCCAGATGAAATAAGCATGCGCCATCGCACTCCTCATTTTGCGCATGTGTTTTCAGGTGATGGATATTCGGCAGGATATTATTCTTACATGTGGTCTGAAGTGATGGACGCAGATGCCTTTGAAGCTTTCAAAGAGACAGGCGATGTGTTCGATGAAGCAACATCGCAACGTTTGCTTGACTATATTTATTCAGCGGGCGGTAGCCGTGATCCGGCTGAACTCTATGTTGAATTTCGCGGGCAAATGCCAGAAATTGGCGCGCTTCTCGAAGGCCGTGGCTTAAAAAATGTAGCGTGATATACTCTTCACAAGTTACAAAATAATAAAAGGATTCTTTCATGTCGAAATACCAAAATATATTAGAAACCGTAGGAAACACTCCAGTTGTTCGCATTAATAAACTTGCACCTGAAGGGATCAATTTGTTTGTTAAGGTTGAGGCGTTTAATCCGCTTGGTTCGGTCAAGGACCGCTTGGCCTTAGGCGTTATTGAAGCGGCAGAAAAGTCTGGTGAATTAAAACCGGGGCAAACTGTTGTTGAAGCTACCAGTGGTAATACAGGCATTGGTCTGGCAATGGTTTGCGCGCAAAAAGGCTATCCATTGGTTATCTGCATGGCGGAAAGCTTCTCCGTTGAACGCCGCAAGTTGATGCGTTTTCTGGGTGCAAAGGTTGTGCTGACACCTGCAAAGGAAAAAGGCACAGGCATGGTGAAAAAGGCCAAGGAGTTGGCAGATAAAAACGGATGGTTCCTGACCCGTCAATTTGAGACGGATGCAAATCCTGACATGCATGAGAAAACAACAGCTCAGGAAATTTTGAAAGACTTTGATGGCGAAGCGCTTGATTATTGGGTCACAGGGTTTGGAACAGGCGGAACGTTAAACGGAGTTGGCCGTGTTTTAGCCAAAGATCGTCCTGAAACAAAAATAATCGTTAGTGAGCCGGAGGATGCAGCCATGCTTTCAAGCGGCGTAGAACAGGATCGCAATGAAGATGGTTCTGCTGCAACAAGTCATCCATCATTTAACCCGCACCCCATTCAAGGATGGAGCCCGGACTTCATTCCAAAAATTACAGGCGATGCAATTGCGATGGATTTTATTCATGAAGTCAAAAAAGTTTCAGGTGCAGATGCCATGAAATGCGCAAGAGATTTAGCCAGCCAAGAAGGTATTTTCTGTGGCATTTCATGTGGCGCAACTTTCGCGACAGCGCTTGAGGTTTGCAAGGAAGCACCAAAAGGCTCAACCGTATTATGCATGTTGCCAGATACAGGCGAACGCTATCTGTCTACACCTTTGTTTGGTGAAGTTGAAGCTGAAATGAACGAAGCCGAGTTGGAAATCATGATGTCCACACCAAGCTATCATCGTCCTAACCCTGTTGGATGATGTAAACGGCATTTAACATGCTTTTAAAAATGAGTATTTGCGCTGAATATATAATTAATTAAACTCAAACTAAATCAGCGCAAATAATTATTAAGGCAGTGATATGGAAAATACTTCCCTGTTAAAAATGGGGCCAAGCGACAAACCGTTTAGCCATGATCCTTCAAAATCTTACACAATGCCAGCACGGTTTTATACCAGCGAAGAAGTGTTTGAAATAGAAAAAAGCGCCATTTTTGCTAAGACTTGGCACTATGCAGGGCATGTATCTCAAGTTACGGAAAAAGGTAGTTTTTTTACAACTTCTATACATGAGCAAAACCTTTTTGTTACCAGAGATCGTGATGATAATCTGCGCGCTTTTTATAATGTTTGCGCGCATAGAGGCCATGAATTACTCACCGGTGCTGGTAAAAAAAATGTAATCACATGTCCTTATCATGCTTGGGCTTTTGACTTTGACGGCACATTAATATCGGCGCGAAACTCTGAAAACGTTGCAGGCTTTAATAAGTGTGAGTTTAGCTTGAAACCAGTTCGCTTGGAAGTCTTCTGCGGAATGATTATGATTAATCTGGATTTGGAAGCAAAGCCATTTGCAGAACAGTTTAAAGGTTTGGAAGAAGAAATCCGGACATATATGCCATCGGTGGATAGTTTGGAATTTGCGCAACGCGATACCTTTGATGTTGCATCTAATTGGAAAATTCTCGTTGATAATTTTCTGGAGTGTTATCATTGCGCACCAGCCCATAAAGACTTCGTTGATTTGGTGGATATGAATTCTTATCGCACCATTACGCATAAATACTATTCTTCACAATGCGCTGCCGCGCCTTTGACAACAAATAGCAAGGCCTATAGTTTTGAACCTGGCGATGTTGATTTTGGCTACGCAGGTTTCTTTGTGTGGCCTAATTTTACAATTTGGATTTATCCAGGCGAAGCAAATTTATCTGTTTTGCAAATGAACCCATCCCGACCTGCTAGAACAATAGAATATCAAGATTGGTTTACACCAGGCGGTATTTTAACGCCGCAGCTTAAGGAAGCTGCTGATTATCAAAAAGATGTTCTACAACCTGAAGACATTGGCTTGTGTGAAAGCGTTCAGCGCGGACTTTATTCAAACAGCTATAATCAAGGCAGATTTATTGTTGACCATGGAAAAACGGAGTTAAGTGAACACGCAGTTCATCATTTTCAGGTCATGGTTATGGATGCATTGGGCGCTGAAATTAGCTAGAAATTAAACGCACTACAAAAATTCAGGCGGCCAAGGTCTTTCGTTATCCGCATCAATCCAATCTTGAACCCAATCAGGTGGTGTAAGTTTGAAACCTGGGACATTCATTGCCAAGGAAACCTTATCGGTTAAAACCGTACGCCCTTTTTCCGTCACACCAGTTCTAAACAGTGCAGTGGAGCAGGGTTCATCCTTCACTTCCATGGATTGTTGAATATAAAACCAGCGATGGTCGATACCCACAAGCTGAGTTTTCATGGTAATTTTCTGAAATGCAAATATCCGCTTGCGAAAGCGCACGGATGAACCTGCAACCACCAAGCCCCATTTTTGTTCTTTTAGCATTTGCCATAAGCCACATTTAACCGCCAGATCAAATCGCCCCAAATCATAAAGTGTTAGATGGCGGCCATTATTCATTTCGATGAAATGATCCATGTCCCAAGGGTGGCAATAAAACGAGCAAGTGGTGACATCTGTGAATTGCGTGGCAGGTGCACGCCGCGCTTTCCATAAAACAGATGCCATGCGGGCAAAAGGGTACATGCTTTTACTTATGCTGCCTTTTTGCCTGGTTCGCCTGTTGGGTCAAAACGCTCATAGAATTTCTCATCAGTCTTGGCCATTTCGAGAAGGAGCGCATTGGGTTTGAACTGGTCGCCATATTTGCTGTGAAGGTCCTCCAGCATCGCAACGAATGCTTTTGTACCCATACCATCGATGTAAGAGAGCGCACCGCCTGTAAAAGGCGCAAATCCGAAGCCAAGAATTGACCCCACATCTGCTTCGCGAACATCTGTTACAACACCTTCTTCAACACAGCGTGCTGCTTCAACGGCAATAGTTGCATGGAAACGGTTTTTGATTTCCTGACGATTAATCGAGTCAGCATCCTGTTGTGGATACATATCCTTCAAACCATGCCATAGATGTTTTTTCGCTGGTTTATCAGGATAATCATAAAAGCCTTTGCCGTTTTTCTTACCCAAACGACCATGCTTTTCGACCATTGAATCCACAAGATCAATATGACGTTGTTCCACCGCACCTTCGCCTAAATCACGAATCGTCTGGTGCAGAATTTTGTGGCTGAGATCAATCGCTGTCTCATCGTTAAGTTGAAGCGGCCCAAGCGGCATACCAGCTTGTTTGGCAAGATTTTCAATCATTGCCGCAGGAACACCTTCGCTTAGCATGTTGTAGGCTTCAGACATATAACGAAGCACGCAACGGTTTACGAAGAAACCGCGCGTATCATTTACAAGAATAGGTGTTTTCTTGATTTTACCGATATAATCAATCGCCATGGCAATTGCCTTGTCGCCAGTTTTGTCACCTTTGATTGTCTCAACCAACATCATCATGTTAACGGGTGAGAAGAAGTGAATGCCGATAAATTGCTCTGGACGTTTTGAGAATTTAGCCAGATCAGAAATCGGAATGGTTGAGGTATTTGATGCAAAGATTGCATCTTCTGGCATATGTTTTTCTGCCATTTCGGTTGCTGCTTTTTTAACGTCTGAATCTTCAAATACGGCTTCAATCACCATGTCCACATCAGAAAGCTTGGCGTAATCATCTGTTGCCGTAATGCGAGAAAGAATGGCCTCTTTCTTTTCAGCCGTAGAGCGTTTCTTGGAAATT
>CALDZF010000111.1 GCA_937944165.1 uncultured Rhizobiaceae group bacterium | reverse complement strand
GCTTGATATCAGGCATTGGCGAAATACCGTCCAAAAGCGCATTGAAATATTGTCCGGTTCCACCAACAAAAATCATTTTGCGCTTTTCAGCTGAAAAAATCTCATATAACGGACGGACATCATCAAGCCAATGCGCAACAGAATAAGCTTCCGCCCCACTTCTATGTCCAAACAAATGATGTGGAGCTTGAGATATTTCTTCATCAGAAGGACGCGCAGAGATAATCCGCAAATCCTCATAAACTTGCATGGAGTCAGAATTAAAGATAACCGCATCATTGGCCTGCGCAATCTTAATACTGGCAGAAGTCTTGCCACTTGCGGTTGGCCCTGCAATCAGGATAATGTCTTCATCAAGTTTCATAAAAGCCGTTTAACAAAACTGGGCATTGATTTCCATGACTGATTTTTATCTGGAGACCGAAAGACTAATCATCCGCAACTGGAAAGCAGAAGACAGAGAGCTTTTTCATCTGATTAATTCCGATAAAACGGTCATGCAATATTTCCCTTTCATAAGAACCAGCACTCAATCTGACCTGATGATGGACGACCTAAAAGCGGATATTTCCAAACTTGGATATGGCTATACAGCACTTGCATTAAAAGAAACGGGCGAGCCTATTGGGTTTTGTGGATTGCACCACTGCAAAGCGGAGCCAATTCTTGCCTATGAAAACATTGAAATCGGTTGGCGCCTGGCGCCTCAGTTTTGGGGCAAGGGTTATGTAACTGAGGCAGCACTACGCTTGCTTGCATTTGGTTTTGAAGAATTGCAACTTGATGAGATTATATCTTTTGCAGTCCACACCAACGAGAAATCATTTTCAGTCATGGAGCGCATCGGCATGATACGTGATGCCGCCAAGGATTTTGATCATCCACTTGTGCCAGATACGCATCCACAATTAAAACGGCATGTGTTTTACGCTATTCAAAACCCAAATAAAAAGGGCGGATAAACCGCCCTCTTATAAATCTATATTAGCCTGAAATCTATTCAATGCGAACAACCACAAAACGAATATCACCAGTTGGAGAAGCAACCATGAGAAGTGCATTCTTGCGGCCTTCATCTTTTAAAGATGCTATTTGCTTTTCTGCTTCGGCAAGCGTCTCGACAGGTTCTTGACCTATTTGAACAATAACTTCACCTTTTTGAATGCCTTTGTCTTGCGCAGCAGAACCGCCTGTAACATCCATAATCAAAAGACCTTTAAGGTCTTCTGTCAGTTTTTCTTCTTCACGTGTTTTATCGGTAATTTCTGCCAGTTCCAAACCTAACATGGTTTTGGTTGTCGGCTTGTCATCATCACTGTCTTGTCCAGTTGATAAAGAAGCAAGTTTCTTCTCACCATCTTCCAGGCGGCCAAGTGTAACGCCAATGGTTTCTTTCTTGCCTTTACGAAGGACTAGAACATCCACTTCTTTCTCAACGGCAGTATCAGCGACTATAATTGGAAGGTCGCGCATTTCTGCAACGGTTTTGCCATCAAACTCGAGAATGATATCGCCCGACAGAACGCCACTCTTTTCGGCAGGGCCATCTTTTACAACACCACTAACAAGCGCACCAGAGGCTTTTTCAAGACCAAGGCTTTCAGCAATTTCATCTGTTACAGTTTGAATTTGAACCCCTAACCAACCACGACGTGTTTCACCAAACTCTACAAGCTGATCAACAACCTTGGTTGCAAGGTTAGCCGGGATTGAAAAACCAATACCAATCGATCCACCAGATGGTGATATAATTGCTGTATTAATACCAACAACATCACCGGCCATATTAAACAAAGGCCCACCAGAGTTACCTCTGTTAATAGAAGCATCTGTCTGAATGAAATTATCATAAGGCCCCGAGCTAATATCGCGCTCAACAGCGGAAACAATACCAAGTGTTACTGTGCCACCAAGACCAAATGGATTACCAATCGCCATTACCCAGTCACCGATACGCGCTTTATCAGAATCGCCAAACGAAACAGCATTTAGCGGCGTTGTAGGCTTCACTCGAAGCACCGCAATATCAGTTTTGGGGTCAGTACCAACAAGTTCGGCATCAAGCTTTGAGCCATCGCTAAAATTGACAGTAATTTCGTCTGCATCTGCTATCACGTGGTTATTTGTAATAATAATCCCGCTTGCGTCCAAAACAAAGCCAGATCCAAGTGAACTTCGTGTTCTTGGCGAACGGCCACGGTCATTATCATCACCTTCACCACGTGGGAATAGATCATCAAAAAACTCCTGGAAAGGAGAACCATCTGGCACTTGCGGCCTTTGCGGTACAGGAGAATTACGACTGCTACCACGATCAGCCACATTTTGTGAGGTCGAAATATTTACCACTGCTGACATAAGACCTTCAGCCAAATCAGCAACAGAAGCAGGTCCTTGAGCATGAACAAGCGCTTTGGATGGCACAGTTATAGCAGGTGCTGCAACAAGTGCTGCCGCCAAAGCAATTGCAACTGGCATCTTTATGGCTGATTTAAAAAATTTCCTCGAGATCATTTTGATCCTCCACTTTGATTATAAGAGCTATTATTGCCCAAAAATAATTTTTCCCACATTAATAACATCAAAAAAGACGTTTGTATGAAAAATTTCAGAAAGTAACATACTCTTGTTAGCTTAGTTATCAATAGTAACGCCGAGAGCTACAAGATTGCTGCAAACTAATTTTTCACCCTCTAACAAACCATACAATCAGAACACCAATAAAAAGTGCAATCACACCAACAGTACGCAAACTAGAATCTGGAAGTCGCGTCATGTCTTCAACCATTTTACGCATGGCGTTGGGAAAAGCTGCGTAAAGTAAGCCTTCAATGACAAACACAAGTCCGATGGCAACAATCAGGTCAGCCATAGTAACTGACCTGATCTTTTATTCTTATTGCGCATTGTTGGTAGAAGCATTTCCATTAGGGTTTTGGAAATAGCGGAAAAAGTCTGAGTCTGGTGAAAGTACCATCGTCGTACCGTTTTGCTGAAGTGCCGTGCTGTAAGCACTCATCGAACGGTAAAACTCAAAGAACTCTGCATCTCTACCAAAAGCATCTGCAAAGATACCATTACGTTCGCCCTCGCCTTCACCACGAAGAATTTCCGCATCACGCTGTGCTTCCGCCTTAATCTCAATAACTTGACGATCCGCACGGGCACGAATACGACGCGCAGCTTCTTGGCCACGAGCACGAAGACGTTCTGCAACAGCCAGACGTTCCGCATTCATTCGAGCAAATGTCTGGTCTGAAACTTCAACTGTCAAATCCGTACGGCGAATACGTACATCTTCAATTTCCAACCCCAAAGAGGTTGCGTCCGGGCGAAGTTGATTACGCACTTCACGCATCATTTCCAAACGCTCTTCTGAAAGCGCTGACTCAAAACCACGCAGCGAGTAAACACCACGAAGGGCAGAGTCAAAACGTGTTCTTAATCGTTGTTCTGCCAATTGAAGACTACCAGAAACCTGCTGGCGGAAACGAGTCGCATCAGCAATACGATAGGTTAAAAACGCGTCAACTTCATAAAATTTACCATCTGAGACCTGCACGCGCATATCATCAAGGTCGAAACGAAGTAAACGATCTTCAATAATTTGAACATTATCAAGACCAACAAATGTAAGCGGAGCTTTAAAGTAAAGGCCTGGCTCTTTTTTCACATCCTGAATTTCACCAAAGCGCAGCACAATTGCCTGCTCTCTTTCGTTTAGAACAAAAATGGAATTAAAAAGCACATAAAGGCCAAAAGCAATGAGTGCCAAAAAGGCTATGGAACGATTACCCATTAGTTTGCTCCCTGCGTTGTATTGGTTGTTGGTGCGGGTGTCCTGCGGTTGTTAATCTCAGGCAACGGCAAATAAGGCACAACGCCTTGTCCCTGCCCCTGCTCAACAATCACCTTATTGGATTCACCAAGCACTTTTTCCATGGTTTCAAGGAATAGGCGTTTGCGTGTTACTTCTGGTGCCTTGGCATATTCATCATAGACAGAGATAAAGCGTTGCGCTTCACCCTTTGCTTCTTCTACAACACGGCTTTTATAAGCTGCCGCATCTTCCAAAATCTGCGCTGCTTCACCACGTGCAGCACCCAACACACGGTTTGAATAGCGGTTTGCTTCTTCAATAAACTGGTCTTCATTTTGTTCAGCACGTTGCACTTCATCAAATGAGTCAGCAACCTCACGCGGAGGAGCCACGTCTTCAAGTTTCAAGCCGTTTACTTGAATGCCGGTTCCATAACTTTCCAATGTTGCTTGTGTGATGGAGCGAACTTCTTCTGCAATACCATCACGGTCATTACGAAGCGCATCATCTGCTGGGCGTTTACCAACCACTTCACGCATTGCACTTTCAGCAACTTGACGAACCATGCCTTCAGGGTCGCTTACATTAAACAGATAATCATTAGGAGCAACAACTTCGTAAAGAATAGAAAAAGTCACATCAACAATGTTTTGGTCGCCTGAAAGCATCAAACCGGTATTGCCAGAACGGCCATTGGAACCAACGTTGATTTGTTTTTCAGAAGTTTGAACAACCTCATAAGTTTCGATCGGCCACAGATGGAAATGCAAACCAGCAGTAGAGACTTCAACCTTTGGCTTACCAAATAAAAGCTCAACACCAAGCTGATCTTCTTCAATCTGGTAAAAAGCTTGTGTTAAATAAAGACCAACAGCAACAATTGCACCGATACCAAAAGTAATACCGTTAAAACCACCACCACCTGGCAAAGCCTGCTTTAGCTTATCTTGTCCCTGACGGATGATTTCATCAAGATCAGGTGGTTGTCCACCGCCTTGGCCGCCGCCGCCATTATTGTTTGGTGGGCGATTATTACCACCGCCACCCCAGGGGCCACGATCACCACCATTGTTATTATTACCATTGTTTCCGCCGCCGCCCCAAGGGCCACCGCCTCCACCACTTTGATTACTCCAAGGCATGTATTATCCTTCATCCATATGGAAATTAAATCTACATTCGTTATAGGGATGCAAAGCCTTGCTTTCAATGTGTCGAAAGCGCTATTCACCACCAGAGTTAAAGAAAATTGTAAATTTCACAAAAAATTCAATAAAATCATTAATTTGACTGCTTAAGCGGAATCAAAATTTAAACGCGTTCATAAACTACATAAAGCGTTTCTGCTGTATCCTTTTCACCTTTAGGCACTTCTTCGCTCTCTATTGGCCGCCATTCGGCATCTAAAATCTCAGGAAACTTTGTATCCCCATCTGGCTCAGCCATAACATGCGTTACATAAAGCTTATCGGCAAGAGGCAATGTGGCTGAATAAATCTGCCCACCACCAATAATACAAATCTCTTTTGAAGCATTTTCCTTAGCCCAGCCTTCCGCCAAAAAAAGTGCAGCTTCAATTGTTTTTGCATGCACTGTATCAGGCGCGACAAATTCAGAGCGGGAAATCACAATATTCAAGCGTCCTGGCAATGCCTTACCAATACTTTGAAAAGTCTTGCGCCCCATAATAATCGGATTACCCATTGTATCACGTTTAAAACGCTTAAGGTCTGTTGATAATCGCCAAGGCATACCACCGTCATTGCCAATTACATTATTCTTGGCAATCGCAACCACTTGGGAAATAGGAAATTCACTCATACTGCAATCGGAGCCTTTATGTTTGGATGCGCTTCATAGTCTTCCAATGTAAAGTCTTCAAAGTTAAACTCAAATAGATCTTTCACATCGGGATTAATTTTCATGGTCGGCAATGAAAGCGGCTCACGTGAGAGTTGTTCTTTGGCTTGCTCAAAATGATTATGATAAATATGAGCATCACCAAAGGTATGGACAAAGTCTCCAACTTCCAAATCACAAACTTGCGCCAGCATCATTGTAAGAAGCGCATATGAAGCAATATTAAACGGAACGCCCAAGAAGATGTCCGCTGAACGTTGATAAAGCTGACAAGAAAGCTTGCCATCTGCCACATAAAACTGAAACATCGTATGGCAAGGCGGCAAGGCCATATCATCTACCAAGGCAGGGTTCCAAGCACTGACAATATGACGGCGCGAATTTGGATTTTCTTTCAAGCTTTTCACAAGCCCAGTAATCTGATCAATGCTATTGCCATCAGGTGCAGGCCATGAGCGCCATTGGTAGCCATAAACCGGGCCAAGCTCGCCCTTCTCATCTGCCCATTCATTCCAAATTGAAACGCCATTTTCCTGCAACCATTTTACATTGGTCTCGCCTTTCAAGAACCAAAGTAGTTCATATATAATAGAACGAAGATGAAGTTTCTTGGTTGTAGTGACGGGAAATCCCTTACCCAGGTCAAACCGCATTTGATAACCAAAGACAGAACGCGTACCTGTGCCTGTTCGATCGCCTCTATCTGTGCCGTTTTCCAATACATGGGATAAAAGATCGAGGTAGGTTTTCATCAGTTTTTCCAAATTGATTCTGAAATCTACTTTAAAGCATTACACCATAATTGGAATAACATTAGTTAGACTCAGAGCCTAATCACCCACTTAAAATCAGGCAAATGCGGCCTTGGCGCCCTCACCGAGTGCCGCCATCATCTGGCGATATGGCACAGGCCCATAGCTAATACGCGCCACCCCTAGCTCAGCCAATTTTGCTTTAGGTGGACAACCAGGGATTGCTATAATATTAACAGGCAAATCAGTCGCTTCGCATAATTTCCCGATTAAGGTTTCATCTAATAAAGCTGGTGCAAAGAAACCACTAGCGCCTGCATCTTCATAAGCCTTTGCGCGCTCGATTGCTTCATCCATATAATTTGCATGTATCTCTGGTTTGGATTTTAAAAATAAGTCTGTACGCGCATTAAGATAGGCGCCTACGCCACTCGCATCAATGCTTAAGCGCACAGCGGTAACACGTTTTGTTTGTTCATCAATATCATGCAAACCTTCGCCCCCCACAATCTGGTCTTCAAAATTAAAGCCGATTACCCCTACATCCAATGCCTTGGCGATATTCGACCTCAAACCTTCATCGTCGATTGCATAGCCACCTTCGAAATCCAGTGTGACCGGTAAATCTGTTGTTTCTACAATACGCTTTGCATTATCAATTGCTGCTTGCATGGGAATGTTTTGTCCATCCCCATACCCTTGCGCAACAGCAACTGGCCAACTGCCTGTGGCCAATGCTTTTGCACCAGCATCTGCAACCGTCTTAGCACTACCCGCATCCCAGATATTATACAGTACAATGGGATCGCCCTTAACATGAAGGGAATGGAAAATCTTAGCTTTGTCCGCTTGAGAACTCATTGCAACATCCTAATATTTTAATAAATTAGTTAAGCATCAATTAATCATATTGGGGCATGGTTTTAAAGACTAAATAACGAGGCATATCATGCAATACAAAAAAACATCTCCACTCTTTCCCGCACTTGCAGCAGCGACGATGTTTTCATCCAAAAAACGCAAGTAACCTCACTCAAGCAAACCAACCGGACCTGGTCTGATTTCCTTGAGTAGCTTTTGCTTCATTGCATCTTCAAAGCTTTGAAAATTTTCAGCTATAACCAAGAATGACCCATTGCCACGCAAAACCTGCTGGCGATAATAATCATCGATGTCTGGATGGATATTGTCATGAAGCGGATCCGTTCCCTTGATGGCAAGTCCGTTAACAGTGATATTGGAAAAATTCCACAAAGCAAAAACCTTTTCGGGTGTAATACCTTCATTATTAATGCCATCTCCTGATACATCTATCACCTGTCGCAAACACTGCGTTGGCAGTTGGCGAAAAAGTCGATGGGCATACCCAAGCGCAGAGCCAAGTGCTGTTGGTGATTTTTCTGAATTACGCTCATGCAAGGCTAATTTGCGTGCAACAGCAAATATATCGGCTTCGCTCCTAAGCCTTGTCCAGTTAAATAAAAACTTTTGATTTGTCCGCCCGTTCCACTCAAAGGCTGCCATATACATTCCACCAAGTGAAAGAATGGCTTCCTTAACTTCTGTATCCAGAAGTGCCGATGCCATGCCTTTCATTTGAAGATCATATTCATCGGAATTAACACTGGAAGAAGCATCCATCGCAAGTATAAGCGCTAAATCACAAGCCTGCCCTTGCGCCTTTGCTTTATTCAAACCACCAAAAGAAACAACACACATTATAAGAAAGGCAATAATTGTGAGTAGTTTATTCAAGGCTTAAAGCTCCAGTTTAAGTTCTTTCTCAAGCGCTTCGAGTTCGCGTTGGGTATCCGTAATATAATCACGAACAATCGGAGCGCCTGTCCTGCTTCTGGAAAGTTGCATATGGAAAACATGCTGAGAGCCAGTGCGGAACATTAATTCACATGAAATCAGATAAAACTCCCACATGCGAGCAAACTTTTCGTCATAAAGCTCAACGACCTTGTCACGGTTTTTATCAAACCGCTCTACCCAGTGTTTCAATGTCGTAGCATAATGAACACGCAGCATTTCCAAATCTGTACACCAAAGATGATTTTGCTCAATTACTTCAAACACTTCTGATAGTGCTGGTGAATATGCGCCTGGAAAAATATACTTGCGCAGCCATGAACTCGCCATTCCCGGAGGTGACATGTGACCAATAGAGTGGATTACTGCCAAACCATCATCAGGCATAAGGTCGTTTAATTTTTTGAAAAATTCATCGTAATGCGTCACCCCAACATGTTCAAACATGCCAACGGAAACAATCCGGTCAAATTTCTCAGGTACTTCACGGTAGTCTTGTAATCTGAACTCGACCTTGTCAGAAAGCCCCATTTTTTGCGCGCGTTCTGAAGCAAGCTTTTGTTGCTCTGTTGAAAGCGTTACGCCCACAACATTTACATCTTTAAGAGCCGCCAGATAAAGCGCCAAGTCCCCCCACCCGCAACCAATATCCAAAACCTTCTGGCCAGGCTTTAAATCAAGCTTGGAAGCAAGAAGACGCAATTTGTTTCGCTGAGCATCTTCAAGGCTTTCATCTTCCTCACGAAAATAAGCGCATGAATAGAGCATGTTCTTGTCGAGAAACATTTTATAAAACTCATTACCCAAATCATAATGATGAGAAACATTTTGCTGGGCTTGACCACGGCGATTGGATTGTTGTTTCTTTCGGAAGTTCATTTTGAAAGCACGAATAAGCTTTTGTGCTGGATGAGAAGCAAGTGACAAACGATTATGAGAAAACAACTGTAAAAAGTCGCGTAACGTAGACCCATCTTCAAAGGTCATGGTTCCATCCATATAAGCTTCACCTGCAGCCAATTCAGCATTTGTTACAAGTGTTCTATAAAGTTTTTTGTCGTGCAGTTTCATTGTTACTTCAAGGCCGGCAGAACCTGAAAACACATGGCGCTTATCATCGGCATCAATAACGGTGAGAGAACCTTTTTGAATGAAGGTTTTCATCAAGCTTGAAAGTGGGAACATATCGGTCTTATCCTGAGGAAACAGAGTACTAAAATTTATGCTGTTTATACATCAAATCACAAGACACACTACCATAATTGTGAACGATCCATAAAAATCAATTAGCTTTGTAGTGAACTATTAGGTCTATTTTCAATTAAACTTTGAAATCACATTGTAAATCACCTATATTGAAAGTGCTGGTTCGCCAGATATAACGATAAATTGCCTGTGAAATAAACCATTCGGACCCGGGGGCGGTACCCGGCGCCTCCACCAAAAACCATTCCGCCACTATAACATAAACAAACATATATGTTCAGAATGGCTTTTGATGGGGGCGAAATAGGATCGACGAGGGTGTAAAGACTGTGTTTTCGTTCGGCATTGTTCCGCCGTTATCGGGCTAAATTTCTAGTTGCAAATGACAACTATGCGGAAGCTCGTCTAGCTGCTTAATTGCGGTTCGACAGTTTCACACTAAACTCCCTACGGTTCGCACTGTAGGGCGGGGTTCGGAGGCACCTGGCAACAGAAGCCTTCACTTAATTTTTAGAAAGTGTGCAAAATATAATGAACGATGAACAACAACCAGAAGACCTAATCCGTTATGATGTCTTAACGCAGGAAGCCCTTCGCGATGTTATTCGTAAGGTCTTGGAAGAAGTTTCAACTTCTGGCTTACCAGGGGAACATCATTTCTTTATCACCTTCCGCACCGATCACCCAAGTGTCCGTCTTTCAGCACGGATGCGGGAACGCTATCCTGAAGAAATGACAATTGTGGTTCAACATTCATTTTGGGATTTGAAAGTTACAGAAAGATATTTTGAAATTGACCTTTCTTTCGATGACATTCTTGAGCGTTTACGTGTGCCCTTTTCTTCTCTAAAAGGTTTTTTCGATCCACATGTAAAATTCGGCGTACAATTTGATGCAGAATACCTTGAAGCGGCTAATGGTGATGTGGAAATCGCTAAAGAAACAAGCAGTGACGAAGTAGAAAACCTGCCTCAGGTTGCCAAAAAACATGATGTGGTAAAATCAAAAGACAAAAAAACCAGCAAGAAAAAACAAGATGAAGAACAAAGTGATACAGACGGCGCTGAAATTGTTTCTCTTGATCAATTTCGTAAAAAGCAATAGTGCAGTTTTAAAAAGACGATGGTAGAGCCTGTTAATTTACGTCAGTTTAGAAAGCGCAAACAACGCGCAGATAAAGAGAAACAGGCTGATGAAAATCGTAAAAAATTTGGTATTTCTACTAAACTAAAGAAATCAGCAAAAGCTAACGAGCAACTCAAGAGCGTTAGGCTTGATGGAACCAAATTTGATAAGAAGGACTAGGCACCTTGTTACAAAAACACTCCATCAGCATACGAGGTCACAAGACAAGTTACTCATTGGAAGAAGAGTTTTATTGCGAGCTTAAAAAAATAGCGCAAGCAAAAGATACACCCCTTGCCACACTAATCACTCAACTGGATGAAACAAGACAACCTGAAAGAAATTTGTCCTCTGCTATACGGGTTTTCGTTTTGCAAGAAATCAAGCACAAAACCTAATTGGAATACACACTTTGAATTGATAATTAGTTTGTATTGAGGAAGTCTTTTACACTGTCTAAAATGTCAGGACTTATTGCAGGTTCCAAAGGTTCTATAATTTCCAAATCCTGTTCAGCCTGCGCTTGTTGTTTTGCCTGTTCTTCGCGCGCGCGTTTTTCTTCTGCCTGCAATATTTTGAGCGCCTCAGCTTCTTTTTGTACTTGTTCCTCAGCTAATTGCTTGGCCTTTTCCGCTTCTCTTAGCTTGCGCTCTTCTTCAATCCGTTTTGCCTCTTCAAGTTCGCGCAGCCTGCGTTCTTCTTCCAGCCTTATGGCTTCGGATTCCTGGTTTTTTTTACGCTCAATATATGTTTCCTGCGCAAAGGCATAAGCAATATGCCCACGCAATCTTTGCTTTTCCATCACTTGCGCCTCAAGCGTTTCCAAACGCCTCTGGCTTATTTCAAAAGCTCTTAGAGACAAATACCCTTCAATACGATCAGTATCCATAGCGGGTTTTAAATCTGCAATTGCACCCTGCCAGGAAACAACAACCTGTGGATCAACACCAGAATAAACGTCCTTCTTATAAGGCTTAAATTCAACGATCGTATTTGCTTTAATTTTACCAGATTTAAGCTCTATTTCCGCATCCGACGAAAATGATACATTCTCTAACGCATAGTTGATATTTCTAGCGCGTAATCTCCCACGGTTAACCGAAAAAGGCACATCCAACTTTGAGACTTTAAAGCCTTCTTTCAAAAGGTTTTGCTCAGTAAGTATTTTTATTTTATCAGGCGTAATTTCATAGTTTTCAATGTTTGTCGCATCTAAAATTGGAGAAAAACCATCAGGATTAAGACCTTCAATATAGCCTTCATCTAATATAGCAAACCCATTACCCGACAGGTTGGCAACCAAGGCAGAAAAACTTTGACCAGTGCTTTCAAGCGCACCATTTATTGACATTTTGCCTTTCACAAAATCTGCACTGTTTATTGCTTTTGTAAACCGTTCAGCTTCAACATTTTGTAGCGTATAATTTATATTAGCCAGCACACTGCCAGCCGTATTTTTCAGATTAAGCCCACCATTAAATTGCCCCTCTAAAAAGCTGAAAGAAAGATCATTTAAATCAACCGCGCCGTCGACTATTGAAAGTTGAAGTTTTGACCCTTTACCACTAAAACCTTTGCCTAAGTTAAGCTTATTGCTTTCTATTAAAACACTTGCATCAAGCCCTGCTAAAAGCGTTTCGCCAAAATTAGTATTATCACTCAGAGCTATTTCTTGGCTAATACCCAAAGCATTCCCCCGTGATGTGGTGCGCGCAAAAACCGCTTCCGCAATCAAGGGTAAATCCAGAGTTTTAAGCATTAAATCACCAGAAAGTCTTGGCCTTGCAACAAACTCCCTTTGATACAAAAGATTACCAGAAAATTGATTATTGGCTAATTGCCCTTTTAGTTTTTTAAACTGTAAATCTCTTTTGGTTTTATTAAACTGCAAGGATAAAGACAATGGCAATGCTTCAGCAGTAGGCACCTCAAAAAACGGCAGATCCACTATGCCCAGATAAGGTGTTATGTTTTCTGCACCCAAGGTAACATTAAGACTTGTCTCATATGTATTCCAATCAGAGGTAATTAATTTGCCAGTAGCCGATAAATTTCCACCCTCTCCTGCAACAGACACACGCGTATCAAACCCTTCTTGCCCAATTCCTTGAAGTGTAAAATCAAGTTTCAAAGCACCTTCAATTTCTCCCTGCAAATCCACTGGCAATGTCTGTATGCCCAATTGCTGCAATAATGCAGAAGGCACGGGGTTAGTTAACGAACCATCTATCGTTAGCGGCATTTTGGATAAATCATCCAACTTTCCATCAAACCCGATTTGTAAAGAAAGATTACTTCCCCCACTAATCCCCTTGATAATCATCAGCCCTTTCGCACCTTCAGTAAGAGCAGTCGTATCAAGCTCAATATCAAGATTGGTATCTTTGGTTAGAGAGGTTCGTGATTGCAGGCTTTTGAGAAATGCATTATCGCCTAGAAATTGCTCGCCAAACGCAAGTAACCCAGTCGCATCCTTGGCATTTAATTGAAGCTTCATATTGCCATTAGGCTTGCTTAAAACGTTTTCTATTCTTCCCTTTGTAGAAACCTTCGCTCCCAACAAACTACTAGCATTTAAATGTTCAATAGAAACCGTACCCTCACGAACCTGAACATTAGCATCCAGACTTTCAGCAGTTAATGGCTTGTTGCCAACCATCGCTTCAAACAGATCAGCTTTAACTTTTATATTCAAATCATAAGGCTTTTGATTATTTGACGACTTTGTCAAAGAATAAATAGCTGCTAAGTCGTCTACATTTATTATATTGCCACGCAGTTCTGCAATAATGGCTGGCCTGTCTTCATTAGCAGAAAGTCTTTGCAGCTTACCTTTCAACAAAGCATCATCAAGCCTTAGCTCAACATTCTCTAATGTTGCCTGTCTTGGAGAAATTATTATGTCAGCGGCAAGCCCAACGGATTTCAATCGCCTGAAAGTTTCATCAACACTACCAGAAACCCAATCTGCAAACCCTGAGGGTTGGCGTGAAGCGATTAAGACTTCGCCTGAAAATCCAAACCCGTTTTTAAGTCCAAGACGGCCATTTGCTTCAAACTTTGTATTACCCGGCAAAGTTGCTTTTAAACGGCGTATCACCCAGCCAGAACCTGTTGGGCTGATATTTGTTTCAATATCACGTATGAAAGTGTCACCAACAACAATGGCTGGTAAAATAACATCTACCTCACCTTTGGCAGTAGGAATAGGAACTCTTTTTAAAATCTCAACAAGGGACTTAAGCCTCGTTTCCAAGGTTGCTTTTTCTACATTTGTTTTAGCAGGGTCCAACTGATCAATATCAATTTGGCGCCCATCCGCTTGCATCTTGAAATAGATATTATCTTGAATATCAACAATCCCCTGCCCTGTAATCGTATAAGGATCATCCAAGGCGCCTGCATCCAACTGATATTGTGGAATAGTAATCTGTTTTGGAGACGCATTAAATTGACCTGAAGCTAAAATAGACAAAGGTTCACGCGGCTTATCCATCGCTTCAACCTGCAGTTTGGTAAATGGACTAAGTTTAAATTCCCCATTCCAGGACAAAGCCTGGTTTTCAAGTTTAATAGGCCCATCCAATAACAATCGATAAGGTTCATCCAAGCGGTTTAAATCCAGTTTCAAACGCAAACTATCATCATCTTGCAAGCTACCAGTTGCAGCATTAATTTGAGCTGGAATACCTTCAACATCAGCAAACGCTTCTATTCGCCAAGGCCCCAGAATGGATTTTGCTGTAAAGTCACCTTGAATGTTTTCAAGATGCAAACTGCGCTGGTCCACAAGTCCTGTAACAATAACCGAGCCATTTTCCACCTTGAGTTTTTCAATATTAACCTGTTCAGGATTGACAAATGACGCTTGAGGTTTCGTCCATGCTATTGTGCCATCTTGTGCAACTTGCAGGTTCATTTTCGGCTTGAGCATCGACATATCAACAATGCGCACCTGCCCAGACAAAAATGGTAAAAGCTCCGAAGTGAATGAAAATTTATCAACAGTCATTAACGGCGTACCATCTGGGTTTCGCCCTACTCGCAAGTCTTCAAAACTCAAAAACGGCAATGGTAAAAGGCGTAAATTTGTTTTCCCGCCCACACGCACTTCTTGTCCAATTACACGGGATGCTTGTGCCTCAAACTCTTCTGTAAATTCATCCCAATCAATAAAATAAGGCGCGATAAGTGCTGCAAAAAGAGCAATTACCACTAATCCACCGAGGAAGACGAATAAACGAAACAAGAAATTCATTTACGAAAAAGTCCCAAAATAAAATTACTCACGATATCCAACAATTTTACCTGGATTCATAATGTTATCAGGATCAATAGCCTGCTTTATTGACATCATTATGTCAGCACCATCACCATGCTCTAATTTAAGAAAGCGCCTTTTGCCCTGCCCTATACCATGTTCGCCAGTGCAAGTGCCTTCCATCGCAATAGCTCGCAAATTTAACCGTTCAATAAACTCCTCAGCGCGCTCAACCTCCTCTTTATCATCCATCATGACAAGTGGCGTTACGTGAAAATTACCATCGCCCACATGCCCTATGACAGGCGCAACCAAATCTAATTCTTGCGCATCGTTTTGTGTCTCAGCAACACATTCAGCAAGCCTTGATATTGGAACACAGGCATCTGTTGCAATGCCCTGACTACCTTGGCGCCAAGCAAGCATGGCGTAATATGCATCATGGCGCGCTTTCCAAAGTTTGTTTCGCGCCTCCAAAGTTTCAACCCATTGTATGTTACCGCCACCCAAATCTTCGGCAATTGCATTAAAACTTTCAATCTGCTCATCAACGCCTGCATTAGTTCCATGAAACTCAAGAAACAACGTAGGCTTTGGTTCGTAATCCAATCCGGAGTATTTATTAATCATTTTCACCTGAAGCGCATCGAGCAATTCAATGCGTGCCATTGGCAGTCCTGTTTGCATTGCAAGAATAGTCGTATTGCAAGCGCCCTCCACCGTTTCAAACTGACAAACACCTGCAGAAATACGCTCCGGAATACCGTAAAGTCTTAAAGTGAGTTCTGTAATAATACCCAATGTACCTTCAGACCCCACCATCAACTTGGTTAAATCATAACCAGCAGATGATTTTCGTGTGCGTGCAGCCGTTTTAATTGCTTTTCCATCTGGCATTACAACTGTCATGCTAATAACATTTTCACGCATCGTACCGTATCGAACAGCATTTGTGCCAGAAGCACGTGTTGCAGCCATTCCGCCCAAGGATGCATTTGCCCCTGGATCAATAGGAAAAAAGAGACCTGTATCGCGTAAATACTCGTTTAAAGCTTCTCGCGTCACACCAGGTTGAATAATACAATCAAGATCTTCAGTATTTACCCTCAGAACTTCATTCATCTCATTAAGGTCAATTGATATACCACCAGCAGGTGCATTTACCCCACCTTCCAGCGATGTACCCGTGCCAAAGGGAATTATAGGGACTTTATATTCGGCACAAATGCGCACAATTTGTTGAACGTCTTGCGTTGATTTTGCAAATACAACCGCATCAGGCAATTGCGAAGGAATATAAGTCATTGTATGGCAATGTTGCTCAAGTAAAGCCTGTGACGTTTTTAGCCTCTCCCCAAACCTCTGTTTTAAAACAGAAATAGCGGTTTGAATTCCGGTTTCATTACGATCCAGAGTTTCCAAATCATTTAACGCCACGGTATCTCCTCCCGTACCTTTTATTACCTTATAGATAAACAACACTGCCTTGAGTTGCAAACAAGAATAAAGGAAAATCTCCAAGCACTTGCTTCGACTCGCAGCATATGAAAATGTTTTTAAAAGAAAAACAGCCCCATTTGGCATTATGTTAAACATATTAAAGACATTACCCTCGCTTATCTACAAATGGATCGAGCCAAATCTGACAAGCTTTAATGCTGACAGGCAGCTCTATGTCTGGTTTGCAGCACTTATCATTGGTGGTGCAGTCTCAATAATGGCTATTATATTTCGCGAAGCAATTAGCTTGGTACAATGGACTTGGCTTTTTGAACGTTCAGAAAATGTCGTGACTGCAGCAAAAAATACTTCTTGGGTCATTATTCTCATAGCACCAATCATTGGTGGCGCAATTGTGGGTTGGATTATTACGAATTACCTTCCACTAAGAAGGACGGGTGGGATTCCTGATGTCATGGAAGCACGCGCAATTGATGGCCGAGACATCGACATGAAGTCCGCTCTGGTTTCAACAGGTGCAACAGCCATTTCGCTGGGTGCGGGAGCAAGTGCAGGTCGTGAGGGGCCAATGGTTTATTTGGCAGCAGCTTTCGCCACGTGGTTTTCAAGATTTTTAAAAGTACCACACGGCTCACAAAACACCTTGCTTGCAAGTGGTGCGGCAGCGGCAGTATCAGCCTCATTCAATGCACCAATTGCAGGCGTACTCTTTGCACATGAGATTGTATTGGGACATTATTCAAGGCGATCATTTGTGCCCATTGTAATTGCTGCGGTTAACGGAACTATTTTCTCGCGGCTTTGGTTTGGAAATATTGCTGCCTTTGAAATACCTGAATACCAAATTACATCTTATTGGGAGTTTCCTGCCTTTGCAGTGCTTGGCCTGGTATGCGCATTAGTTTCTGTAATCTTTCAATTTGCCCTTGTAGGCACAGATTACATTGCCAGAAATATTAATATTTCACTCTTCTGGCGACCTGTCGCAGGCGGGTTATTGATTGGCATTATTGCCGTATTTTTCCCCGAAGTTTTAGGTGTTGGTTATGAAGCAACAGACATGGCTCTAAAAAATCAACTGGGACTCGAACTCTTGCTGGCATTATTAGTAGCAAAAACCGCAGCGACTGCCATTACAGTTGCTTCAAGGTTTGGCGGAGGTGTTGTTGCGCCTGCACTTTATCTAGGAGCAATGGCTGGTGGTGCATATGGGCTTATAGCATCTAATTTACTGCCTGAATTAGCTTCCAGCCAGGGACTTTATGCCATTTTGGGCATGGGCGCTGTTGCTGCGGCCGTATTAGGCGCGCCCTTTTCAACAACAATGATCGTGTTTGAATTAACAGGTGGTTACACACTTTCAATTGCATTATTGCTGGCTGTATCCATCGCAACTGGTATTAATCAAGCAATTCATGGTCATTCACTGTTTGAATGGCAGTTGGAGATACGCGGACTTTTCTTCCGCGATGGCCCACATAAATACGTCATGCGTTCCAACAAAGTAAAAGATTTCATGACTGTATTAGAACAAGGCAAAGAACCTGTTTATATTGAAAAACAAGAAGATGAAGCCCCCGTTTTCCTCCAGGAAGCTGATAGTCTAGAAGTAGCACTACGCATATTTGATGATAGTGGGTTATCAGACTTACCTGTAGTAGACACGCAGCGTGATAATCTCATCATCGGTAACGCAACACAAATAAAAGCGCTTTCGCATTTCAACAAAGCCCTAGTTGCCGCAAGCGAAGAAGAGCATCATGGTTAGCGATGAAGTTTATAAATTATATTAGAGCTTTATATTACAAAAAATCCAAAGGAATTACCGATTGTGATTAGAAATTATTAAGATGTCTGACTATGTTCATTCTTATTCGTAGAATACAATTTTTGACCACAGGGTTTATTAATTCATACTCAGGTAAATTTCATGTCTCTAAATTTTGGCCGTCCATTACTTTCAATTCCTGGCCCTTCAATCATTCCAGATCGTGTCTTAAATGCCATGCACCGAC
>CALDZF010000110.1 GCA_937944165.1 uncultured Rhizobiaceae group bacterium | reverse complement strand
TGGAAAGTTTGCAAGTGAACGTATAGCACCGTTAAATCGTGATGCGGATACGATTGGTGCGAAACTGGAAAATGCGGTTGTAACAACGCCTCCAGGTTTTGCAGAAACCTACAAAGACTGGAGCGAGGGCGGTTGGAACGCGATTTCAGGGCCTGAAGAATTTGGCGGCCAGGGGTTGCCTAATATGCTGGCCGTTGCTGCTTCTGAAATGTGGAATTCAGCCTCCATGGGATTTGCGCTTTGTCCTTTACTAACCATTGGTGCGATTGAAGCGTTGGATACGCATGGATCTGATGAACTTAAAACGACCTATCTGGAAAAACTTGTTTCTGGCGAGTGGACAGGAACGATGAACCTGACAGAGCCAGCCTGTGGTTCTGATTTGGCTGCGCTTAAGACGCAAGCAAAGCCTGCTGGCGATGGTAGCTATCGTATCTTTGGTCAGAAGATTTTCATCACCTATGGTGAACACGATATGACAGAAAACATCTGTCATCTGGTTTTGGCCAGATTGCCAGATGCACCTGCTGGTACGCGTGGCATTTCACTTTTTCTTGTGCCTAAGTTCTTGGTCAATGACGATGGAAGCCTCGGCGCGCGCAACGATGCGTTTTGTCAGTCAATAGAACATAAGATTGGCATCCATGGTTCTCCAACTTGCGTCATGATTTATGGCGATGGTTTTGAAGGTATAGAACCAGGTGCGATTGGATATCTTATTGGTGAAGAAAATCGCGGCTTAGCCTGCATGTTCACCATGATGAACAACGCGCGTCTCAATGTTGGCACACAAGGCGTTGCGATTGGTGAAGCAGCTTACCAACATGCATTGAATTACGCCCATGACCGCAAACAGGGTAAAGCATCAAGCTATGAAGGCGAGGGCATGGCTCCAATCGTTCATCACCCTGATGTGCAGCGTAATTTATTGACCATGAAATCCATGACCAATGCTGCGCGTGGCATTTGTTATTCATGTGCCTATGCGCTTGATATGCAGCATCGCTCGGAAGGTGAAGAAGCAAAAATGTGGGCAGAACGCGCTGGCATTCTAACGCCAATTGCAAAGGCTTTCTCAACTGATATCGGATGCGAAGTTGCTTCAATCGGCGTGCAAATTCATGGTGGCATGGGCTTTATCGAGGAAACAGGTGCTGCTCAATACATGCGCGATGCGCGTATCAATCCGATTTATGAAGGCACAAACGGCATTCAGGCAATTGATCTTGTAACACGCAAATTACCACTTTCAGGTGGCGATGCGGTGAAAGGATACATAACTGACTTACGCGGTATCGTTGAAAATGTTCATGGTGCAAATCATGATGGTTTTGGTAAAACAGCAGAACTGCTGGATGGTGCTTTAAATGAAGTTGAAGAAGCAACTGATTGGCTATTAGCACAAATGTCAGAAGGTCGGCTTGATGTAGCCCTTTCAGGTGCAACACCTTATCAGCGTCTCTTTGGTTTGGCTGCAGGCGGTTGTTATCTCGCAAAAGCGGGTCTGGCAGACAATGAAAAAGACAGGGCAAGTCTGGCGCGATTCTACGCCGAAAACTTTGCAGCAGAATGTGCAGCCCTTAAGCACACAGTAACAGGTGGCGCAGAAAGCTTGCTTGCAGCTGGTGAACTCTTGAAAGCAGGATAATCCTATGACTGAAGTAGCTGATCGCATTGTAACGTCGATTGCCAATGGCGTTATGACCATCCGCATGAACCGTCCTGACAAAAAGAACGCTCTTACAGGCGATATGTATTCGCGCATGTCTGCGGGTCTGGACGAAGCCAATGCAAATGATGATGTGAATGCCATTCTGATTTTGGGTTCAACAGGTGCGTTTTCATCTGGCAATGACATCGGTGATTTCATGCAAGTTGCGATGAGTGGAAATCGTGAGGATATGTCGGTCTTCGGTTTTTTGGAACGTATCATTCAAGCGCCAAAGCCGATTATTGCAGGCGTTGATGGTCTGGCGATTGGCATCGGTACAACCATGTTGATGCACTGCGATTATGTGGTTGCTTCAGATACTTCCATGTTCAAAACACCATTCGTGGATTTAGGTCTCGTACCCGAAGCAGGTTCAAGCCTGATTGGTCCGGAAATGATGGGCTATCATAAAGCCTTTGCATTACTTGGCATAGGCGAAAGCGTCTCTAGTGAAGATGCTAAAGACGCGGGCTTTGTGAATAAAATTACTGCCTCGGATGAGCTGGAAATGATGGCCAATCAAGCAGCACAAAACATTGCGTCAAAACCACAAGAGGCTTTGAAATTATCGCGAGATTTATTGCGTGGCGATCGTTCAGAAGTCTTGAAACGTATGCGTAAAGAAGCGGTGCTCTTTGGTGAAAGACTGGAATCAGAAGAAGCAAAGCAAGCCTTTATGGCCTTCATGCAAAAGGGTGCGAAGAAAGCCTAATTTACGCATCACCCAAAGATGGCGTAGAACGCGCCAGTGCGACACCGATAATCAGGAAAATAACGCCTAGCGAGCGCTTCCAGTCCAATTGCTGGATGGATGCGCCGAGCAGGCCAAAATGGTCTATCGTAACGGCAGTAAAAACCTGCGCCACAACAACAAAAATAATCGCATTACCCACGCCAATCTTTGGCGCGACAAACGTTATGGAAACAATATAAATTGCAAAAAAGCAACCTCCCAAAAAGTGCCACCAGGAAATGTTTTTAAACACTGCCATGTCAGGGGCGCCTACACCGCTTATTAATGTAACAACGAAAATGGTCACGAAAGCGACCACACAAAGTGTGAGAGAAGCCCAATGCACGTTTCCGATTGCCTGCCCATAGGCTGAATTAATTGTTGCAAGAATGGGCACAGCGACGCCTGCTAAAACTGCGAGCATGGAATAGAAAAACGTTGCATTTATCATATTGGGTTTTCTTGTTACAATGGAACTTATTCTCCACTTTAGTGGATAGAAAATATAGCT
>CALDZF010000109.1 GCA_937944165.1 uncultured Rhizobiaceae group bacterium | reverse complement strand
ATCGAAAGCCTGACCGTGTCTGAAACCAGTCATGATAACAAGGTTTCGCGCATTACGATTGTCTCTTCTGGCACGTTGCAAGTGTTGGATCAAATCAAGAAGCAGCTTGAGCGTATGGTTCCGGTTCACCGTGTGGTCGATTTGACATTACGAGCAGAGCTAAACGGCTATGAAAAGCCAATTGAGCGTGAACTTGCGATGGTAAAGGTTGCAGGTATTGGTGATAACCGTGTCGAAGCCATGCGATTGGCAGAAGCCTTCCGTGCACAGGTAATTGACGCTTCAACAGAGCATTTTACGTTTGAAATTACAGGGCGAATTTCAAAAATTGAACAATTCATTTCCATCATGGAGCCGCTGGGACTGGTAGAAGTCTGCCGCACAGGCGTCGTTGCAGTTAGCCGTGGCAAGGACGGGATGTAGTGTCTGATTTGCCGAAAGGCACATTCAGACTGGAAGGTCATATTGAGGTGCCTACTGAGCGTATTGCCCAAGTAAGCGAGGCTCTGAAAGACCACATTCGTTTGACGCGTGAAGAAGCTGGTTGTATTTTTTTCAACGTGGATGCTTGTTCAAAAGTCCCAGGACGCTTTTTGGTTTCAGAGGCTTTCGTGGATGAAGCAGCTTTTAACTTTCATCAGGAAAGAGAACGGACTTCGCCTTGGGCAGAGGCGAGTAAAGATGTGCCTAGGGAATATGAGACTTGGGTGGTTGACTAAACTAACTTACTTACCAATTTTTGCGCTCTCTTTCTTTAAAGGTCTGGAAACTGGGCAAACCTCTTGAACAAATCCATTGAGCGTATTTGCAATATTGTCGCTAACGATTGAATAATGCACAAATTGCCCGCGTTTTTCACGCGCAACCAGTCCTGCATTCTCCAAGATATTCAAATGTTGAGAAATGGATGGTTTTGACATGTCAAAGCGTTCAGCGATTTCTCCTGCAGTAAGAGATGCATTTGAAAGATAAGCAAGTATCTTACGCCTTGGCGCTGAGGCGAAGGCTTCAAACATACGCTGCATTTGCGGCGAATCTTGCGTGTCAATGTTTTTGTTTTCTTTAGTCATATGGTTTTAACATGCTCTGTTAAGGATAATTTATTTAGCTTGTTGACTAATTACCAAATTACTTTTAAAAGTCAATTAGGTAATTATCTAATTAATTATATCGAGTGAAAATTATGTTAGAAGCTAAAAATACATCTCAGCAGGCAAACAAAAAAGTTAAAACTTGGTTCTCTAACGAACAGACTTTTAAATATATGATGTTTATTTTTATCATAGGGCTGCTGGTTTTGATCATAAGATATCTGGTTAGTGAAGACCTTAGTAATACGGCGATATTATATTTTCTTATTCCGTCGGTAATTGGCGTTGCTATGGCATTAAAAGCAGGTCCGCAGCCAGTTAAGAAGAGCTTTCACTCAAAAATGCGACAAGATCTTTTTTGGGCTACTGCGCTAATGCTTTCTACAGCTGGTGTTTTGCAAGAAGGCTGGATTTGTGTGTTAATGTTCATGCCAATATTTTATATAGCGTGGTTGATTGGCTATGGTTTTCAAAGTTTTTTTCTTTATCGCGCAAACAAAAATAAGATAGGCGTTTTCTTGGTTCCTATATTTGTTTTGACATTGGGTTTTGAAGGAGTTTTTCCCGAAACTACGTTCGACCGCTATCAAATTGTAAAATACGATGTGATTACTGAACAAAATGTAATGACTCTTAAGAAAAATCTTAGCAATCCGTTAGAATTCACTGGCGATCGACATTGGTTACTTAAAGTTTTTCCATTACCAGATGCTGTACAGGCTAACTCATTGAATGAGGGTGATGTACACAAGCTTGATTTTACTTATTGGCGGTGGGTTTTTACACATGAGCATAAAGGTTCACTTTATGTGAAGCTGAAAGTAGTAAATGATGACCACATTATTACTGAGATAACCAAGAATACAAGTTTCTATGCGCGATATATTGATATCAAGAATACTAGAATTGATTTCGACGAACTTGAAAATGGAAAAACGAAAGTGACTTTGCAAATAGGATACGAACGTAAGCTTGACCCATACTGGTATTTTGGACCAATTCAAAAATTTGCTATGGAAAAAGCAGTGGAAGTAATTCTGAATGACCTTATTTTGGATGGTCAACATGGATGAAGTTAAATCTACGGAACGCGTTTTATCTTTAGGCAAAGCAAATCCCTTACATGGTGTTGTTTACTGGAATCCGACTAAGTCTACTTGGATTACTTCTTTTACCTTGATTGGCATTATAGGAGGTGCGCTTACTTTTTCATGGGATGCCTTTTTGGTTTTTATTGTTCTTAGCGCCGTAACAATTTGTGGAGGACATTCTGTAGGCATGCATCGCTTGCTTATTCATCGTTCTTTCAAAACTCATATTTGGTTAGAGCATTTTCTTGTTTATCTTGGTGTCTTGGTTGGTATGGCAGGGCCTCACGGTATGATAAAGCTCCATGATTTTCGTGATTGGGGGCAGCGCCAAACAAAATGCCATCCGTTTTTTGCGCATACAGCTGGATTTTGGAAAGATGCTTGGTGGCAGCTTCATTGCTCTATTCAATTAGACCATGAACCAGAGTTTATCATCGAAGAAAATGTGCAAAATGATCGCTTCTATAAAATTGTTGAAGCAACATGGATGTGGCAACAATTACCATTGGCGATTATTCTTTTTGTGTTGGGTGGTTTGCCATGGGTGATCTGGGGCATTGCAGTGCGTGTCTCTGTATCGCTTATTGGTCATTGGCTGGTTGGGTATTATGCGCATCAACCACGCGAACAAGTGCTTCATGTCGAGAATACAGCAGTGCAAGGATACAACCTGCCGAACCTTGGTATCATAACTTTTGGCGAAGCGTATCACGAAAACCATCACGCTTTTCCGTCTTCTGCCAATCTGGGCATTATGAAAGGCCAGGTGGACTTGGGTTGGTGGCTTATTCAATCATTATCATCCTTTGGGCTGGTGGAGAAAATAAACTCACCAGAGAACCTTGAGCCTCGCAAGGGATTGGTTGTGAGAAATAATCAAAGTAATGAATGGAGTTCTTGGTTGGCTGACTTGCCAAAACAGTGTTGAGAGAATTTACAATGCCAAGCAAACAAGAATTAAACCGAGCAAATTATGCCTACATGTTTGCCATTCTGATTGCAGGAATGTGCGGTGGTTTTCTCACTGGATTACTCTTGCAATTTAATAGAATGAAAGATTTCTCAATACTTTCCATATTGGAGGTCGCGTGGTCAGGCTTAATGTTAATGATCTTTGGTGCGCCTTGGCTTCTTATTCCGCTAATGCTTGTTCTGTACCCGTTAGCAATTGCGTTATATTTTGTATTACCCAGAGTTCTTTTTCCCAATCAGAAAAATTTTATGCTGGTTAGTCTAATGGTCTATTGCTGTTTCGTCGTGATAGCTAATTGGCTTGGTTAGTACGAGGTCGCTGTTAATCTACGCGATACGGCTAGCTTGGCCCCAACGTTTATAGCTGCAATAGTTTTTGGCTATTTCTTTCATAAATTCAGCCAAAAACGTTCTGACTAAATCAACCCACACCGTGCTCTAATTACTTCATCCCTCAAACTTACATCATCGCCATCAAATTCTTTTGCGTCTTCTGTTGCCAGCCAGCTGATTGCTTGGGCTACCCATTCTGGTGAGATGTGGTCAGATGTTTCCAGTGTCGAAACCGGATTAATGCCAGAGGCTTTGATGTTGACTTGCATGTCTGTTGCGACGGTTCCGGGTGAAAGACCGATGACGCGAATGCCTTTGTCGGCGTACTCTTTATGCGTTGCCTTGGTCAACATAAGGGCTGCTGCCTTTGATGAACAATAGTGGCTCCAGCCCTCCATGGCGCCGTAAGCAGCACCTGATGAAATGTTGATGATTACGCCTTCGCCTCTTGCTTCCATGCCCGGCAGGGTAGCATGCAGCATGTTGAAGATGCCTTTGACGTTGACATCGATCACCTTTCCCCAGTCGCTTGGGGTAATGTCTGTGATGCGTCCAATCGGATCTATTAGGCCTGCGTTATTGACGACAATGTCAATCTTGCCAAACTTCATGATAGTTTGCGCAACTGCGCTATTAACCTGATTATAGTCTGCAACATCACACGCAATGGCGATAGCAGTTCCGCCTGCTGAATTAATCTCGTCTGCGAGTTCTTTAATCGCATTTTCCGAACGTGCGGTCAGTACAACCTTGATGCCAAATTCCGCCATCCGTTTTGCGGTTACGGCACCTATGCCTTTACTTGCACCTGTGATGATGGCTACTTTGTTTTGAAGTTCAGCTGTAAAATCTTGCATGATTTCTCTCTTTGCGTGGTTAGTAATTTAACTTAAGCGGAGAGTGTACAAATTCAAGCATTAGGTATGATTTCTTCTTGCTGATTGTCCAGCTCAGGTTCTCCATCTGATGCAGTTTCTTCGTCTAAGTCGCTGATATTAGATTCGTTTTCTGGAACTGTTTCTTCTTCGTCTATTAATTTATCAAGCTCTGCATTGACCTTTTTCAAGCTCTTAGAAATCTGCGAACTGGGTCTGACGAACGCGCCTTCATACAGTGGTTTTACCGCTGAATGAATACCGAATGAATTAGCTTGCGCGCTTATGACACCTTTTTCCAGTAGCTGAGATTTGAGTGCAGAAGCGGTTGCGGTGTCTATTTTTAGTAGGCGCTCCAACATACCTGGGCTGCATTTTTTATGAGCGCGAACAATCATCTCCGCCCATTTATAATGATGCGCGGAAACTGTTGCTTTCGCGACAGGTGTACTGCCAGCAAGAGCAGAAGCGGGTAGGGTAGGCACCATTGGCATTAAACCAAGAGCACCAAGCGATTTTAATAAATTACGTCTTTTCATAAAATCAATATAAGCATTTTGGCGCTTCAATAAAAGAGCAGTTGACAGTTGTTCACTAATAGGTCAGCATTATTGACATATTGGAGGTTGTGGTGCCGTTAGACGTTTTTCTTGCCTTGCTTTTATTTTCGTTTGCTTCGTCGATTACGCCTGGGCCAAACAACATTATGCTTCTGACTTCTGGGGTGAACTTCGGGTTTAGGAAAACCATTCCGCATATGTTTGGGATAGCTTTCGGCTTTGGTCTGCTTTTGCTGGGGGTAGGGTTTGGACTTCGGGAAGTATTTGAACAGTTTCCGATTATGGAGCTAATTCTCAAAACTATAGGTGGCTTATATCTCATTTATCTCGCTTGGAAGATAGCCAATTCCGGTAAAGTTGAAACAGGTGAAGATGCGGGTAAGCCGATGACATTTATAGCTGCTTCGCTTTTTCAATGGGTCAACCCAAAAGCCTGGGTGATGGCGATTTATGCGATGACGGCCTACACAGGACAACCAGATTTTACGACGAGTGTTTTTATTGTGACCTTTGCATTTGTCGTGATTAATTTTCCTAGCGTTTCTATCTGGTGCGGATTTGGTGTTGCGCTACGTGAGTGGTTGTCTGACCCAAAGCGCTTGCGGATTTTCAATATTACGATGGCAATGCTATTGGTTGCCAGTCTTTGGCCAATGTTGAAGTAAAATCTCTTTTGTGAAATCCAGAATCGTGGCATTAGTTCCAGATGGAATTTTCACCTCAACAAGATGATGCATTAGTTGCTGCAAGTCGCTGGTTAAAAGCTGGCGACAGACAGGTTTTCAGGCTTTTTGGTTATGCAGGAACTGGCAAGACTACACTGGCGCGTCATCTGGCGGAAAATGTGGATGGTGATGTTTTATTTGCTGCTTTTACAGGAAAGGCTGCACAAGTGCTGCGTTCCAGAGGCGCATCGAAAGCTTCTACCATCCATTCGCTTATTTATCGCCCCAAGGGTGAAGATATTGTCGAGGATGAAGAGACTGGCAAAAAAGAAGTTTTACCGACGTTTTCGTTAAACCGACAAAGCTCGCTCTCCAAGGCTGATCTTATTATCATTGATGAGTGTTCCATGGTCGATGAAGATTTGGGGCGGGATCTATTGTCGTTTGGTACGCCTGTACTCGTGTTAGGTGATCCAGGGCAATTGCCGCCTGTAAGCGGGGGAGGCTTTTTTACAGAACACGAACCGGACATTTTGCTTGAAGAAATTCATCGCCAAGCAAGGGATAATCCGATTATAGAACTTGCACGTCAAGTACGTGAAGGCAATCAGGTGATGATTGGCGATTATGGTGATGCAGCGAAGGTTATAGCCAAGCGGGATGTTGATACAGATGAGGTGTTGGCGGCTGATCAAGTTTTGGTTGGTACGAATAAAACGCGCAGGCTTTATAATCAGCGATTGCGTGATTTAAAAGGCTTTGAAGGGCCTTTGCCCGCGGCTGGTGACAAGCTTGTATGTTTGCGTAATGATCCCAAAAAAGGACTTCTCAATGGTTCGCTATGGCAGATAACCAGCGCAGCGCGTACTGTTAAGCCAGCCATGAATATTTTGATCCGTACCGAAGATGAGGGTGTCGATCGCCACTCCGCAAAAGTGAAGCTGCTTAAGGCTGCTTTTGAAGAGCCGGAGCGTGAAATTCCTTGGCAAATTAAACGTCGTCATGATGACTTTGATTATGGTTATGCGTTGACGGTGCATAAAGCGCAAGGTTCACAGTGGGAAACCGTCTATCTGTTTGATGAGAGTTACGCATTCAGAGAACACCGTGATCGTTGGTTATATACTGCAATTACGCGTGCAGCAGACAAGCTTACAATTGTGAAGTAAAGTTTTTATTATAGTTAACCTTTTATTACCTTTCGCTCTTTAATCTCTATTAAAGAATAATTCCGTTTTGGGGTTGGGGCATTTTGGGTATGAGTGTATTAAAGAATAACCTGTTTAGCGTGCGTATGCGTTATATCTTAAGTCTACTTTTAATTGCAGGCGTTGGGGCTATTTTTGTATTTGCTTTTAACAAGAATAATCGTGATATTACTCGACTAAATGAATTAAACCGCCAATTGGCTCATATCTCTGAGACAGTTGAAAAGGTTGCGGTAGCTGCTGAGCGATTGCAAAACCCTAATATAGGCTCTGAAGTTAATGTTACGCTTGACTTTTTAAAACTCAAACACACTGAATTAAATTCAGAGTTGCAACAAGCTCGCATAGCGTTTGATCAGTTACGTCCGTTGATTAAATCAGAGTTTTTATCAATTACTTCTTTATCAGACGATCCTTTTTGGATTTACAATGACTTGCTTGGCCGTATAGATGAAGTTCAGCGCATCAAGGATATCCACCTGCCCGAAGCAAGGCCATATTTTATTGATATTAAAAATGTACAACGCTCTATAGATTATAGGGCGCCATACATGGATGCTTCAAGTCGTATTACGAGTGTGAATGGTTTGTTGATTAGCCAGTTTGACGGAGAACAAGTATCTTTTATCTCTGACAAGCTCGTTTTGGCTTCGGCAAACTTAGAGCAAATTACTGTTTCGTTTATTGTGGCAGGTGCGGTTCTTCTAATTTTTGTAGGATTGTTTATTTTCTTGCCAATGGAACGTATGATTTTGCGTCAAATTGATAATTTACGTAATGCAAATGAGAAAGTTCAACTCGCTGATCGTGCGAAGTCTGAATTTTTGGCGAATATGTCCCATGAAATTAGAACGCCAATGAATGGTGTCATGGGCATGGCTGAGTTGTTGATTAAAACTGACCTTGATGTAAAACAGCGAACCTTCGCTGATATTATTGTCAAGTCAGGCGCTTCACTATTGACTATTATCAATGATATTCTTGACTTCTCCAAGATTGATGCAGGTCAGATGGAATTAGATCCTGCACCATTTGTTATGGGTGAGGCGATTGAAGATGTTGCTACACTTGTTTCATCCAAAGTTGCAGAAAAAGACCTTGAGCTTGTTGTACGAATTGACCCTAATTTGCCTGAAATGTTTGTAGGCGATGTAGGCCGTCTTCGCCAGATTGTAACAAACCTTATTGGTAATGCAGTCAAGTTTACTGAAGAAGGTCACGTTTTTATTGATGTAAGCGGTGCAGTTGAAGGTGAACATGCGAAACTTAAGATTGCCATTGAAGATACGGGCATCGGTATTCCGACACAAAAAGCTGACCGCATATTTGATAAATTCTCTCAAGTGGATGAAAGTGCTACGCGCAAGCACGAAGGTACAGGGCTAGGCCTTGCAATCTCATCTTCGCTTGTGGATCTTATGGGTGGTGAAATTGGTGTAACTTCCGAACTTGGCAAGGGCTCGACCTTCTGGTTTGAGATTGACTTACTGATACATGGCAGTATTAGCAAGAAGAAACGTGTGCCTGTTGATGTAAGTGGTGCAAGAGTTTTGATCATTGATGATAATGCGGTTAATCGTTCTATTCTTCTTGAGAATATGCATGCCTGGAAGTTTGACAGTGCTGCAGCGGCTTCAGGACAAGAAGGGCTTGCGGTAATGCGGGCAATGCAAGCACAAGGCATTCAGCTTGATTGTGTTATATTGGATTATCACATGCCAGAAATGAATGGGAGTGAAGTAGCGCTAGCCATTCGTGCTGATGCAGCCATAAAAAATACGCCAATTATAATGCTAACCTCTGTTGATCAAACAGAAGACGGGCAGAACTTCTCTTCACTTGGCATTCAAGGACATTTGGTCAAGCCGGCACGCTCTTCCATGTTGCTTGAAACAATTATCCATGTGCTTCAAGAGGCGCGAGATCAAGGAAATGAAACTAGAGCCAGTGTTGCGATGGTACGTGAAATTGGTAAAAAACAGGTTCCGTCTTCAGCACAAGAAAGTTTGGTTCTTGTTTCTAAACCTGTAACCGACGAAAAATTAAGAGTTGAAAGGGCAACTTCATCAACTCGCTCAGTTGCGGAGTGGGAAGCTTTACCAGTTGCAAAAAAATCCATGGCTGAAATAGCAACTCAAACTGTAGCACCTCAATCTACTATATCGCAAACAGGTAATATTGATAAAACCTTGGTAGCTGCAACACTTAAAGCTGCTTCGAGCAAGTCAACCTCGTTTAACAGTGGTAGCGCTTCACAAGAAGGCCTGAGACGGTTTAATAAGAATACAACAAATGCCAGTAAGGTAATTGATGTGTTGGTGGCTGAGGATAATGAAGTTAATCAAATTGTATTTAGGCAAATCTTGCAAGCAGGAGGCTATAACTTCCTGATTGCCAATAATGGAGAGGAAGCGATTGAGCTTTATGAAAAACACAATCCCAAGCTGATTTGTATGGATGTCTCAATGCCGATTATGAATGGTCATGAAGCAACAATCGAAATTCGCTCACGTGAGAAAGGTAAAGATCAACATACCCCAATTATAGGTGTGACAGCACATGCAATCAAAGGCGATATGGAAAAATGCTTTGAGGCAGGAATGGATGACTATCTAGCAAAGCCAGTGTCGCCTGATAAACTCGAAGAGAAAATTAATAAATGGATTGAAAACCAAAAGCAAAAAATAGGGTAATGCGTATAATTTGATCTTTATCTTATTGATAACTTAAAGAGAGTTTGCGCGCTAAATCCTTGTTAAAAAGTGCAACAATAGCATTTGATAGTTCATTATTGTTTTTCATTAGTTTTTCAAGTTCGTTATTTTTCCATTCTACATAGCAAGCAGAAGGAAGCGCGCGGACTGTTGCTGAATAAGTGCTATTCAATGTAAACGCGACTTCGCCAATAAAATTACGATTATCCATACAAAATTGCTTGCCATTCTTGCTGACTTCTACGTGGCCACGAAGGATGTAAAAAAGTTTGTCGGCTTTTTCATCTTGTTCGCAAATGGTAGTAGTTTCTTCAAGATGATGCCATTTAGCATGTTTCATGATTTTTCTGAATTGACCAGGATTTAAATTGTCGAGATTTTCATAAAGGGTTTTCTCATCCTCAGTCAATGCAAGTGTGGTGCGCTCAAAGACAATTTTTGCTAGTACCCAGACATTGGCAAGTCCAAGGATTGCGCTTGTAATAATTGCATTCCAAAGCGGACCTTCTGGAAAATAGAAATAATAAATTAAGTAAAGAATTGTTCCAGCGAGAATAAGCAGGCGTAGAATCAATTCATCGCGAACCATAAAGCCGATGAAATATAATAAGGCAGCGATATTTATCAGCATGGATATGGAGAAAATCTGTTCTAACAAATTAGCAACCTTTATTGTTTTTATGATTCTGGGCTTGCAGTTTTATTGATTTATTACAATATGCAAATGTCTACTGTGAATATGGCAATAATCGCGAAAAGTATATAGGTTTTTTATGTCTGCAAAACTTTCAGTTAATCTAAATGCTGTCGCGCTTTTGCGAAATCGTCGAGATTTGCCTTGGCCTAGTGTGACAGCGCTTGGTCGTATAGCGCTTGAAGCAGGGGCGCATGGTCTTACAGTTCATCCAAGACCGGATGAACGACATACCAGGTTTTCTGACCTTCCTGATCTTCGTAATCTGATAGATGATGAATTTCCAAATGCTGAATTTAACATGGAAGGGTATCCCGAAGAGGGGTTTTTAAAACTATGTGAAGCCAATCAGCCAGAGCAGGTTACATTGGTTCCGGATGATCCTTCACAGGCAACATCTGATCATGGATGGGATTTTGAAGGGCAGGGGAATTTCTTGCGCGATTGTGTGCAGCGTTTGAAAAAAACCGGTTTTAGAGTTTCCTTGTTTTGTAATCCTGATGCAAGTGAGAAAGCCATTCGTGCAGCTGCTGAAACAGGGGCTGACAGAGTAGAGCTTTATACAGGGCCATACGGTTCTTGTTATAGTAATGAAGTAAAAGCAAAGACTTGTCTGGATGATATGATGCGTACTGCTGCTTTTGCAAAAGCTTGTGGTATGGATGTTAATGCAGGCCATGATCTTACCGTCGCTAATCTTCCTATATTAGCAAGAACCATTCCCGCTCTGGCGGAGGTTTCTATTGGGCATGGTCTTACGGCTGATTGTTTGGAATTTGGTATGGCGGGTTCTGTTAAACGCTTTTTGAATGCTCTTGATGTTTGAAAGTCGTAAACGATGAAAAGATGGATTGCTGCCTTTAAAAATTCTGTTGCTGCCTTGAGGCATGGATTTAAAAATGAAGCGCCGATCAGGGAAGAGATTATTCTGTTTCTGATCTCACTTCCGATTGCGCCATTTATTGCAAAGGATGCTTGGCATTTATTGTTGTTATGGTCGGTAATTCTTTTTATCCTGATTGTAGAACTGCTTAATACTGGTATTGAAGCTTTGGCTGACGAGGTGACGCTGGAGCACCGCGATAACATTCGCATTGCCAAGGACTGCGGCTCTGCTGCTGTTCTACTTGCCTCACTTATTGCTGCGGGTGTGTGGGCAATCTCGCTTTGGGAATATTTTACCTAAAGGCTGAATAACCTTTTGTGTTCAATTTTTGTACAACGATTCATAACTACTTTAAGTCCTTTTGCTTGTGCAAGATTGGCTGCTTCGTCATTGCGAATATCCAGTTGCATCCAGATGACTTTTGGCAAAGGGGTTATTTCCATAACTTCTTCCACAACTTCATAAGCGGCAGTTGAATTGCGAAAAATATCAATTAAATGAATCGGTTGGGAAATATCTCTTAAGGAAGCAAAACAAGGTACGCCACATATTTTGCGACCAGCATGTCCTGGATTGATAGGGAAGATCTGATAGCCTTGGTCAATCAAAAATTGTGTTACGCGGTTTGATGCCCGTTCAGACTTTGGGCTGGCGCCAATAACGGCAATGCTTTTGACACTTTCCAGAATGTTCTGGATATAAGCATCCTCGTAGTGGTCATGATTCATTAAAGTTCTTTCGCACGTTCGCGCAGGACAAACTTTTGTATTTTACCTGTCGAGGTCTTTGGTAGTGCTTCAAAGATGAATTTCTTAGGGACTTTGAAACTTGCCAGATGTTCGCTGCACCATGCTTTTAATTCGTCATCGCTGGGAGGTTCTGCACCTTCATTAAGTTCAATAAATGCGCAAGGTGTTTCACCCCATTTGTTATCAGGTTTAGCAACCACGGCCGCTGCTGTTATTGAAGCATGCTTATAAAGGGCGTCTTCAACTTCGATTGAAGAAATATTTTCTCCACCTGAGATAATAATGTCCTTGGAACGGTCTTTAAGCTGGATATAGCCGTCTTCATGCATGACGCCCAGATCACCAGTATGAAACCATCCACCGCAGAAAGCTTGGTCCGTGGCTTCTTTGTTTTTCAGATAACCTTTCATAACGACGTTACCCTGCATCATGACCTCACCTATAGTCTCGCCGTCTTTGGGCACGCTTTGCATGGTCTCGGGATCTTTTATGTCCAAACTTTCCAGCGCTGAGTAGCGAACGCCCTGGCGTGCTTTTTTGGCTGCTTGTTCTGCATTATCAAGTTTATCCCATTCTTGGTTCCAGTCATTTACAACTGCAGGGCCGTAGCACTCTGTTAGCCCATAAAGATGGGTAACGTTAAAACCGGCTTCTTTCATGGCTGCTAAAATTGCTTCTGGTGGTGGTGCAGCAGCGGTAAAAAATTCTACGGTGTGCGTTAGCTCGCGTTTGTCTTCTGGGCTCGCAGAAAGAAGCGTAGACATAACGATTGGTGCGCCACAAAGATGGGTTACTTTATGGTCTGCAATTGCATCCCACATTGGTTTTTGTCTTACAGCGCGCAAACATACGTGCGTGCCTATGATTGCGGATATGGTCCATGGAAAACACCAGCCATTGCAATGAAACATAGGAAGGGTCCAAAGGTAGACCGAATGTTTTGCCATGGAAGCGGTGAGGGCATTTCCTTGTGCCAGTAAAGATGCGCCGCGATGATGATAGACGACACCTTTTGGATTGCCGGTTGTACCAGAAGTATAATTGAGCGAGATTGCATCCCATTCATCTTCTGGCATTTTCCAGTTAAAGCTTTCATCGCCATTTTTGATGAAAGCTTCGTATTCTATCTCGCCTAAGCGTTCTCCATCGCCATCATATTCGGGATCATCATAATCAATGACGATGGGTTGGACTTTGGCAATTTTTAGCGCTTCTGTGATGGTGGATGAAAACTCTCGATCTGTAATCAAGAGCTTGCATTCTGAATGGTCTAATTGAAATGCAATAACTTTTGCATCCAGTCTTGTATTCATGGAGTGTAAAACAGCACCAGCCATGGGAACAGCGTAATGGGCTTCAAGCATAGCGGGTGTATTGGGCAATATGACTGAGACCGTATCGCCTTTGGTTATACCTCTAGTTTCCAGGCATGAAGCAAGTTTGCGGGAGCGAGTATAAAATTCCTGATAACTACGGCGCAAACTACCATGGATTATGGCAGTATGGTTTGGAAAAGTGCTTGCTGCTCGTTCAAGAAAAGTCAGTGGTGTGAGGGGCTGGTGATTAGCTGGATTTTTATCCAAACCTCGTTCGTAGATACTCATTTGATTTTCTCCCCTTATTCATCACGCCATTTAGCTGCACGTTTTTCAAGAAATGCATTAATTCCTTCTTCTGCATCATGTTTGAGCATATTTTCAACCATTACAGCGCTACAATAATCATAGGCTTCATCAAGCGGCATTTGGTTTTGTATATAATAGGCCTGCTTGCCAGTTTTTATGGTCATGGCAGACTTAGCATTGATGCGATCAGTAAACCATTTAACGGTTTCATCAAGCAGATCAGCATCAACGGCCTTGTTAATTAGGCCAATCTCTGCAGCTTTTTGTGCTGAGGCGGCTTCACCTGTTAACAGCATTTCCATTGCATGTTTGTTGGTTACGTTTCTGGAGAGGGCAACCATCGGTGTTGAGCAAAATAAACCGATGTTCACCCCAGGAGTAATAAACTTGGCTTCATGGCTTGCAACAGCCAGATCGCAACTTGCCACCAGTTGGCAACCTGCAGCACTTGCAGTACCGCGCACCGCTGCAATTACAGGTAGGCGGTGATTGACGATCTGCTGCATAACTGAAGAACAAAGCAGCATTGTTTTTGCAAAAAATGCATGTCCTTTGTCTTCGTCACTACGAGCGGCTGTTAGTTCTTTTAAATCGTGACCAGATGAAAAAACCGGACCATTGCCAGATAAAACAATTACGCGGGCTTTTTTGTTTTGGTCAACTTCATCCAATCCCGCAGAAATTGCCTCAAGCATCTCAATGGAAAGGGCGTTGCGTCTTTCTGGATTGTTCAGAACCAGATGAAAAATACTGTTTTCTATGTTTGAGCAAATAAGTGCCAATTTGATTGCCTTCTTGATTAAAAACCCCTGTGCTGGTTATATTATCTTCTCTTGGAGAGATACAAAGCCATGCGCTTGTTTTATACGATTTTATTCATTGTTTTGATAGGTGCTGTCACGATTGCGGCATATCATGTCAGCTATAATCGCTTTGAAAAAAGTGAACTTGATACATCCTCAGAACGTTTGTCGCTTTATCAAGAAAGTCTTCGTTCTGCGATTGACCGTGTTTCACACCTGCCGCGTGTTGTTGTTTCGCATCCCTTTACCGCGCAAATGTTGCGTGAGGGAACGCGCGTTGATTTGCTTAATCAATATTTGAAAACCGTTAGTGATAAAGCCAATAGTGCAGCACTTTACGTTCTCGATGTTAATGCGACAACAGTTGCTGCCAGTAATTACGATACGCCTGAAAGTTTTGTGGGTAATAATTATCGCTTTAGGCGTTATTTTACTGATGCGGTTAGTCAGGGACAGGCGACTTTCTTTGCGATTGGCGTAACAACAGGCAGGCCAGGCTATTTTCTTTCAGAGGCGATTATTGATGAGGGCGAGGTATTGGGCGTTGCTGTCGTCAAAGTTGAGTTTGCTGAATTGCTTGAGGCTTGGCGTGTCGCTGGTGAGCACGTTTTGATTACAGACCAGGATGACGTAACGGTTTTGGCAAGTGATAGTCGATATCTTTATAAACCTCTTAAAGAATTACCCCAATCCAGACTGTCACAAATGCGGGAGAGCAAGAAATTTACAGGCTATGATTTGGCTAAATTGGAATTTCAGTCTCAATCAGGTGTTTTTGAAGGACGCGTTGAGATTGAAGGCGAGGACTTTTCAATCTCAACGGTGGATACTTCTGAACTTGGGTGGAAGTTACATTACTTAACGCCGCTCGCACCTGTACAAAAATATGCTTATGTCTTTTCAGCTTTCGTGCTCCTCTTCTGTGGTTTGCTGACTTCCTTGCTGATGTTTATACGGTCACGCGAAAAGCAAGGTCGCCTCGAGGCAACAGCTAATGAGGCTGAGCGGGTTTCCAAAATTAATACACAACTAGAACAGGAAGTTCAGGTGCGCAAGGAAACTGAAAAGCAGTTAAGAGACGCGCAATCGGAGCTTATCCAGTCAAGCAGGCTTGCGGCACTTGGTAAAATGTCTGCCGCGATTGTGCATGAAGTTAATCAACCAGTTTCAGCGATAAGACTATTCACTTCAAGTGGTGCGTTGCTTGTAAAGGAGCGTCGATTGAAAGAGGCTGGCAAGGTTTTTGATGATATCAAGAAAATGACGGAACGTTTGGGTGCCATTACCTCTGACCTGCTGATTTTTTCAAGAAAGCCTGTATCGAGCCCAAAGCTTTGTGACTTGAACCAATCCGTTGAGGATATAATGCTGCAATTCAAACCTGAGATGGAATTATCTGAAATTGAAATTACTTTAGAACTCGCTGATAAGCCTGTATTCGTAAAAGGTAGCCAAGTGCGCTTTGAGCAGATTATTAGCAACCTAATAAAAAATGCGATCCAGGCTTGTGAGAAGAACTCGGTGCCTTCCATTCATTTACAAACCTGGGTTGGAGGTGCGCGTTGCGGCTTAAATGTTCGTGATAATGGCAAAGGCATTCCTGATGAAATCATGAGTCAATTGTTTGATCCGTTTTTTACTACAAAGAACGTAGGTGAAGGTGTCGGCCTGGGGCTTGCCCTTTGTTATGCCATTGCTGATGAAGCAAACGGCAAGATTACTTGTGAAAACTTGGATGAGGGAGGTGCTATATTTAAAGTTGAGTTTCCTGCCCAGGTGCAAACTGATGCCAAGGTTGGTTCAAATGTGAAAGAGCTCGTTGATGGGTGAGGTCTTAGAAAAAAGCCAAGCCTCGGATTGTAAAGTTTACTTTGTTGACGATGACAGGGGTATGATCCATTCAAGCGTTCAGTGGTTGACGCTTTCCGGTTTAAAAGTTCAAGCCTTTGTAGATCCAAAAGTTCTGCTCAAGACGATTAAATTAAACGCTCCCTGTGTCGTTGTTTCTGATATCAAGATGCCGGATTTGGACGGAATGTCACTAATGCAACATCTGCTTGCGAAGGATAAAAACTTGCCTGTGATTTTAATTACAGGGCACGGTGATATCCCTCTTGCGGTTGAAGCTATGAAGAAGGGTGCTTTTGAATTTTTAACAAAGCCGTTTTCACCAGAAAAATTACTGGAAGTTATCAAGTCTGCTCAGAGTACCAGGATGGAATATCTTGAAAGTTTAAGATCTGAGTCAGATGATGTGCCACGGGTGATAAATGACAGTCTGCAAGATGATGCTTTGACCTTGTCAGATGATACGGATGATGCAGGCACACTCAACGTTATGGTTGATGGCTATGAAAAGACTGTCATCGAACAAGCGTTGAGAAAACATCACGGTGACATTGCAATTGTGCTTGATGAGCTTGATCTGCCGCGACGAACATTAAACGCCAAGATGAAAAAATATGGTATAGAGCGTAAAAACTTCCGCTAGTAAATTTTATACATGGGCAGGATTTTGCCTATTTGATTTCAAAAAATATCCTGTTACGTTTTGGGTATCTTTATGGAGGAGAAATCATGTTAAAGAATTTTACTAAAGTCGCTCTACTTTCTACAGCAGCAGTTTCAATGATGGGTCTTGAGGCATTTGCAGCTTCAACAACTTGGAACGTTTCCCTTTGGGGAAAGCGTCGTGCATTTACTGAGCATGTTGAAAAGCTTGCAGAGCTTGTTGAAAAGAAAACAAATGGTGATTTTAAAATCAACATTTCATATGGTGGCCTTTCAAAGAACCGTGAAAACCTTGATGGTATTTCAATTGGTGCTTTTGAAATGGCTCAGTTCTGTGCGGGCTATCACCGTGACAAAAACCCTACCATTACCGTTTTGGAATTGCCATTCCTGGGCGTTACAACACTTGAAGAAGAAGTGAAAGTTGCAACGGCTGTTTATAATCACCCGGCGGTTAAGAAAGATCTTGCACGTTGGAATGCTATTCCGTTTATGACTTCGCCTATGCCACAATACAATGTGGCCGGTGTGGGCAATGCACCAAAGTCATTGGCCGATTTTGATGGTATGCGTATTCGTGCCACAGGTGGTCTTGGCAATGCTTTCCAAACTGTTGGGGCAACCCCAACATCAGTAACGGCTACTGAAGCTTATACTGCGCTTGAATCCGGTGTTGTGGACTCTGTTGCATTTGCTCAACACGCACACCTTGCTTTCCGCACAATTGATGTTGCCAAGTGGTGGACTTCAAACTTGAATCCAGGCACAGTTAACTGCCCAGTGGTTGTTAATACTGATGCATATGCAGCACTTTCTGATGAACACCGTGCGGCACTTGATGGTTCCAAAGATGAAGCGATCGCACATTATCTTTCAAACTATGCTGATCTTATTACCAAGTGGGAGGGTGTTCTGGCAGAAAAAGGCGTTCAAAAAGTTGAGTTTTCAGCTGATGAGCTTTCTTCATTTAAAGCAAAAGCTGCAACACCTGTTCGTGAAAAGTGGTTGGCTGATATGAAAGCTGCCGGTGTACCAGGGGATGAACTGTACAAGCTTGTTACAGACACGCTAGGCAAGTAATTCTTGCAATTTCTCTCCCCGCTGAATTTGTGGGGAGAGAAAACTTATTATTATTTATGAATTTATATCCAGCAGTATCTACTCTTTAGGAATCCAGCATGGCAAGCACATCATCAGTATTGGAAGATGATTCTACCTACAGCAAGGTTGACCGGAAATTGGTCAAGCTTGAATCCTTCATGTGTTTGTTAAGCGGAATTGCGATTTTTTCACTCATGGTTTTGGCGGTAATTTCTGTGGGTGGCAGGAATGCAATTGGTCAACCCTTGCCGGGTTATGTTGACTTTATTGAGCAAGTTTTACCAATGATTGCCTTTCTTGGCATTGCCTATACCCAGCGCGAAGGTGGGCATATTCGGATGGATATTCTGGTCGGGAAATTAAAAGGCCGCCCGCTCTGGCTTGCCGAAATTATAACAACTTTCTTCATGTTACTGCTAATTTGTATATTGATCTGGGGGTCTTGGAAGTTTTTTGGACGTTCTTTTGATTTTGATCGCCCTTATTGGAGTGCTGACAGTTCACTTGATTTAAATATTCCACTTTGGCCTACGAAATTAATTGTACCCATTGCGTTTAGTGTATTAGCTGCGCGGCTTGTTTGGCAAATGGTTGGGTATGTAAATGCCTTTAAGTCAGGTGAAACGCATCCAGTAGGATTGCCTCTGGTAAAAGATGCGGCAGAGCAAGCTGCTGATGAGGCTAAAACAGTTTCAGGTGCTTCTGTTGATGCTGACCTGGATAAAGGGGCAAACTGATGGAGCCGATTGATATTGGAATTATCGTATCGCTAGGCATGATGGTCATGGTGATACTGGGTATGCGCGTTGCCTTTGCGGCGGGTCTGGCAGGGTTATTCGGCCTTATATGGATATTCTGGGAGAAGAAAGACTATGCACCTGATCAGTTTTTCTGGGCACTTGGGGTAGCTGGTGGTATCGCAGGGCAAGAACCCTATTCAAAAATTACCACAAATGCCTTGTCGCTTATCCCGACGTTTATTCTGATTGGTTATCTTGCCTATCATGCAGGGCTAACCAAGGCGCTGTTTGAAGCTGCCAAGCGATGGGTTGGCTGGCTGCCGGGTGGTCTTGCAGTTGCTACAGTTTTTGCGACCGCTGGCTTTGCTGCCGTATCAGGTGCCTCTGTTGCAACTTCTGCAGTCTTTGCTCGTATTGCTATTCCTGAAATGCTCAAGGTTGGTTATGATAAACGCTTTGCGGCAGGCGTCGTTGCAGCAGGTGGAACATTGGCTTCACTTATTCCGCCATCTGCCATTCTGGTTATTTATGCGATTATTGTTGAGCAGGACGTTGGCCGTCTATTGCTAGCGGGCTTTTTACCGGGCGCTTTTTCAGCGATTATCTATGGCGGTCTTATCGTTGGTATGGCGTTGGTGATTAAAAACTTTGGTCCGCCTGTTGGTGGCTTTACCTGGAAAGAGCGCATGGTCGCTTTGCCGCCAACATTACCAATTGTCTTTGTTGTCGTGATTATTATCTCGTTTATTTATAATCCGTTTGGTGGAGACAGCTGGGGTACACCAACTGAAGGCGGTGCCTTAGGCGCTTTTGTCGTGTTCTGTATTGC
>CALDZF010000108.1 GCA_937944165.1 uncultured Rhizobiaceae group bacterium | reverse complement strand
CGTTTGAAAGAAGCTGCTGAAAAAGCAAAGATTGAATTATCATCTTCTTCACAAACAGAGATCAACCTGCCATTTATTACGGCAGATGCTTCTGGCCCAAAACACATGACCATGAAGCTGACCCGTGCGAAGTTTGAATCTCTTGTTGCCGATTTGGTAAAACGTACCGTCAAGCCGATGGCTGATGCGCTCAAGGATGCTGGTATGAAAGCTGGCGAGGTCGATGAAATCGTTCTTGTTGGTGGTATGACCCGTATGCCTAAAGTGCAAGAAACGGTAAAAGAGTTCTTTGGCAAAGATCCGCATAAAGGCGTGAATCCAGATGAAGTGGTTGCTATGGGTGCAGCCATTCAGGCGGGTGTTCTTCAAGGGGATGTTAAAGATGTTCTTCTTCTTGACGTGACACCACTGTCTCTGGGTATTGAAACTTTGGGTGGTGTGTTCACACGTCTCATCGACCGCAATACAACCATTCCAACAAACAAATCTCAAACCTTCTCAACAGCTGAAGACAATCAAAATGCCGTGACCATTCGTGTTTCACAAGGTGAACGTGAAATGGCGGCAGATAACAAAATGTTGGGTCAGTTTGATCTGGTGGGTATTCCACCAGCACCACGTGGTATTCCGCAAGTTGAAGTGACTTTTGATATTGATGCAAACGGTATTGTTAACGTATCTGCAAAAGACAAGGGAACAGGCAAAGAGCAACAAATTTCGATTAAGGCTTCTGGCGGTTTGTCAGATGATGAGATTGAGCAAATGGTCAAGGATGCAGAAGCAAATGCTGATGCAGACAAGGCGCGTCGCGAAGGGGTGGAAGCAAAGAACCAGGCTGAAACACTTATCCATTCTGCTGAGAAATCGCTGGAAGAATATGGCGATAAGGTTTCTGAAGAGGAGCATAACGAAATTGAGCTTGCAATTGCAGGTCTTAAAGAGCTTGTCGAACAAGACGATCCGGATGCTGAAGAAATCAAGGCAAAAACCGAAGTCCTTGCAACTGCATCAATGAAATTGGGTCAAGCCATGTATGAAGCTTCACAAGATGAAGCTGCAGAATCTGATGCAGCTCGTGATGCAGCGCGTGAAGATGAAGACGTCGTAGATGCTGATTTCGAAGAAATTGATGAAAACGACGATAAGAAGTCCGCTTAATTCTCATAATAATTATACCCTTGGCGTTAATCAAAACTTCGCCAAGGGTTCTTTCTTGAAAGTAAGGTAGGCTCCAAATGTCCAAAGCTGATTATTATGAGCTTCTTGGCGTCTCTCAAGGTGCTGATGAAAAAGAGTTAAAAAGCGCTTTTCGTAAAATGGCAATGAAACACCACCCGGACAGAAATCCGGATGATGCTGGTGCAGAAGCCAAATTTAAAGAAATCAATGAAGCTTATGAAGTTTTAAAAGACCCACAAAAACGCGCGGCCTATGATCAATATGGCCATGCGGCCTTTGAACAAGGTGGCGGCGGCGGTTTTGCTGGTGGTGGTTTCTCGGATATTTTCGAAGATATTTTTGGTGAGATGATGGGTGGCGGCGCCGGTCGTCGTGGCGGTGGTGCGCGTTCAGGTGGCCGTGAACGTGGTGCTGATCTTCGTTATAATATGGAAGTTTCTCTGGAAGACGCCTATAACGGCAAGTCAGCTGAAATTAGTGTGCCAACAGCTGTTGGTTGTAAAACGTGTTCAGGATCAGGCGCAAAGCCTGGTTCATCACCTGTAACGTGTAATACCTGTGGCGGAGTTGGTCGTGTCCGTGCATCACAAGGTTTCTTTTCAGTTGAACGTACTTGTCCTGAATGTCAGGGTCGTGGTGAAGTCATTTCTGATCCGTGTAGTGATTGTTCTGGTCAGGGCCGTGTTACCAAAGAACGTACACTTAGCGTTGATATTCCTGCTGGTATTGAAGATGGCGTGCGCATTCGCCTTGGCGGTGAAGGTGAAGCAGGTGCGCGTGGCGGGCCAACTGGTGATCTTTATATATTCCTAAGCATTCGATCGCATGAATTTTTTCAACGCGATGGTGCAGATTTATTTTGTAAGATACCTATTTCCATGGCAACTGCAGCCCTAGGTGGACAATTTGAAGTAGCATGTCTTGATAGCTCAAAGTCGCGCGTAAAGGTACCCGAAGGTACACAAACCGGAAAACAGTTCAGGCTACGCAGTAAAGGCATGCCGATCATGCGCTCAAAGGATATGGGTGATTTATACATTCAAGTGGTAACAGAAACACCACAGAACCTGAGTAAACGTCAGCGTGAATTACTTGAAGAATTTGAAGAGATCTCATCGAAGGAAAACAACCCTGAATCCACTGGTTTCTTTAAACGAATGAAGAGTTTTTTAGATAGTTTGGCTGATTAGGTTAAACTCAACTACATCAAAGCTTGATAGTTTTGCTTTGAAAGGATTGATATGAGCGCTCCAAAGATACTTTGCTTTTCGGGTTCAATAAGAAATGGCTCTATAAACGATAGGCTTTTATCTTCAGCAATTAATGAAATGTCTTTATTAAACTGCGAGATAACGCGAATTTCTTTGGCAGATTACCCTTTGCCGCTTTATGATGGTAATGAAGAAGCTAAACATGGTATTCCTGAAAATGCTGTTAAGCTTGCAGAGCTGATGCATACACATGATGGGTATTTTATAACCTGTCCAGAATATAATGGTTCACTTACGCCACTAATGAAAAATACAATTGACTGGATGACCAGAGTTCCAGCGCAAGACAACGCACCTTTTAAAAACAAAATAGCTGCAATTGGTGCCTGTTCACCAGGGGCAATGGGCGGCATTGGTATGCTGCATCATTTACGTCAAATTCTTAACCGCCTTGGTTCGCTTGTTATAAGTGAGCAAGTTGCTGTGGGTAATGGATTTTCTACCTTTGACGAAAACGATAAAATAACTGACGAACGTACGCACCAATTTATGGTTGCGGCAATAAAATCGCTTGTTACCAAAGCAACTCTTTTGAAAGTCTAATCTATGACCCCTAAAGATCGCCTGATTGTTCCGCTAGATGTACCCACGGTAATGGAAGCAGAAGCAATGGTTGAAACTTTGGGCGACACAGTTTCCTTTTATAAAATAGGCCATCAACTGGCGTTTGCGGGTGGCTTGAATTTCATCCGTGAGCTGCACGACATGGGCAAACAGATATTTCTCGATATGAAGCTGCTGGATATTGATAATACAATTGAAAAAGGCGTCGAGAATATTGTGAAAATGGGTGTTCAGATGACAACCATTCACGCCTATCCAAATACTATGAAAGCTGCGGTTAAAGCAGCGAAAGGTTCTGATCTTTGTCTTTTAGGCGTAACGGTTATGACCTCATTGGATGATGAAGATTTAAAAAATGCAGGCTATGGATATGAGGCGAAAGACTTGGTTTTAAAACGTGCTCAACAGGCAAGTGGTTTAGGCATGGGGGGCGTTGTGGCATCAGCTCAGGAATCAGCTGGTATTCGAAAAACTATTAAATCAAATATGGCGATTGTAACACCTGGTATCAGACCATCAGGCTCTGATATAGGTGATCAAAAACGTATTATGACACCTGCAGATGCAATAAAAGCAGGCTCTACACATTTGGTTGTTGGCCGTCCAATTACACAAGCAGCAAATCCAAAATTATCTGCTCAAAGCGTAATTGATGAGATTGCGTCTGTCGTCTAAACATCAAAACCCCTTGTAAACAGCCATTTTAATACCTACCTCAAGGTTAAGTTAGATTATGCTACTTTAGCTAATCATTATTATCTAAGGGTTTTTTAACATGACAAATTCTTTAATTCGCCCCGCATGGACACCGGTTACAATTGCTATGATGGTAATCGGTTTTATGATTGCATGGCCGCTTGGTCTTGCCATGATTGCCTACATCATTTGGGGTGATCGTCTTGAGATTTTCAAACAAGATGTAAACCGTGCAACCGATAAGGTTGCTGATACATTCAAATCGGCTACGTCAAAACGTGAAACATTTCATTCAAGATCAGGCAATGTTGCATTTGATGAATGGCGTGAAGTTGAACTTGCAAGAATTGAAGAAGAGCGCAGAAGATTACGCGAAACACAATCAGAATTTGACATCTATCAGCGTGATCTGCGCCGCGCGAAGGATAAAGAAGAGTTTGATGCTTTTTTGAAGTCACGTAAACGCAAACCTGCACCACGCTCGAAAAAATCTGGAGGCGATATAATTGATACTTAAATCGATTATAGTTTGATATGAATGATGGGGCGTTTAAGCCCCGTTTTTATTTCCGCAAATGAGCAGAATCATTTACAATCAGACCTATGGCATTTTCGTTTTTCAGACAACTTCAAAAAAGAGATCGTGATTTTGAAATAGAAATTGACGGCCAGCTTTTGCCTGTCAAAGTCGTGGAGAACGATCGCGCCAAACGTTTGACCCTGCGATTATTTCCCGCTGGCGATGGCTTGAGGGTAACCGTGCCAGGTCACGTTAGTGATGACGAGATTGAAGAGTTTGTAAACCGCAATCGTAATTGGGCAGCAACCAGAATTGCAAGATTGCCAAAACGAGTTGAATTAACGCATGGCGAAACAATTCCCTTTAAAGGCGTAGAACACCAAATCATATCAAGCGGAAACTTGCGAGGTTTGGTTCAGGCAAAAATTCAAGGCGACCAGCCTGTTTTAGTCGTTCCAGGAGAGCCTTCAAGCGCCAGTCGAAAGCTCGTGGCTTTCATGAAGCGCGAAGCGCGTAAAGAGCTTGATGAAGTGGTAAATATCCATGCCACTAAAATCGGCATTCGCCCAAAGCAAATTCGGATTACGGATACAACCAGTAGATGGGGCTCTTGCTCTTCAACAAGAACACTTTCTTTTTCATGGCGTATTATTATGGCACCGCCTGAGGTGTTAAACTATCTGGCAGCGCATGAAGTTGCACATTTAAAAGAAATGAATCATTCGAATCGTTTTTGGAAACTCACCAGAGAGCTTTGCCCCGATACAGACATTCAAAAAACATGGCTCCGCGCCCATGGCGCGAAGCTTCATGCTGTAAGCGTTTAACCGATTAGATAAACGATGAATGCCAAGACAAGGCAAAGCACTAAACCCCAGAAAAATACTGACCATAAGTTATCTTTATATTCTACAACATTGTTCATAATCTTCTCCCTAAACTATTCAAAGCAGGATAATGCTTTCGTACAGCGTTAGCATCTGCTATTTCACTTTTATTCGAATTAAAACGATATGACTATAGGTAAATTAGCTTAAAATCCGTCGGAGTAGCAAGCGCTTGGCAAAGCCTAACCATAAACAGAAGAGACAACCCAAAGACCAGTCTCAAGCAAAAGATAAATCAAAACCTGCATTTGTTTCTCTTAAGCGATTGAAAGATGTATGTCCCTTGGTTTTGGAAAATAATCCAGGTAAGGATTATGCTCTGCTTGATAGTGGCAATAGTTTAAAACTTGAGCGTTATGGGCAGTTGAGAATTGTACGACCTGAGGCACAGGCAATTTGGCAACCACAACGCGCATCAAAAGAGTGGAATGACGTTGATGCAATCTTTACTGGCGACACTACCGAGGAAGGTGCAGGGCGTTGGGCATTCCCGAAAAAAAAGCTACCAGAAACATGGCCGCTTAAATGGGACGGCATTAATTATCTTGGCCGGTTTACTTCTTTTCGCCATGTAGGTGTTTTCCCAGAACAGGCTGTGCATTGGAAATTCATGGAAGAAAAAATAAAAGAGCGTGTTTCTCAAGGCAAAGAATTTAAAGTGCTAAATCTCTTTGGCTA
>CALDZF010000107.1 GCA_937944165.1 uncultured Rhizobiaceae group bacterium | reverse complement strand
TTCACCGGAACGTTGCTTTGTTTAAAGCATTTTCTTATCATTCTCGCTTATCGCTCGAATGGAAAAAGCTGTAAGTGTCAATACCAAAAGATTTCTCTTATCAGGGGCTGAGGACACACAACGCAATCCTGCGTGTGGAATGATGCGGTTTATAACTGAAAACCGGGGTTTGTAAAGGGCTTAATAACGGTTATTTTTGCAGGTGAAATATCGTACTTGAATATTAATTTACGGCTGATTGTGAGCCAAGGTGGTCATTCAGAACTATAAACCAAATGGTCGTAATGGGAACAAAGCGGGCTTTTCCTGCGTCCTTGCGAATGTCTACTTTTTGGAAATTGATCAAATCCCATTGTGTATGGAAATTTAAACCAGCCAATCACCAAAGCCCCATAGGATGGTGCCTAAAAGGCCAAATAAGCCTTCAACTAAGAGAACTCTTGACAGCAGCTGGCCTTCTGCCAGCTCCAAATTATCGCTTATAAAGTCAAAATCCAAACGCGCTCTGTGCCATGCTATCATATCGTCACTAACTTGCTCGGAAATACCTTCGTTATCGATGGAATACCAAGTGACGTTACTAATCCTATGATCTAGGTACCGACACCCCTTGTTTGCAAAGTAGTCGCGACATTTTTGAACAAGATGAAAGTTCCAAACGGTCACAGCTGTTGCAAGTATCAAAAGAAGAGCGCCAAAACGAGGCAAAGTATCATCATTGACGCCATAACTAAATACTATTGCAGCAACCAGTGGGACAACTGCGTACGGCAGCAACCAGTACTTCAAGCGTATGTTTATTGCCCTTTCAAGATTTTTTGCTTTGTCAAGATATTCTTCCTCGCGATTACGAAGGCGAGCGGCGTTATCTCGGAATTCAGGGATGCTATAAACTATTTTAACGTCATTTGTCTTTTTCATCTTACAGACATTTATGTGATTGACAGCTTAAGTCAACTAGGGGCTCGAAGGAGACCTTGACTCCTTTTTGCAACCTCGTCACTTCTGGCACTCACCCGCCATTGAATAAAAACTATTTCTCAAAAAAACTTTTCCCCGCTTTCTAAATCTCATGCAGAATCAATTCATCGTCTATCAATGCTTTATGCATGCTGGCGAACAAGCCAAAAGGATTTGCTTCATTATTTGCTGGCGAACAAATCAAAAGGATTTGCTTCGTTAAAACTCAGTTTGGCCACCGAGGTTAGACAAGGATGGAGACAGTAGAGCGGCAAGACGCGATGTCGGATCCTTATGCGAAGTAAAAGTCTTGAACCTCTCGACGACGCTAACGCTTGTCTGCCGGTTTTACGACTTCATAACGTTCATCTTACCTCGAAGGCCGATCCCCCCCGATTTATCCTGGGAGGTGATACTAAAAATCTCTGGTAAGCTGTTCAAACGAGCGTCTGAACTACTAATTTAACTGGCGTTTATTTGAGCAGCCTGCAAGTTTGTAAGAAATACCCGAACAACACCGTTCAGAGACGGACGAGTGAATAAAGGTTTGTGCCTGCCTCCAGCTTGTAGAGAAACAAAAATATTGTAAGGCAGGAATTTTTCTTATGTGCTGGAAGTTAATCGCGTTTAAAACTATTGTGATGACAGATTCTGCATTTCTTGTACTATTACTTGCATCAATACCCCTGTTTTACGAATGGTGACACGCTTATGAACAAACCTGAAGAAAAAAGTAATGAAGCTAATGTAAGGTTTTTTGATAACCGTCAGAAATACCTTATGTTTGTTAACTCCTGCACCGAAAAACTGGAAATAAGCAAACGGCTTTCAAAAGAGTTAAACAATTTTAATCCCACGCCACCTTCCGTGCGAATTTTTGATGCGGGTATTGGCGATGGAACCGTATTAGCTGGCCTGATGCGCGCGATGCATTTTAAATACCCGACCATGCCATTTTATGTGGTGGCAAAAGAGGTTTCGCTTGAAGATGTTCGCATTGCCTTAAACGAGATGCCCGACAGATTGTTTGAACACCCCTCAACTGTTCTGGTGCTTACAAATCTTTATTATGCGGAAAGTCCTTGGCTTAAGACAAATTCATCTGTTGCGGCAAACCAGTTTGTCTGGAAAGATGTCGCACTCAAGGGAAGTTCTGCTCACGAGTTCCAATCGCAGATTAATGAGCTTAGCGGATTTTTATCTGAGAACTGGCGAACAAAAATTGGCAAAGCTGGCAACCCTGTTTATGAACGTCCGGTTGTTCTGGTTTTATATCGCGAAGATCACCGCTTTTTGCTTGATCCGATTATCCCGCGGCCTGGGACAGCACATGCAGATTTTGATCTGATTGTTGCTGCACAACCCTACCGCGCCAGAGCCTCTGCAAAATTCAAGGCAGAAAAAATTATTGGCCCGCTTTCAAGAGCGTTGAAAAGAGGTGGACGTCTTGTCGGCATTCACTCATCTGGCAATGATCCCGCATTGGAAATTGTCCAGAAAATCTGGCCGAAGGAAAACCCTTTCCAAGTTGATCGGCATGACATTCTTAAAGCTGTGAAGGCCTATATGGGGTCTGATGCAAGCGAGTATACGCTCAACGCAGGTTCTGACAAAAACGCAATATTCAAATATCAATTGCATCACCTGGCTGACGGATTAAGCAGTAATATCGGCACATCTTCCGTTATGGCAGGTTGGAATGCAGCCACTTATGTTTCCCAAATCGAGGAACAAAGAGTAGAGGACGCCATGTTAAGCAATGACTATATTGAGGCAACGCGCAGTGTTTTAAACAAATATGATGGCCTTTGGTTTAACAATGAAAGCTATACGATAACACGCAAAGGGCCTTGATAAGGTTGCGGGGATAAAAGAGAAATTAGTAGCTTTCTAAAGTTCTCCTTAGCCTATTCTAATCGATTTTAACTTAAAAACTTGAAACCTTTAATGCAAATTCAAACTCTCATACGGAGCAACCAATGTCTCAAGGCCTTATGAACCTCGTTTTTGTTCAAATCAGATGTAAACCTGGAACAGCATATAAGGTGGCTGATACTTTATATGAACGCGAGATTTGTTCTTCACTTTATTCAACCAGCGGCGAATGGGATTTACTTGCTAAAATCTATCCCCCAAAGGATGCGGACGTAGGCAAGTTTTTAAACGATAACGTGCAAGATATTGAAGGCGTCGAGCGCACGCTTACCACCCTCACCTTCAAGGCGTTTTAAACAAGCTCAACATCTAACACACCAGGTACAGCTTTCATGGCGCTTTGGAGTTGAGATGAAACAGAATAACGTTCTTTAAGCTGCACTTCGACTTCGCGCTCGCCATTACCTTGTATGATTACAAAGGAGACACGGCTGTTACCGCGCTTGGATAGCAAGGGCGAAAGGTTTTTTACGGGCGATTGATCGCGCAAGAAAATCGTTAGATCACGTTGTTCTCTTGAAGCTGCTTTTTCAAGCGATTCAACGCTTTGTATGCGAACACTTACCCCTTCCGGGCGCATGTCTGCACCTACTAGCAAAATAACGGATTGCCCAACTTGAAGATCATCACGGAAGCGCAGTAGTGACTCTTCAAAGATAACCGCTTCATACTGGCCAGAAGGATCGGAAATCATAATGATGCCCATGGCCTTGCCCTGACGGGTTTTACGTTCCTGTTTGCCAGTAATAGTGCCAGCTAACCGCCCTGCAGTTGCGCCATTTCTGACAGAAGTTTCAAATTCCGCATAAAGCTGTACGCGCATTTTTGTTAGCATTTCGCGATATTCATCCAATGGGTGGGCACTAAGATAAAAACCAACTGCACCAAATTC
>CALDZF010000106.1 GCA_937944165.1 uncultured Rhizobiaceae group bacterium | reverse complement strand
GCAGAATAGACAGCAGAAATATTATCAAGTGCAGCAACCCAGCTTTGTGGGTCTGAAAGATCAAACTTTACTACTTCATGGGCGCCTAATGACTTAAGTTGTTCAGCTTTATCATCGCTGAAATAACAAGCGCGAATATTGAAGTTATTCTCTTTTGCTAATCGTGCTACAAGTTCTCTGCCGATGCGACCTGTCGCTGATGTGATTAGGACGGTTTGTTTTGTCATGGTTGTTTCCGCGTTAGAAATTATATGTCTAGCTTGATAAGGGGTGGCGGAGCGTTTTGCTAGCCATAAAAAGGTACTTTAAGCAACAAAATCTAGTAGTTGGTATGTAATTTACAAAATGCATATTGATTGAATAATCCTGTGGAAAAGTTTTTACATACCCGCTATAAAGCTTCGATTAGGTCAATCCATTGCTGGGTTGATATTGATGTAAAACGAATAAAAATAGGTAAAACCAATGGCACAGAACTGGACACCGAATTCCTGGAGATCAAAACAGATTATTCAGGTTCCGGAATATAATGATCAAGCAGCGCTTAATAAAGTTGAAGAGCGTCTTGCATCTTATCCGCCTTTGGTTTTTGCAGGTGAGGCGAGAGCCTTAAAACGTCAGCTTGCTGATGTTGCTGAGGGTCGTGCATTTCTACTTCAAGGTGGGGATTGTGCAGAAGCTTTTGCAGAACACGGCGCTGACAATATTCGTGATTTTTTCCGTTTGTTCCTTCAGATGTCAGTTGTGCTTACTTATGCCGCTGCAAAACCGGTTGTTAAGGTTGGACGCATTGCTGGGCAGTTTGCCAAGCCACGCTCATCCGATACAGAGACCAAAGACGATGTAACATTACCTAGTTACCGTGGTGATATTATCAATGGTATAGATTTTGATGAAGCATCTCGTGTTCCTGACCCTGAACGTCAGATCATGGCTTACCGTCAATCAGCTGCAACGCTAAATCTTATCCGTGCATTTGCTCAAGGTGGTTATGCTAACCTTGAACATGTTCATGAATGGACGCTTGGTTTCGTAACAGACAGCCCACTGGGCGAGCGTTACAAAGAGTTGGCAGATCGTATTGGTGAGACACTCCGCTTCATGAAAGCAATTGGTTTTTCTGCAGATAATCATCCTCGCCTCCGTGAAACTGATTTTTATACAAGTCATGAGGCTCTGCTTCTGGGTTATGAAGAAGCCATGACGCGTACGGACTCAACTTCAGGCGATCATTATGCAACCTCTGGTCATATGCTTTGGATCGGTGATCGCACACGCCAGCCAGACCACGGCCATGTTGAATATTTCCGTGGTATTAAAAACCCAATCGGCCTCAAGTGTGGTCCATCCATGACAGCAGATGGTTTACTTGAACTTTGTGACATTCTAAACCCCGAAAATGAAGCAGGGCGTTTGACGCTGATTAACCGTTTTGGCCATGAAAAAGTTGGTGAGCATTTGCCTGATCTTATTCGTGCTGTTGAGCGTGAAGGCAAGAAGGTTGTTTGGTCTTGTGATCCAATGCACGGCAATACAATCTCTGCTGGTGGCTATAAAACGCGTCCATTTGATTATGTTTTGTCAGAAGTCAAAAGCTTCTTCGATATTCACAAATCAGAAGGTACTTATGCTGGTGGTGTTCATTTTGAAATGACAGGCCAAGACGTAACTGAATGTACTGGTGGGGCAAAAGAAGTTACGGCTGATGATTTGGGTTCACGTTACCGCACGCATTGTGATCCGCGTTTGAATGCCAATCAATCGCTTGAACTGGCATTCCTGATTGCGGAGCTTTTGCAAGAAGACCGTGACGCTGGCAGTGAAGGTCTTGCCGCTAGTGCATAATTTCAAATTCAATATTTAATCGAGAATGGGCATTGGAAATATTCGGTGCCCATTTTTGTTTGGAGGAATTAAATGACTAAAATCACCAAGGGTTCTTGCAATTGCGGTGGTGTGACGTGGGAAGCGCGAGGTGAAATGCGTCCTATTGTGGCTTGTCATTGTAGTCAGTGCAGAAAACAAAGTGGTTTATTTTATGCTGCGACTGCTGCTAATGATGAAAACCTGTCTTACAAAGGCGATACGTTAAAATGGTACAATGCCTCACCAGATGCTAAGCGTGGGTTTTGTAGTGATTGCGGCTCTGCACTTTTTTGGAAACACAATAAAGATAGCTTTACCTCAGTGCTTGCAGGTTCAATCGACGGAGCATCAGGCTTGGAAATAGAAAAGCATATCTTTGTTACTGACAAACCTGACTGGTATGAAATTACTGACGGCAAACCAAAAAGTTGATTTATCTTGCTAATTCCAAACTTTGCGGTATAGCGCAGATATGAATTACTTCTCTTTCATTAGACAAAATGCCCGTTGGTTGCTGGGCGGGTTTTTGCTGACGTTCTTTTCGTCTTTTGGGCAGACTTTTTTCATTTCACTTTCTGGTGGCGCTATTCGCGAAGAATATGGGCTTTCCAACGGAGAGTTTGGTCTGACCTATATGTTTGCAACGCTTGGTAGTGCGCTGACACTGCCATTTCTGGGTAAAATTGTTGACTATATCTCAGTTGCAAAAACGGTATTAATCATCATCCCGGCCTTGGCATTTGCATCCGTTGCCATGGGCTTTTCTCATTCAATCATATTACTGGTTGCGATTTTATATTTATTGCGCCTTTTTGGACAGGGGATGATGACGCATACTTCTTTGACGGCTATGGGTAAATGGTACTCTGCACAAAGGGGACGGGCTGTTTCAATCGCGGTCGTGGGGCATCAGGCAGGTGAGGCTTTTCTGCCGATTATTTATTCTGCAGCACTTCTGGTTTTTACATGGCGTGAAACATGGTCTTTGTCCGCTGCTTTCTTGATGTTTGTTGCTTTGCCTGCGATTTATTTTCTAATGAAAGTTGAACGAACGCCCAGTGATGCTGATGTCAGTAACGATGCATCATCAAGTGTTAAAAGCTGGACACGTAGCGAAGTTTTATCTGACCTTTATTTTTGGCTGCTTTTAACTGCTGTTCTTGCACCATCGTTTATTGGGACAACTTTATTTTTTCATCAAGATTATCTGATCGAATTGAGAGGCTGGAGCAAGTTGGAATTTTCTTACTCCTTTACCGTTATGGCAATTTCTACTTTCATGTTTGCGCTTATTGCAGGGCAGTTGATCGACCGCTTTTCTGCAATTGCCTTATTGCCAGGCTTTTTAGTGCCGCTTGCTGCTGCATGTATCGCGATGTGGGCGCTTGAAAGTGTTTCTGGTAGTTATATTTTCATGGGGCTTTTAGGCGTTTCATACGGTTTTTCCTCCACATTATTTGGTGCACTTTGGCCAGAGATATATGGTACTAAACATCTAGGGTCAGTGCGTTCTGTTATCATTGCCATGATGGTCTTTGGTACTGCTATTGGACCAGGATTAACGGGTTATTTGATCGATAATGGTGTTTCTTATTCGCTTCAAATTTTAACCATGGGAATTTATTGCCTTGCAGCTTGCGTTGTAATGCTGTTTCTATCCCGTAAAATCATGACTAGACTACAGGCTGATTCTTAAATCTATGAAAGATAATCTATGACCGTTCGAGTTCGTTTTGCGCCATCACCAACAGGCAATATTCACCTTGGCAACGCGCGTCCTGCGTTGATCAATTGGCTTTTTGCCATACAAAATGATGGTGAGTTTGTTTTGCGCTTTGATGATACAGACAAAGAGCGTTCCAAACAGGAGTTTGCTGAGGGTATTGCGCGTGATCTGGATTGGCTTGGTATCAAGCCTCATATCGTTGAGCGCCAATCTGACCGCGCAGAACAACACGAAGCTGCGACGCAAAAACTAAAAGATGCAGGGCTCTTATATCCTTGTTATGAAACGCCTGATCAACTTGACCGCCAGCGCAAGCGTTTGGCAGCCCGTGGATTGCCACCAATTTATGATCGTTCTGCCTTAAAACTTGATGATGAACAACGCAAAGAGCTTGAGGCGGAAGGTTTGAACCCGCATTGGCGTTTTTTGTTGCCAAATTATGCGGATAGTCCTTTTGAAACACAGCGTACCGAAGAAACCTGGGATGATGTCATTCGTGGGCGCCAGACCGTTGACTTGGCTTCTATGTCAGATCCCGTTCTCATACGCGCAGATGGGTCGTGGCTTTATACCTTGCCAAGTGTGGTTGATGATATTGACCTTGGTATAACCCATATTATTCGCGGCGATGATCATGTCACCAATACAGGCGCTCAAATTGCCATCTTCAAGGCGCTGGATGCAAAGCCGCCGATTTGCGGGCATCATAACTTGCTGACGACGGAAAGCGGTGAGGGCTTATCCAAGCGCCTTGGCTCGCTTTCCATTCACACGCTTGCAGAAGAAGGCTATGAACCCATGGCTGTTGCTTGTTTAGCTGTTTTAACTGGTACTTCTGGTCCTGTAGAAGCGCTTGCTTCAATGGAAGAACTGACCGGCAAATTTAATCCGCAATCAGTGACAAAGTCTTCAGCGAAGTTTGCGCCTACGGAACTTGATAGTTTGAACAAGAAGATTGTGCATCAGTTGGATTATGAAGCTGTCAAGCCACGCCTTGAACAAATGGGAGTAGGCGGTGGTGAAGGTTTTTGGCTTGCTGTTAAAGATAATCTTGGCAAAGTAACAGAAGCGGCTGAGCTATGGTCATTGGTTGAGAATGCAACGCCTGTCATAGATGCAGAAGATGCTGAATTTATTGCGACAGCAAAATCAGTTCTACCAGATGGTGATTGGTCAATAGACACTTGGGGGCAGTGGCTTTCTGAAATAAAACAAGTCTCAGATCGCAAGGGCAAGGGGCTTTTCATGCCATTGCGAAAAGCACTGACAGGCATGGAGCATGGCCCAGAGCTGGATAAAATGCTACCGCTTATTGGACGGGAAAGAACGCTGGCCCGACTATCCTGATTTTGCGGTTTTCTGCAACGACCTGGTTCTCTTGAACTTCTTCTGGAGCATTTGAAACCGCTAGATATGACTGTATCTGTGCCATCGTTAGGTTGCCTTTTTTAATGTCGTGATCGTCTGGAATTAACGCAGGGTTTTCACGAAATACAGGCTTACCTATTATGTTTGATTCCGTCTCTGGTAATTTTGTATCTGTTGCAACTTCAATGCTATTAAATCGGTTGTGAGTTGCAAAACGGCATTTATTTTCCAAATCAACAGACTTGCGATAAGCGAAGGCAAAAGGCTCGTCTACATAGGGTTTGCCTGTTTGGTAGTTTATCATTTCTTCGCTGTCTTCTGACGGCATTTTATGATGATAAAGCTCTACTTCACTACTAGGGCACATTTGTTGGCAGGTCTGGCTATCTTCTTCAAAGCGGACACTAACTGTCGAAAAACTGATTGGGAAATAATATCCATCGCTTTTCCTAACACATAAAGTGCGGAAAGTACCATATCTGGAAATTGAGATGCTACCTAGGTTATTATTATTGTTACTATTTTGTTTCTTGGCTGTATTTTTACGTTGACCTGTATCGCTATAAGTTTTAACGCCAAAAACCTGCTCGAGTAGTGCTCTTCTTTTTGACTTGGTCTTTTTGGGTGGCTGTACCTTTGCTGTTTTTATTTTAGTATTACAGCGGTTTTGCTTTATTCTTTTTAAAATTCTGTTTCTTAAACGCGAATTATTTGAAGATTTGGGTGCATTTTTAGCTCGGCTGTTTTTTAAGCTTCGTAAATTAGCTTCCATTTTCTTTAAACTGGTTATAACGCGTTTACATTGCGCACTTTTGGTGTTTAAAAAGCCCAAACCTGTACATCTTCCACGCCTTGCAATACGCTTTGTTTTGCTAATTTGCGTTTGTTGGGCTCTAACAGCGTTGTCAAATTTGCGGTATTGCGCAGAATTTCCGCCGCCTGAACCACCTGAGGATACAGAGGCCAATTGCGAATTAAGCGATTTACATATGGCGGCACGAGATTGTGCTGCCGCATCGTTGCCTGATGTGGAAAGCATTACTATAGTTACTCCAGCTAACGTCAGGCAGAACGTGCCTAACTGCTTGTGAGTAGATAATTTTTTATTTTTGCCCACTGTTTAACTCTCAAACATTGATCCACCGAGGTGTATCATTATCATGCTAAGATGAATTAAAAATGACCTAACAAGGTTAAAGGATTATTATTTAAAATATTCCCTGTGGGCAAGTTTTTTCTATTGCTACGCTTCTTCATCAAATTGCACAGCCTGAACTGCTGCCAGAGCTGTCATGTTTAAGACGCCACGTGAAGTTACAGCTGGCGCTAATATATGGGCAGGGCGCTTGGTTCCAAGGATGATAGGGCCAACGTGAAGGCCATCATTTATTTCCTTGGCTACGTTCATCGTAATGTTTGCTGCATCAAGATCAGGAAATACCAGTAAGTTCGCCTTTCCTTTTAATCGAGACATTGGATAAACTTTCTCACGAATGGTTTCATCCAAAGCACTATCACCGTGCATTTCACCGTCTACTTCCAGCTCAGGATTGGTTTCAAACAAGATTTCTGCTGCTTCACGCATGATTTTTGCAGTTTCCATAGGTCTTGAACCAAAATCGGATGCAGAAAGGAGCGCTGCTTTTGGAACAATACCAAAGCGCTCGATTTCTTTAGCTGCTAAACGCGTCATTTCAGCAATTTGTAGTGCGTCAGGTTCTTCCGCAATATAGGTGTCTGTCATGAATAAGGCGCGTTTTTGGTCAATCAACAAGCTCATTGCGTGAAGTGATGTTAAACCTTCCTGGCGACCAATGATCTGGTCAATATATTGTCTATGACGGAAGAAGCGACCTTCCAAGCCACATATAAGTGCGTCCGCATCATCGCGAATAATGGCCAAAGCACCAATTGCTGTTGTGCTTGAGCGAACAATGTTTCTTGCCGCATCTGGTGTGATGCCATCTCTGCCAGCAACTTCAACAAATGTGTTCACATAGTCACGGTAACGATCATCTTTTTGCGGATTGATAACTTCAAAATCCTTGTCAGGGCGTATGCTTAAACCAAACCTTTCAAGGCGCTTTTCAATTACCTCGGGTCTACCAATCAAGATTGGTTGGCACAGTTTATCTTGTAGAGCAATTTCTGCGGCTCTTAAGACACGTTCATCTTCACCATCTGAGAAAATTACCCGTTTTGAGCAATGAGTTGCCTTTTCGATAATCGGTTTCATAATCATGCCAGAGCGGAAAACAAAACGGTTTAATGTGTCGTTGTAACTGTCCCAATCTTCAATAGGGCGTGTCGCTACACCACTGTCCATTGCTGCTTTTGCAACAGCTGGCGAAACGCGTAGCATTAATCTTGGGTCAAATGGGGAGGGGATTAAATAATCAGGGCCAAAGCGTGGCGTTTCACCACCATAAGCACCCGCTGCAGCTTCTGAAGGTTCTTCACGCGTTAAATCGCCAATGGCTTCAACAGCCGCTATTTTCATTTCTTCATTAATGGTTGTAGCACCTACATCCAAAGCACCACGGAATATAAATGGGAAACAAAGTACATTGTTGACCTGGTTTGGATAATCCGATCGACCTGTGCAAATCATAGCATCTGAGCGCGCTTCACGCGCAAGCTCTGGCATGATTTCTGGTGTCGGATTCGCCAATGCCATGACAATCGGGTTTTCTTTCATTTCTTTGAGCATTTCTGGCTTTAAAACACCTGCGGCAGAAAGACCAATGAATACATCAGCGCCTGGCATGATTTCTTCTAATTTACGCTTGTCGGTTTTTTGCGCATAGGCTTGCTTGTAGCGATCCATGCTTTCGTTTCTGCCATCCCACACAACGCCTTTGGAGTCAGCTACCCAAATGTTCTCGCGTTTTACGCCCATAGATACGAGCAAGTTAAGACATGCAATTGAAGCTGCACCAGCACCTGAAGCCACGATTTTGGCTTCCGATAGTTTTTTCTTGGCTACTTCCAAGCCATTACGAACACCTGCGGCAACAATAATAGCTGTGCCGTGCTGATCATCATGGAATACGGGAATTTGCATGCGCTCGCGTAATTGTTCCTCAATTAAGAAACACTCTGGCGCGCTGATGTCTTCAAGGTTAATACCACCGAAGGTTGGTTCCATTGCGGCAACAACATCACAAAATTGGTCTACTCTGGTTTCATTTACCTCGATGTCGAAAACATTCACATCTGCAAACTTTTTAAAAAGAACTGCTTTCCCTTCCATAACAGGTTTGGATGCGAGGGGGCCGATATTGCCCAAGCCCAAAACCGCCGTACCATTTGAAATAACGGCTACAAGATTAGCGCGTCCTGTATATTGCGCAGCCATGTCAGGATCGACTTCAATATGTAAACAAGGAGCAGCAACACCAGGGGAATAAGCAAGTGCGAGATCACGCTGATTACCAAGAGGTTTGGTAGCAGTGATTTCCATTTTACCTGGTTTTGGGCTTGTATGATAAAACAGCGCACCTTCTTCAAGTTCGTTAGCTGGCTTATATGTTTTTTTCTTATCTGACATTTTAATTCCGTGTGGTTCTGTAAGGTTCTGATCTTTATGATTAAATTCTAAGGGGTGTTTTGTATAGGCTGTAATTGGTATAAGCCTTTTTATAATACATCCAGTGAGTGATAAAACTTACGCTTAATTTGTTGGCGTATGTTTTATATCTATCTTATAAATTGCTACTTTACCACATATCAATATGGAAATAGTGTTTTAACATCAATTACGCACTAAGTGAAAGTTCTGTCATGTCTGCGAATATCCCAACTTATGATGATATTATAATTGCTGCTAATAAGATTGAAGGTGAAGCTATTAAAACACCTTTGATGCGATGGAATATTCTTGATGAAGTTACAGGCTGTAGGGTGTTTGTGAAACCAGAGAATTTACAGCGCACTGGTTCTTTTAAATTTCGTGGTGCTTTTAACGCTATTAGCTCTTTAAGTGATGAGGAGCGCAGTAAAGGTATCTTGGCAAGTTCTTCAGGTAATCATGCGCAAGGTGTTGGGGAGGTAGCCAAAATCTTTGGCTGCAATGCTACTATAATTATGCCTGCAGATGCTCCGACTATGAAAGTTGATAGAACCAAGGCAAAAGGTGCAAAGGTAGTTTTATATAATCGTCAGACAGAAGACCGTGAAGCCGTTTTAAAACGTATTGCTGATGAATCAGGAGCGATTATTGTTCATCCATATAATAATTCTAGGGTAATTGCCGGACAAGGCACCGTTGGTTTGGAAATTGCGCAAGACATGAATGCGCTTGGAATAAAACCTGATCATGCAATTATTTGTACAGGGGGCGGGGGCTTAACTGCTGGTGCAGCGCTATCAATAAATCATCATTTTCCTGACTCAAGGATATATTCAGTGGAGCCAGAAGGGTTTGATGATTATAAGCGTTCATTAGAAAGTGGTGGCATTGAAACCAATAATCAAACTTCAGGTTCTATTTGTGATGCGATTTTAACACCAAATCCGGGTTCTATCGGGTTTGAGATTAATAAACAGCTTCTTCATTCAGGATTGGTAGTTACAGATGAGGAAGCTCTACTAGCGGTTAAATTTGCTTTTGAAGAGCTAAAGTTAGTCGTTGAACCGGGCGGTGCTGTTGCACTTGCTGCTGCATTGAAATACTCAAAAAAATGGCAAGGTGAAACCATTGCACTTGTAATTTCAGGCGGGAATATTGATCCTGATGTTTTTTTAAAAGCTATAAACTAAGCCCTGCGCCTAAGATATTTTAGTTGCCAAACCTACCAGTACCATATGCCAGCATTGAGTAAACTTTGCCTGTGTCAGACTTTAAATAATGTTGTGTCAAAGCCTGGTTTTGACCGTTTGATGTTTCTTTGCCTAGAAGCTGTTCGAAATCATTTAAATAACGATCAGCAACTGTTTTAAATTCTAGGTTTGATGCGTATTTATTACGAATTTCATCAAAAGTTTGTTGGCTTTGAAGCATTTGAAGTCTTTTTGTAAAGATGTTTGTTTCGCCTCTTTGGTAACGATCCCACAGATCAACAGATGCTTCATGGTCAATGGCATTTGCAATATCAACCGATAGTGAATGTAAAGACTCAACGACTTGATTAGGGGATCTGCTGTCGGCAACATTTACAGATGGTTTCGGTTTGCTATCTTCTTCAGATGCTCTGCGTAGTAAATCACTTACCCAGCCGGCATTTCTTGTATTTGTTGCAGTATTTATTGGGGCTTTGGGCGCTTTTGCAGGCTCTGCTGATACTACTGCGCTTTGTGTGCCGCGTAATGCCATATCAACTGCTGGTGAAGGCTGCGCTCTTGTTGGTTGAATAATTGGCTGTGGACGCTGCGGTTGTATTGGCAGCGTTGGTGCTGCTGGTTTAACTTCAGATACAGGTTGGACATTTGCAGCAGGAGCTGAATCCAGAAACTTGCCAGACTTTTCAACGATTGCAGATAGGTCACGCAGGGCAGAAATCTGATCTGTTACCACACGGCGCATAGCTGATGCATTTTTCTCTGTTTCATCCGGCAATTCCAAAATACCACGACGCATTTGTTCGCGTGTATCTTGAAGTTCTTTACGCATAGTTTGTGCAGCAGAACGCATTGCGTTTACGGCATCATCAAAGCGTGAAGTTGATTCTTCTATTGCCTTGGAAATTTCTGCCGCTATTGAACCGCTAATGTTTTGTGATTTACTGCTGGCGTCTTCAACCATGGAGGTAATCATGTGATTAAATGAAGTCATATTTGTATTAATTTGATCGCTGTGTGCAACAATACCAGAAGCTAGTTGTTGCAATGCATCTTGCTTGCCTTCCAATGTTACCTCAAGATTTGCCTGTGCTGCATCAATCATTTTTGTTGCATCCTGGAGTATGATGCTTTGGGCTTCAAAACGTTGTGCAATCCCACCTACGCCAATGAGCATATCGTTGGATGCACTTTGCATTTTCTCGTAAAGATCTGAAGCTAACTCTTGTGATTTTGATACGTTGTATTTTGTTGTTTCAACAGAACTAGAGAAGTTTTCTATCTGTCCTGACAAGGAGTTTTGCATATTATCAAGATTGATCGATGCATCATTAATTAGTTTTCCAAGTAGCTCACTTGAATTACCAATGTTGGCAAATAGAGAGTTTGCTTCTTCAGCAACCATTTTGGAGAGACTTGAAAGTTGGGCACCTGTTTGAGTGCCAGCTTCAATAATTGAACCAATGATTGGCTTTGCTTCACTATCAATCAGGTTTGAAAGTTCGGATGTTCTAGAAGAGAGCAGGGTATTGAGTTCTTCAGTCTTGGTTTCCAGATTTCGTTGGGTTTCAACTAGGGTACCACCAAGTTTATCATTAATCTCGTTTGCACGCTCAGTTAGTATAGTGGAGATTTTACCTGCTTTGCCATCAATTTCTTCGGTGACATGCGACAAGGTGCTTGAGATTGTCTTCAGGAGTTCTTCTTTACCTTTAGATAGGTTCTCTTCAAGAATTTGATTGCCTGCAGCAAATTGAGTTTCAATCGTATTGGAATTTTCACTCAGGCGTGCATCCAGCGCCTTAACGCTTGTTTCCATACGGTTTGTAGCATCACGTGTTTTTTCTTCGAGTGCATTGGCTATTTGATGCGCACCCTGGCTCAGTTTTGCTGAGAGATTGTTTGAGCGTTCTTCAATTGCCTTGTTAAATACCTCTGTAGTACCGTCTATTGTCTTTGTGAAAACTTGTTTTTGAACGTCTAATGAATTGACGAAATCAATTTTCCTTTCATCCATTGCAGCAGTAAATTCATCTTTGTTTGCAATGATCGCATTGTTTAATTCATCAGTTGCTGAAGTTACTTTTTGGGTTACTTCGCTAGACGTATCTTTCAAAGTACTGGATAGTTTTTCGGTAATTTTGCTCAGTACTTGGGCAGAACCTTGAACAGTGTTAGCAAAAGATTGCTTTTGTTCGTCCATTGTCGTTTTAAGTTGCTCTTGGTTTGCTTGAATTGAATTGTTCAATTCATCTGTAACCGAGGTAACTTTTTGAGTTACTGCGTTGGATGTATCATTCAAAGTATTAGAAAGTTTTTCAGTAACCTTGCTAAAGGTGTTTGTTGAATTGTTAATTGTTTTGGCAAAAGACTGCTTCTGTTTATCTATTGTCGTTTTAAGTTGTTCTTGATTTTCCAGGATAGAATTATTTAATTCATCCGTTGTTGCAGCAACTTTCTGGGTTAGCTCAGTTGATGCAGTATCAATGGAATCTGATAACTTTGTGGAAGCTTGATTTAATGCAGTATTGATGATTTCAGATTTTTCGGCAGCTGATTTCATGCTTTCTTCTGCTGTCGTAGCAAATTCAATCGTACTTGATTTTATTACATCTTCGACTTTTTGAGTTTTGGTAGAAATAATTTCTTCAACATCTTTTGTGTTGGTTTGAAGTTCATTCACCTGATCTTGAAGTTTTAAAACAGTGCTGTCGACCTGATCTGTTAAAACTTTACCAAAACCAGAAAGTTTGTCACCTATTGTTTGACCAATGGTCTCTGTGCGCTCTTGTAACACCTTGCCAAGTGCTTCTGTGCGCATTCCAAGAGCGCTGACAAGGTTGTCGCCTTTTGTTGTTATGCTTTCATCAATTGCACTTAACTTACCTTCAAAAGCTGCCTCAATCGTTTCGCCTGTTTTTGAAATTTGCGATGCAAAATCGCTGGCGCGAATAGATAGGTTATCACCGACTTGCTCAATGATTAAATTACCCTTTTTCTCAAATTCTTCAACGCTTACTTCTAACTTGTTAAATAGATTATCGCTTTCGGCAGATAATGATTGAGCAACATTAACGCTGGCTGAATTAATCATATTTTCAAATTCGACTGTTTTTTCAGTCATTTCCTTCCGGAAGTTGGTACGGCCTTCTTCAATTTTTTGTATAGTAGAATTACTTTGTTCTGCAACTTCTGAAGAAGTAGATTTAAGTAAATTACTTACTGATTGACCAGCCGCTTGCATTACCGTTGCAAGTTCTTTTGTTTTGGTTCCAAAGTTTAAATTAAATTCTTCTTTGTTGGCTTCAAGCCTCTCATCAATCAAGGATGTTGCTTGCTGAAGACCTGTCGTTCTTGTTTCAATCAGTCTTGCAACAGCTTTGCCGTTTGTTGTTAGCGTATTAATCATTGCTTCTTTGCTTTGATCAATTTCAGAAGCCAATCCATCTTTTGTGACAGCTAATTGATGACTTAGATTGTCGCCTGTGGAAGCCAGCAGGTTAATTAGTCCTTCACTTGTTTCAGTAAGCTTTGTTGTTATGGTGTCACTGCGCAGAGCAAGTGTATCGCTCATTGACATTGTTGCATTATGTAAGTTTTCTTCAATTTTTTTACTTACAACTTCAATATCGGTTGTAAGGTTGGCATGCGTGTTTGAAATCGCTTTTTTTAATTGATCGGCGTGATTAATCATCATTTCACGTTCCGTACCAATTTCGTCGACTAAGCTACGTAGGCGTACTTCAGAATCACCATAAGAGCGTTCCAGGTTCATGACTTCTTTTTGAACCATGAATTCAAGTTCACCAGCACGCGCAATTGCTCGTTCTACACCATCACCAATAGCGTTCACTTCGCGACGAATAGCGTGTCCAACTGTTGCAACAGAGTTTCTTACCGCAGTTTCTGGTTGAAGCAATTGGATAGCAGCTTCGGTCATTGTACTAGCTGCGTGACGCATCTCTTGCGAGCGTCGAACTAGAACCGCAAAAGCCCACAATGGCAATAAAGGCAAAATACTGATTGCCAGAAATGTCATCAGCCTAGTCGATGAAAAAATTAAAGCCACTTCAAAGTTTGCTGGCAATGTTGGAACTATATTTTGATAGCCATAATAAGCACAAGCGCTTAACCAGGCTAATGTTATGAGGAAAGTATATAAGTAAATACGGCTTGGTTGTTTTTGCTGGATAGCATAAATTAAGCTTGCTAGCTCAGGGTTTATCTCATCATTTGCAGCAGGGGGTGCAGAGGTTGGCGCAGTTGCATCAATTTCATTGAGAGAATTTTGCACTTGATTTTCGCCGGTGCTCTCGCCTTTAATTTTCGAGGCTGCATTTTCTATTTTTGTTTCTATAGCGCTTAAATCATCCAAATCTTCTGTAAAATCTACAGACAGAGCCTCTTCAACTGCGTTAAGCGCAGTTTCACCAGTGATGTCTTTTGCGGCTTTGTTAGCCATGATGCATGCCTCATATTTACTAAATTGCTCAATGTTGAGACTTTCCCCGTCAACTTTTTAGTTTTCGCACACATTATATAGCATCACAAGAATTCTGATGCTTAATCCTCTGAAAAGTTAAAATAAGGTTAATACACCTAGGCGAATACGCGTAAGTAGTTACATTCCTGAATTAATTTGGAGAGGCATTAATAAAATATTTTTAAGTTTATGCTATCGTAACGGAAGAATTGGTTAGGAGTATAAGATGAGTATGGCGTTGAAAGCTGATGTAACGCAGGCATGTCGCTATGAGGGGACGGAAAAACCAGTAGATTTGGTTCATTTGTCTAAACTTACAATGGGCGATCGTGGTCTTGAGTTGGAAGTTTTAAAGATGTTTTTAACTCAAATACCAAATTATATAAGCACAATTAAGTTGGCTAAAACATCCGATGACATTTATAGAGCAGCGCATATTTTAAAAGGTGCAGCAAGCAATATTGGTGCTTTTCCATTGGCACAGTACGCAAGTTTGGCAGAAACCAATGGCAAGTTTGAGTTGAACGCAATTATAAAAGAATTTGCACATATTACAGAATATGTTGCGATGATTTCTGCTGAAGCTTGAGCCTGCGAACTTATAACTGCTTGACTAACATAATTTAGCTGATAAACCGCCATTAAATTTACTCAACTATTCACAATAGGGCTGCAAAATGGCTAAAATAACTTATATCACTCATGATGATCAACGCTTTGAAGTTGATGCTGCCAATGGCGCAACCGTTATGGAAACCGCTATAAAAAACAGCGTACCCGGTATTGAGGCTGAATGCGGTGGTGCATGTGCTTGTGCTACATGTCATCTTTATGTAGATGATACATGGGCTGAAGCCGTTGGCAGTCCTGAAGCAATGGAAGAAGATATGCTTGACTTTGCATGGGAAGTGAAACCTACCTCCAGGTTGTCTTGCCAGGTTAAAATAACGGATGCACTTGATGGACTTGTCGTTAGAATTCCTGAGAAGCAAGCTTAATATATTACTGTACAATCTGCTGTAAAAAATAATAAAAGTTTTCTGTAAAGATAATCCTGCACGTCATTTTGTTTGTTTTAGAATAATTTTTTAAGCATCTGATTTGCAGAATCATGATTTGATGCGCATAAAGTTGTTATGAACAATCAGTCACCAGAATATTCTGGCTTTAATGCCTTCAAAACTGATCCCATGCTGGGCCTTGTTTCTGTGTCAATGCCAGCTGAAACTAAGGATGGTTTTATTAAATTGGGTGCGTGGGCTGGTAATTCTGATACGCTTAAACTTGGTATATTGGCAAACGAAAATGCGCCTGTTTTACATACACATGACGCCAATGGGGAGCGTGTTGATCGTGTGGAGTTTCATCCAGCTTGGCATGCACTTATGCGAAAGGGTGTTGAGCAGGGTTTGCATTGCTCCATATGGCGCGAAACAGAACTAGGCAAAGGCCAACGTAATTTATCGCGAGCAATTCGGATGTATATAAGCGGTGGTGTGGAAAGCGGCCATCTTTGTCCTATGAGCATGACGAACGCATCAGTCGCGACACTTGCTGCGAATCAGTCACTATTGTCTGAATGGCAAGAGAAAATATTGTCTTCAACTTATGACGCCTCCCATAGACCATTGTCACAAAAACGGGGTGTAATGCTGGGAATGGCTTTGACAGAACGCCAGGGCGGGTCTGATATTCGTTTAACAGAAACCATGGCAGAGTCGTTACAAGGTGGAATTTGGCGCATAAATGGTCATAAGTGGTTTATGTCAGCGCCTATGTGTGATGGGTTCTTAGTTCTTGCTCAAACTGCCAAAGGCATTAGTTGTTTTATGGCGCCAAGGATTTTGCCGGATGAAGAATTAAATGGTATCCACTTTGAACGTTTGAAAAATAAACTTGGTAATCGTTCTAACGCTTCAAGCGAAGTGCGCTTTGTAGATTGTTTAGCATATCTGATTGGGGAGGAGGGACAAGGTATCCAAACCATAATGGAGATGGTGACGCTTACCCGATTGGACTGTTCTGTATTTTCAGCAGGTTTAATGCGCACAAGTCTTGCAGAAGCGGTGCATCATTGCCGGCATCGCTCTGCATTTAATGCCAAACTTATTGATCAACCGATTATGGAGCGTGTACTTGGTGATTTATCTCTGGATGCGGTCGCTGCATCTGCTCTTACTTTTCGCTTAGCTAGTGCGTTTGATAGAGCAGGGGCTAATCCAAATGAGGCTGCTTATGTCAGACTTATGACGCCTGTTATAAAATATTGGACCTGTAAAATTGCACCTGCACTCATAGGCGAAGCAATGGAATGCCTTGGTGGAAATGGTTATGTCGAAGCAAATAACTTAGCCAGACATTACCGAGAAGCGCCATTAAATGGTATTTGGGAAGGTGCGGGTAACATTATGTGTCTTGATGTTATCAGGGTTCTATCTAAAAGTGATAATATTCTTGATGCTGTGCTTGATGATCTATTAAGAGATTTAGGTGGCAGCAATGCCTCAAAAGCGATTGATGTTATTAGAACTGCAGCCAAAATGACATTAGAAGACCCAGGGTCTGCACGTATTTTTGTTGAACAATTGGCTTTAACGGCTGCTGCTGCTGAGTTAACACGTTTGGGTCAAACTACAAGTGCTACAGCGTTCATTGAAACCCGATTAGGTGGTTTATGGCGTAACACATATGGGATGTTGGATAATCGCTATAATGCACGCGTTATTATTGAGAAGAGTTTTCCTGCTTGGTGAAGAATGCTATATTATTGACTAATTAATGTTTTTTAAGTTTTAGCGCTGGTTTTTCAATCAAGTTCCAAAGAACAGATGCTAGTGCAAGTGATATGAGTAATGCGTAAACTGCATTTGTAGCGGGCGTTAATGTTATTGAAAATGCAACGAGTAATTGTTGTATGGGATATCCGATAATATAAATTCCATAGGAATAATCTTGGCTATTGGTAAAGCGTGTTAGCCAACCATATTGTTGAACGCCAATTAATAAGGCCAAATATACAAGCGTGAGTATTTGTAAGGCTGCTAAATAAAAACCAGCCCATATAAATACGCTGTTTAAAATTAATAAAATAATCGCGATGGAAAGTTTCACTCTTATTTTTTCTTGCCAATACCATGCCGTAACACCAAGATAAAACGCGAAAAATAGACGAATTAGGTGCTCAAAAGCAGTATAACTGCTCATGTCGCCGAAATCTGACATAATGGCTGAAGTGACAAATAAAATGACCAAGGACATGTATTTCATTGCTGGTAGTTTTGGTAGTAATTTATAGATTACAAAAATGCCTGCTAAAGAGGCATATGCTAAGACCTCATATTTAAGCGTCCATAGCGGAGCGTTGATCTCGCCAGCTATAGGATTGTTTTCAAAAATACCAGGCAGAGTAGCACTCCCCCCAAGTAGAAATATGTTTTTCAATATAAATTTTATAAGTATTGAAATATTCCAGTTCGACATATTTGTGCTTAAGGCCGAAATGATCAAAGTTGTAAAAATTACGATTAGTAGTGCGGGGTAAATCCGCAAAAACCTAGCCCAAATAAACAAAATTATAAATTTTGAACGTTCCAGACTTGCTGCAATTAGTAGACCTGATAATGCAAAAAATATATTGACAGCATGCCAACCTAATGAAAAGCCAGTGAGTGCTTGCAGGGGTTCAAGCACTTTTATCCCGCCAGTAATTATCCATGAATGAGATATTATAACCATGCTTGCTGCGATTAATCTTATTAAGCCAAAGCTATTTGTATTTGCTGCTAGATGGCTTTTTATGGCAGTATTGATCATCATGAATAAAATCTACCGCTTTTATCTTAATTAAATTCGTCCACACGGCCTAGTGTGCTGAAAAGACTTATATGAACACCTTGTTAACTGTATAATTTAACCTTAACAAATAGTTTACGTTGTTTACTAAACTTCAATTGTGCATAGTAGGGAGGTTATACAGGAAACCTTTCTATGCGTAAAATTTTGATTATATGGGCCGCTACTGTAGTTTTATTCTGGGGCTGGCATTTTGTAAGTTATTATGATTTGGGTCCGACTTTTTTCTTTTCCAAAAATTTTCATGATCATATGTACGGAATTTATGCACAGGTATTGAATATACCAGCGTCTGAAGTACCTATTAAAGTTGCTTGGGTGTTTGTGTTTGACACGTTTATTGTCTTTGGCATTGCTGCGTTACGTTGGTATAAACGTTGGTTGCCGCAGTTGTTGGCTTTTATAAAGAGCAAACTTGGTTTTCATAAAGCTGATGAAAATGATGATAATTCTAGCCAGATTGTAAACGGTCCAGTGCACCCTGCAGAATAATTGCTGCAGCCACCGCATCTATTCTTTGTGCGCGTTTCTTGCGTGAGATATCTGCTTCTATCATTGCTTCTTCTGCAGCTACTGTTGAAAGTCTCTCGTCCCATAAGATAAATGGCAATTCAGTATGTTGTGACATATTTCTGATAAAAGCGTGGGTCGATTGAACTCGAGGTCCATGTGAACCGTCCATGTTTATGGGCAGGCCAATTACAAAAGCGAATATATTTTCTTTTGTAGCCAATTGGACGATATATTCAGCATCCAATGTAAATTTACGTCTAATAACCGTTTCACGGGCTGAGGCAATTTTCAGCCTTACATCAGAAACTGATATGCCTATGGTTTTTGAACCTAGATCCAGTCCCATTAATTTTTGATTATGCTCATGTCGTTGCAGAACATCAGTTATATCGATAATGTTATTCATGTTATTTGCTATACATGGATTAGGTGAATATCCAAGTTGTAATTTTGGCATACTCTCGCTTTATTGTTACTAACGCTTTTGGCTAAAGCTGGTATTATTTAATTAGAAATTACTTTTAGAGGAAGTCCGATGTTGAGAATTCTTGTAACAATCCTGTCCGTATTTGCGTTTATTACAACTGCTTACGCAGAAAAAATTTCTTTTAAGGCTGCAGATGGTTTGGAAATTACCGCAGATTTGCAAAAGCCTGATGGGACTTTTTCAACAGTAATAGTGTTGTTCCATATGGCAGGTGCTTCTCGCGGCGAATACCGCGATATTGCGCCAGTTCTTAACAAGCTAGGCTATGCAACTTTAGCAGTTGATCAACGCTCAGGTAGCGCTTTTAATGGCGTAAAAAATGAAACGGCTGCGCGTGGTGGTGGCAATGTAGCCTATTCAAAAGCAATTCCTGATTTAAAGGCTGCTTCCAGATGGGCGCGTGCTAATATTGGTGCTCGCCATGTTGGGGTTTTAGGTTCATCTTATTCTTCTGCACTTGTTTTAGCGCTTGCAGGGCAGGATAGGGATTTTGCCGATGCGGTTGTGTCGTTCTCGCCGGGTGAATATTTTGATGATAAACGCTTTGTCAGCAAAAACTTAGCTGCACTTTCTGTGCCTGTGTTTATTACCTCTGCAAAAAATGAAACCGGAAACTGGAAGAAGTTCCTAAAAGAGATTAAAAGTACAGCGGTTGGGTTTGTGCCAGAAGGTTCAGGCCGTCATGGTGCGACTGCTTTGATTTCCAAGGATGGGGACGAATACTGGGTAGCTTTAAAGCAATTCCTGGCTGATAATTTACCCGCAAAATAGTCGCAAATAGCAGTTGAAGTTTTGAGTTGATCTTTTACTCTCTTCTTTATTGAGGAGAAGATTAATGTCGTCATATTTAGCAAATCCGCTTGAGTTTCCGGACGTCCAACCGCAAGGGTTTCCTGTGTTGGAAAATGAGCCAGTGTTTGATCCTGCTAAACATTTGCAAATTGAAATGCCTGAGACAATTATCTCATTAAAAGAATTTGGCTATTCTGATAGTGATATTGCTGAATGTCCTTGCGATTTTGGCATTACTAATGTTTTCAGAATTTTAAGTGATGAGGGTGCTAAATGTATGCTCGAAGTTGCGCATCTATTAGAGCCTTATGTGAGTAGTAATGCACGGATTGCTAGAAATGTCAGGGGAGGCGTTTATCAATCAAAATTTTTGCGTGACTTATGTCAGTCAGATGAATTAACGGCTGCTGTCTCAAAAATTTGTGGAACACATTTGCTACCCCATACAATTCCACATCAGCTTGGCCATATGAATTATAATCCAAAAGAAGTTGGTGAAAACGTAGATAAATGGCATTTTGATACGTTGCGGATTGATTTTGTAATGTTTGTTACGGATCCAAATTCTGTTGAAGGCGGTGAATTTGAATATTATTTGGGTACCAAGCATGAGGTTGCTGAACTTAAGAAAGCTGGAAAGCCTCTTAACCCTGATAAGATTAAAGCGCCAGTAATGCCAGGTCCAGGTTATGCTGTGCTTCAACAGGGTAATATGGTTGTCCATAGGGCAAAGGGACTAACGCAGCCTGGTGAGCGTATTACGATGGTCAACGGCTACGTGCCAAGGGATGTGAGCTTTCCAGATTATACGCGCTTTGATCAACTATATTTAGTTGACCCACCTCATATGGCCGCCAGTGAATATTCGCGTCATGTAAGTTGGATGGGGCGTGAATTTTTACATTCCAGACTGCAAGATTTTGAATTTAATGAAGATAAAGCCAAAATGGCAGAAGATTTTGAAAAACTTGCGCAAATGATGGTGCATGCTGCTGAACAACTACGCAATGCTGATGAAGCTAAGATTGAGCATTTTGGTGATGGTTAGACGCAGCTTGATCAATCCATTGATGAATTTTGTCTTTTAATGCATCGGGTGAAACTGGTTTTGATAAATAATCATCCATTCCTGAATCAAGACATGATTCTCTATCGCCTTTAAGTGAGTGGGCGGTAACACCAATTATTGGTATTCTTGTAAGATTATTTTCAGTCTCAAACTTGCGAATTGCTTTTGTTGCTTCCTTGCCATTCATAATTGGCATTGAAACATCCATTAAGATAATATCGGGTTGTTTTATTATGAAAGTATTAAAAGCAAGTTTGCCGTTTTCTACAATCTGGAAATTGAAATCCAAGTCTTCCAAAACTTGTTCAAAAACTATTTGATTAACTTCATTATCTTCTGCAACCAGAATATTTAATTTCTGCGATATAGGTTTAGGTTTCTGTACGGTTTTTGGTGAAACTTTAACGATGTCTGTTACAGTTGGTTTTTGGGATTCAATATCGGAATAGTTTGTTTTTGAGCGATTATCTCTTATTATCTGCTGAATAGTTTCTAATAACATTGAAGAGCGGGCAGGCTTGGTCAAGTTTGCTTCTACCCCTAGTTTCGTAAGTGTTTGATGCGTTTGGGCATCGTCTACAGATGTAAGGGTAAGTACAGGAATATTCTTTAGCTTTGGATCGTTACGCATAATTTCCAGAACTTGTGCGCCGTTCATTTCAGGCATTTGATAATCTAGAATTACCAAGTCCAAGAGCAAGTTGTTAGCCAAAACAGCATGCATAATTTGTAAGCCTTCAGGGCCATTACTGCTGCTTGCGCTATCAAATTTCCAAACTTCCATTTGCTCAGAAAGGATATTGCGATTTACTTCATTGTCATCAATGATCAGAATGCGGACATCTGTTAGATTGTCAATAATGGGTTTAGCTTGCTGTATATCTGCATGGGTAGGTAGTTCAATTGTGAACCAGAACGTTGTGCCTTGATTTAATTCGCTTTGAACGCCCAGTTTTCCACCCATAAGATTAACCATGGATGATGCTATAGACAAACCAAGGCCCGTACCTTCATGCTTGCGTGTGGCTGATCCATCTACTTGTGAGAACTTTTCGAAGACCTGCTCAAGTTTGTCTTTTTCAATGCCTATACCTGTATCTTCAATTGAGAATTTTAAGGCAACTGCCTCACCGTTATTACCAGGGATTATTTCCCCATCTATATTAATGTAAACATGGCCTTCATTGGTGAATTTTATGGCATTACCCACTATGTTTGTCATGATTTGACGAATACGTCCTACATCGCCAACAACACCTTTTGGCAAATTGGGTGCGATTCGCAAAATTACTTCAATGTTTTTTTCTGCCGCTGCAGCCGATAATAATGTTACGACATCTTCAACTGCTTCGGTAAGGTGAAATGGAGCAGTATCCAGTTCCATTTGACCTGCATCAATCTTGGAAAAATCAAGAATGTCATTGATAATTGTAAGCAGGGATGCACCTGATTTAACAATGACATCTGCAAACATTTTTTGTTTTGAGTCTAAATCAGTTGCTGCAAGCAATTCTGCCATGCCCATTACGCCATTCATGGGAGTGCGAATTTCATGACTCATGTTAGCAAGAAACTCTGCTTTGGATTTTTCACCTAATTGGGCTTTTTTGCGCTCATCTATGAGTTCTTTTTCACGTTCTTTAAGCGTTTCATTTTTTTGTGCAGTTTCTTTTAATGTAAGCTCAAGTTGTTTTGCCTGGTTCAATATTGATTTGCGCAAGAACCAGGTAATGATTGCTAAGGCTACGATAAACACAATAAGGCTAGTAAGGACAATTACATAAAAAGATTTAAGCTGAGATTGCTTTTCATTTAACCAGTTTGAAAAAATTTGGTTGTTTTCGTTCCAATAATTATGAATTGTTTTGTCAAAAGCCGTTTCAGCCTTAAGTAGCTTGTCTATTTCTACTTTTGAACCTAAGCGGTGTGTTTCTATAGAACGTGTGGTTTTTACGGCTGCGTTTTGAAAGCCGCTATTCTTTTTGCGATAATCACTACCCAACGCTTCCATTTGTTCGAAGTTTATTGATTTAAACTCATTAGCTGTATTACGTGAGTGTCTTGAAACATAATCTGCAACAGCTTTAAATTGGCCTGCGTTCACCAAAAAAGCCATAATATCAGACTGGCCAAGGGTATCTTTGTTTTGAAGACGCTCACCAAGGCGGGTAAGTTTTTCTATTCTGTAAGCAACCTCTGGCAAACGATCAAATGTGATAATTGCAAAATCAGGGCTTAACTCAGATAGTAGGGCTGTTGATTTTGAAGTTTTTGCAAGATCAGCTATTATTCTTTGAGAAGCTAACAAGCGGTTCGAGGATGTTTTTTCTTCGTTCTTGATTGTTTCCCAATGTTTTAGGATTGTTTCTTTTTTATTTGAGTCAATAGAAGGGTTTTGGAGGTAGTGATTAAGTTGGGCTTGGAAGTTAACGCTTTCAATCTTCTTACCAAGATTAATCATCTCAGCAGATTTCCAAACTTGCTCGATTAATTCAATACCGTTTTTACCTGTTTTTATACGCTCAAGTCTATCGCTTACGACATGTTCAGCGACATAAAGCAATATAATTGTAGGTATCAGCAACAATACAATGAGAAATGTCAGCTTCTTTTGTATAGAAGAACTAAACATGAGGCGCCTTCAACTTACGAATAAAAAATAAATTATAAATCTAATATTCATAAATTATGGGCTTTAAGTATCAATAAATAGTAAATAATTTCCGCCTGACATGATACAAAAGGTATTTAAGTTCTGAGTTTAATTTATCTGAGATACTCTGTAGGTCTGTAACCTTTTTAAAGGCTGTTTTTGAAATTATTTCCAACTATTTTTCATTAGTTCAGAAACAAAAGCTTTTAAGTTAGGCCTTTCCAATTCATCAAAAGGAAGGGGGCGGCATAAATCTATTGCTGCAAGTCCAATGCGGGTTACCATAATGCCGTTTACAGTACCTTCGCCAATTTTTGTTGAGAGTCTTCCAGCCAGACCTTTTCCTACGAATTGCTGCAATAATGTGTCTGAAAGCGCTAATCCACCTGTTATGGCAATATGCGTTGCGACTAACTTTATTAGTTTTACAGCCCCAAAGAAAGCTGGCTTGCCACCATAAAGTGCCATTAGTTTGCGCAGCATGTTTAAAACCTGATAGCCAACAAAAAGAATATCCAAAATAGCCGATGGGTTTAAGGCTGTTATCACTGAAACACGTTTTGCAGTCGCGGCAATAATCTGTTTGGCTTCTGCATCAAGCGGTTCCATCAACGTTTTTTCAGCGAGCCTCATACGATCAGCATTGTCTATAATCTCTTGGTCAAAGGACTTTAACTGCTCCAAATGCCATCGCATATCTTTACGCGAACTATATAAATTTGTCAGTGCGTTGAGTGTCTCGCTAGCTGGTTTGTCAGTTAGTAAAACCGATTCAGCATCTTGGCGAAGTGTCTCCAGTTTGCGTAATCTAGATATTGAAACAAATTCTTTTACCAGTAAAGCAATCAATGCAATTGCTGCTAATGCGATTAATCCTGCTGTAATCCAACCTAGTGCAATATGTGTTTTAAAAAATCTTTCTATTAATTCATATAACCAAAAGGAGATACCCAAAGTTAGAAGAAAGCCAAGAGAGCCTATTAAAATACTCCCCCAACGAAGGCCTTTGTTTAGATCGGGCAAATGCGTTGAGGTTTCTATTGTTGTGTCAGTAAAAGGTGATTGATCGAATGGATCGCTTTGATTGCTGTCTGCTTTTGGTGCAGACATAACGCGTGGTGCCCGTTTGGCTATCTTTGGTTTGGTAGTCTTTGGCTGTTTTTTTATACTTGAAGCGTTTTTTGATTTAGGCTTGCTTTGCTTGGTATCTGGTCGCTCTTTATTTTTAGCTGCACCATCATCAAGTTTTATAGCCATCGGCTTGCGGCTCATGAAAGACTATCTCCAAACAAGAAGTTTAATGCTTTGTCTAATCGTATATGTGGAAAAGAAGGGGCTTTGATTGTATCTTCATTACCTTTTGTAAGAGGTGGACGAAATTGCATGAAGCCATTTTCATCATTCTCTGCTTCTTTTGGGTTTTCGGCAAACACGGTTTCTGGTTTTTCAGGCAAATCACCAGGGAAGAGGGCAATCTCTACTTTACCGTTGTAGGTTTCTTCACCCAGTGTTTGGCCTTCTTGTGGAATGCCAATAATAGCAGGGAGCTCTTCGTTATCTTGACTTATAATTTGTTCACGCGTTGCGCGAATTGCTGATAATGCAACAAAGTCAAATTCTGCGCCTGATGTGCCACTGCGTTTTAATGCATCTTCAACAAGGTATTTTAGAATGTTTTCTAATCTGTCATGGCTTGTGTGATGGAGGTGGTCAGCTTTTGTTGCTGCAAATAAAATACGGTTTATCTTTTTACCCAAAATAGCGTTGACGAAGGTGGTATTGCCATGGCGAAAGCATTTTAAAATATCAGTAAGTGCAGACTTTAAATCAAAAACAGCCTCTGGTCCTGCGTTAATTGCAGTTAAGGCATCAACCAGTACAATTTGTCTATCAAGGCGGGAGAAATGATTTAAGAAGAATGGCTTCACGACACGGCTAACGTAAGAATTATAACGCCTTTCCATCATGGCATGAAGCGAACCACGGCGGGGTGTATTGGAAATTTCAAGAGGAGCAAAAGTAATGAGTGGTGAGCCAGCAAGATCTCCAGGCATAATAAAGCGGCCTGGTGGGACTGTTGAAAGTGCATATTTGTCTTTTCGACAATTAAATAGATAGTTTGTAAATAACTCAGATGCCTTTTGAACAATTAACTCATCTTCATTTGCTTGTGAGTTTAGTGTTTTGAGATAATCAAGCCACGGTTTAGCAATTTTGTTGCGTGGAAACTTATTAGCAGCACTTAGCGTTTGCTGGCACCATTCGTCATATGTAAGATCAAGTAAGGGGAGGTCTAAGAGCCATTCACCTGGGTAATCAATAATATCAATATTGAGCTTTCCATTGCTAATATTACGAGCAATCAAGCCTTCTGGTTCAAACTCTATTGTCAAACGCAATTGAGAAATACGGTTTGTTGAAACCGGCCACTTGCGATTTTTACCATCAAGTAAAGCAGACAAATGCTCTTCGTAAGGAAACCTTGGAATATCATCATCTGGTTGAGGTTGAAGATACGCGCGTTTAATACGTTTGTTTGCATAAGGCGCAAACATGGGAAGTTTTCCGCCATTAATAAGATTGTGCACAAGGGATGTTATAAATACAGTTTTGCCAGAGCGTGATAATCCTGTAACACCTAAACGTAATGTTGGGTTGACTATATCTTGTGCGTAATCAGCAAGACCTGTAAGCGCAATCAAAGCTTCATCTGTTAATGATGTAAATTTCAAATTGCACTCCCTTGTTTAACTCATCTGTAAGTCGGTGAGGTACTGATTATTATTCCTTACCTGAGGTAATATAGGCTGTCTGCACTTACAAGGTATATCTCCTTACTATATTGATAATAAAGAGATAATATCCATTATTGCGTAGGAAAATAATCTGTGAAGTCACCTTCGCGGTAAACATCGGTTGTTGCGCAGTGTAGGGCACCGCCAAATGCATAAGCATCACGGAATGGTATTGGTAAAACTTCCAAGCCCATTTTATCAAATTGTTCCATTTGATTTACTTCAGAAGCTTCGCAGCAAACCGTTTTTTCATCGACCATGAGAACGTTCATGGATAACCAAACAGACGAGTAACAAAGTGCTGGTGGTTGATTATGTGCTGGACGTGCTGCATCAACAATCTCCCAATCATTTTTATGGAAGTATTCACGTTGTTCATCTGGCAAACGACGCTCTGGGTTGTTGATGATTAAACCTGGACGAATGGGTGTGAAAGTTGCGTCGATGTGGATTGGATATGGATCGCCGGGAAAGTTTACTGCTCTGACACGGTGATCAGGATAGTGACGGCGCAGCCAATCAATGCCCTTGAGGTTTGTTGTAAAGCCATGTTGTACAATGAGGTCTTTACCGAAACGCAGAACATCTGCTGCGTCAAACATTGGTTCTTCTTCTGTGGTTACGAAGAACTTTTCTGCAGTCCACTCCAAACGCTTTTCAACGCCGATAGTATCTGCCAAATAATCCATACGGTAAGATGCATCTGTCATGCGAGGTTTTGGGGCTGAGACGTGGCGGAAATCTGGATCTTCTTCAAAATATTGCTGCATTAAATCGCGGTAACAAAGGTATTCAAAGAAACGACAACGATATGACATTGTAGCTTCCAGCATTTCTTTGCCGACAGTCAAAATAACGTCACGAGGCGGCATACAACCAAATGAAGATGGATTTTCCCAGTCAGGAGTAGAAACAGGTTTGGAGAAGTCCATTGGAGTAGGGCGATCAACGCGCACCCCACGGCTTTCAAGAACCTTGGCAAAGTTATTAAGTTGCTCGTTTGCTTTTTCGACTGTTTCTTGTGTGCGAGGTCCCCATTGACCTTTCATGTCGCTGTCTTCTGGCACCTTTGCATCAAGTGCTGGTTCTGAAGGGGGGATCATACAACCATCTGCAACGCCAACAATAACGTGTTTAAGTGGCGACCACTCATCCCAGGACTTTACAATTGTTGGTTCTTTGCTATCTGCGCTCATGGTTTTCCTCAATATTCAAAACGAAACATGAAGATACCTAGAGGATTAATGCCTTGGATTGCAAGCTCAATAAGCGCCAAATATGTGACATTAGATTTATTTTCCAAGAGATAATAACGTATCATCTTTTCGCATTAGGAAATGAGCCAGTGATGCTGCAAGAATTGGTACGGATGCCAAGAACAATAAATTTGATGTTTGCGGTTCAAAAGGATTTAAAATTTTGGGTAAGGAGACAAGTAGTGTTACAGCATTCATAAATAGTACACCGCCCACTGTGATTGTTTTAAAGATGCCCACCAGATAAGCTAATAGAAATATGATTTGTGCAATACCAAGAATAAGTACGATGTTTTCACCAACTCCTACGCCATAAAAACTAGCAAAAATACCTGCTTTTTCAGCTCCATCGCCAGCATATGAGACGGGTGCAATAACTTTCAAAGCTGCCCAAACAATCATTAGAAGGAACAAAGAAACACGTAAGCTCAAAAGCGAAATTTTTATACTGCTAGGTGAGGTCATAAAACATTTCCTTATTATACGCCTAAATTTTATAATCTATTTTAAGCGTATAATAAACACAAGTTATCTTGGCAGTGCAGCTGAACGTTGTTTAACCAATCCTCTTATGCGTGTCTTTTCATCTGCATCAAATTGCAGTTGTTCGGCGTGATGTTGTTCAAACATTCTAGAAAATGTTTTTTGAACTTCTGCACGCATTTCAACACAATCATTTTGTGTATCCAGCGCTTTTATTGCCTCTTCCATGTTAACAGCATATCTATCTGCAATAGCCAGATGTACAGCTTCATGAACACGAGCATATTCTTCCAAGGAATTCCAAGCTTGCGCTAATTCAGACTTTAATTTGTTTACATTGGAATGACGCGGAAGCGTTACGCGTGCTTTTACGTTTATACGTGCATTGGAAACAGTACAGCCGCCATTGGCAAGTGCATATTTGATTTTTGGTAGCATTCTTAAGTCAGTTGAAGCTAAAGCTTTGCCAACACCAGTTACTTCTGGTCCATGAATTTTAATTTGGCGGTCAACTTCACTGAATGTGTCGCCACTTACAGTGTAATAACCAACACTAACCAGAGTGCGTTCGCCGACAGAGGTGCAAGCAGCAATCAACGCAGTCGATAAAATTAAAGCGTATTTTGGAAGTTTTATTAACATAAACTTATAATTCCGATCTACCTACATTGTTGAATTTATTCGTAAAAAGGTCAAGCTTTTCCTTGCTCAACACTCCAAACAAATTCGTTACCTTCATCTGGTCTAAGGGGTACCAGTCGTGCAAGGATTAAGGAAACAAATGCCATTAATGCACCTGCAATAAACACTGCCGCTGGGTTTATGACCCAAATCAACCCAAACAATACAGGTATGAATACGGCAGCAATGTGATTAATTGTAAATGCGACACCTGCAGTTGGTGCTATATCGCTTGGGTCTGCTATTTTTTGAAAATATGTTTTCATGGCAATGGCCATCGCAAAGAAAGCGTGATCAATTATATAAAGGGCAACCGCAAGCTCCCAGGTGGGTACATACGCATAAGCCAGAAATACAAAGATCAAACCGATATACTCGATCGTTAGAATTTTACGCTCACCAAACCGAATAATCCATTTGCCAATAAGCGGTGCGAAAAACATCGTAACCAACTGATTTGCAATCATTAAGCCCATGACTTCATGGATTTCGAAATCAAAACGCTCCACCATCATAAAACCTGCAAACACCATAAAAATTTGTCGTCTTGCACCACCCATGAAGGTGAGAGCGTAATATAGCCAGTAACGCTGCCTAAGAATAAGTTTTTTATGTTGAGGAGCGCCATCATTAAATTTTGGAAAAGCAAGCCATAATGCAACCGTGGCTACACAAGTGATCAAGCCTGTTATCATATAGATGCCAGTGAAGCTAATCGCAAACCAAGCGCCTGCAATGAAAATAAACCCAAATACTCCAAGTTGAGCGATTGAGCCAACTGCAAGTATTTTTCCCATGGTTGCAGGTGCTGTCTTTTTAGGGAGCCATTGTAACGATAATGATTGATGCATGGTTTCATAATAATGAAATCCAATTGAGGAAATAAATGTGGTAATTAAAAAGCCAGTAAAGCTTGGGAAAACTCCTGTTACTGCAGCAGCTCCGCCTAACAGTAAAAGTGAAATGTAAGCCCAAGTTTGTTCTCGGCCAAACAGCAACAAGAATACTGCTGCAAAAGAAAGAAAACCTGGAATTTCACGAATTGATTGTTGAATACCAATTTCTTTGCCTGTGAAGGATAGAATTTCTATCGCAAAGTTATTGGTTAGTGCCATCCAAGCCGCAAAAGCAATTTGCATTACAGCTGCCATTGCCATTAACAGAATTGCTGGGGTTTGCCATGATTTTGTTTTTGCAGAGATAAGAGGGGAAGTAATGCTCATTAAATAGAGCTAACAGCCCACTGAGTACTTGGCAATTAATTTGTAACGGACCAGTCTTTTTATATGTTTATCAAGCAACGTTTTCAAATTTGTTTTCTTGTTGGTGATTGATAACATTAATTCCCAGGTCTTGGCTTGTTTTTATGAAACTGATTGCATCATTTTTTGATAATGCTTTTGAGAAATAAAAGCCTTGTACAAAATCAACATCATATAATTCTCGTAACAAATCAAACTGCTCTTTTGTTTCAACACCTTCCACAACGACTTTTAATTCTAATGCTTTACCAAGAACTGTAATGCCTTTTAACAGTGTGCGCGAGCGATTGTTGTTTGTTAGATCATCAATAAAGGATTTATCTATCTTGAGTTTATCAAGTGGTAGCTTGTGCAAATAACTTAAGCTTGAATAGCCTGTGCCAAAATCATCAAGAGAAATCTTGACGCCTATATCACTCAGTTCTTCTAGAACCAAAATAGCATGATCCATGTCATTTAAGATTGCGGTCTCAGTGATTTCAATTTCCAACCGAGAAGGATTAAGGCCACTGTTTTCCAATGCTGTGCGAACGATATTAGTAATTGAACCAACTCTGAACTGAACGGCAGATAAGTTAACAGCTACGGATATATCTTCGGGCCATGTTTGGCAAACTTTACAAGCTTCATTTATTGTCCATTTTCCAATATCAGATATTAGACCCAAATCTTCTGCTATTGGAATAAACTTTGATGGCGAAACACTCTCTGTTCCATTTCTATTCCATCTGGTTAGAGCTTCGAACACTTTAGGCTTGCCATTTGATATTTGAACTATCGGTTGGAAATGTAATTCCAGATCATTGTTTTGTACTGCCTTGGTTAAATCCTCTTCCATCAAGACCTTTTTTTGCAGAGTATCCTCTAATTCTTTAGTGAAATGACTAAACGTGTTTTTGCCTTCGCTTTTTGCAGAATAGAGCGCAAGGTCAGCAAGCTTTAGGAGACGATCAATTGAGGTGCCGTCTTTTGGGTACTTTGATATGCCCATACTGGCGCCAAAGCTAACAACTTGATTGTTAAAGATGACATCACGAGCAATTTCCTTCACAATCTTCTCAGCCAAATAATTTAAAGAGGTGGTAAGGTGTTTGTCATCGATCAATACAACAAACTCATCTCCGCCATATCTTGCACTGACGGCTTTTACTGGCAGTATTTCTCTTATACGCTCTGCAACTGTTGTGAGAATGTGGTCGCCAGCTTCATGTCCAAGCGTATCATTTATTCTTTTAAAATCATCCAAATCAAAAAATAATATGGAGGCTGTATCCTCTGAGTTCATCTTTTGTAAAGTATGCTTTGTTTGTTGAATGAAGTGGGTTCTGTTACATAACCCCGTAAGCTCGTCATATTTGGCTAGCTGATTAATACGGTCTTGGTATTCAATACGTTGTGTTACATCTTCAATAACCAAAACGCAGCCGCCTTCATCGCGCAATTTGATAGATAATTCTATGTATTGCGATTGTGTTATCTTAAATACTTTTGCTGCCGTTTGATGGTTAAGTCTTTTGGTAAGTGTATTTTGAAGTATGCGAACACGGTTTATAAGTGGGCGTTTTGTATCTATTAAGCGGGATAATTCATTTAGTCTCTTACTGTAACAGTTTATATCATCGCCTATTTCAAGGATTTTTCTTGCAGTCTTGTTGATGATTTTCATGCGCATTTCATCATCAAACATAATCAATCCGTGAGACATGCTTTCTAATGCTTCGTTTAGTTGTACACCAAACTCATCTTTTTCCGTTGATTGTTTTTCCATGCTGGAGAAAATATCGCGCAATCTTGTTGAGATGTCGCGCACGCTTGCAAATAATGGCAAGAAGAATGCACAAAGGATGATACTTCTAAAGTCACCATAAGCGGGTAGGCCTAGAATAACTGGGATTGCAACTGCAGAGAGTTGCATTGTAAGGATTTTATCATTGGTAAAATTTCTGGAAATCAGGCTTAAAATATTACCCATTGTTACTGAAATGCATAATAAATGTACAAATGGATCTGTGCTAAGTGTCAGGGAGAAAAAACACCATAACCCTAAAGCAAACATGAAAGAAGTGGATAAGAAAGTGTATTGCGTTCGCCATAAAGTGTAGCTTTGGCTCTCATTCCTAGCTAACCGACTATGGAGTTTTATATTGCCAATATCAAATGCCATAATGACCATCATGGACAGCGCTATTGTTAATATTGAAAATTGATTAGTTAATAAATAAGAAATTAAACTTGCAGCAGCTGCACTGATCTTGCCGTAAAAAAACGCGGTATGATCTTCATAATGATGAAGCGCTTGCTTCATTTTTATGTCATTAATTTTTGTTGAACTTTCTACCAACAATTGAACCATCCCAGTAGTGCTATGACTTTATTTAAAGCTATTTGTTTTGCAACTTAACGATAGAGTGCTTTACATAAGGTTTATAATTTTTAGTTTTTGTGTCTTTGATTCAATTTAAATAATGCTTGTAACAGAAAGTCTGCTTTGCGGAAGTTAATTGTGATGTTAGGTTATGTATCGCAATTTTTACCATTTCAATTAGATTGTTAATCTGTGTATTCCAACTAGGCTCAGAACTCATTAAACCCACCATATTACGATAACAGAGATTATTATTGCTGCGAAGAAGAGATCTGCACATCTTTCGTACCGGGTTGCAATTCTGCGCCAATCCTTCAACCTGTTGAAGGCGTTTTCGACTTTATGACGTTGTTTATACAAGGTTTTACAATAGTCTTGAGGATTATTGCGTCCCTTGCGAGGGGGAATGCAGGCAGCAATTCCCTTTGCTTTCAAAGCAGCCCTGTATTCATCGCTGTCATAGCCTTTGTCACCAATCAATCTATTGGCCTTGGGTAAACAAGGATACATGATCTTTGCGCCGACATGATCGGAAGTCTGGCCTGCTGTCAGAGCCATAACGACTAGTTTGCCGTCATCGTTTACAACTGCGTGCAGTTTGGAGTTCAAGCCACCTTTTGTTCGCCCAATATGACGCGGAACATCCCCTTTTTTGCAAGACTGCAAGCAGTCCTGTGCGCCTTGATGTGAGCGACATCAATTTGCAGGGTATCAGGATATCCTATCTTACCAGCTAACTTGCTGAATATCAGATCAAAAACACCCATTCTGCTCCAGCCGCCGCCTGAAAGACAATGTTTGCATTGTTGAGAAGGAAACAAACCTATTATACACGGTTTTGTGAGGACCATATCTGGTTGGCGCATCGCGCCAACGCAAGCCATTCTTGATAACATGAATAATCCCAGACAGAACCCGCCGATCATCAGTACGAGGCACACCGTGAGAAAGAGGGAAATATGGGCGCATACGCGAAAATTGGTGATCAGAAAGCCAGAACAAATCAAACAT
>CALDZF010000105.1 GCA_937944165.1 uncultured Rhizobiaceae group bacterium | reverse complement strand
CGCATGGCTTGTTTGAGGTCGTAAACGAAGATTTTTCCGTCACCAATTTGTTCGGTGCGCGCTGCATTGGCGATTGCTTCAATCGCTGCATCCGTAATATTACTGTCTACTGCGAGTTCAATTTTGATTTTTGGTAAAAAGTTGATCGCATATTCAGTACCGCGATAGATTTCCGTATGCCCCTTTTGTCGTCCATATCCTTTTACCTCCGTTACTGTGAGCCCCTCAACACCCACTTCACTAAGCGCTTTACGGACTTCATCCAGCTTAAACGGCTTTATAATTGCCATGATGATATTCATCGGTTTTCCTTGCAACTTGATTTGAAGTTTAAATTCGGGAACAAAAACACGTGTTTCAGCCCACCCATTTCAAAACTACGCTTTGACAGGGTGAGTTGTCTGCTGTTAGTTTCGGCCAAGGGTGGTGCAAAAAATGCACCGCTTTTGTTTTAGAAGGGGAGAAAGCGACTCATGCGGCACCTGCTGCCTTATAAATATGTGGAAGAGATTGCCAAGGCGGGCTCTATCAGAAAAGCCGCAGAAACACTTGCTATTACCCCTTCGGCATTAAATCGAAGATTGCTTAGCATCGAAGATGAGCTTGGTGTCCAGATATTTGAGCGCCTGCCTGTAGGTGTCAGGCTTAATACAGCGGGCGAAATTTTGCTCGAACATATCAGAAATCAAATGTCGGACATGGCGCGTGTCCAGTCTCAAATTGCAGATTTATCTGGTCAGCGAAGGGGTAATGTTTCCATTGCGGCCAGCCCTGAATTGCTTGGCTCGTTTTTGGCAGGCGAAGTGCGAAAGTATCAGGCTGAATTTCCTGGTGTAACCTTCAAGGTGCAGCAGAAATTTCGCGGTGATGTAGAAAAGGCATTAATAGAGCATGATGCGGATATTGGCATTGTTTATGAGCCGATGAAGCTTGCTGATTTTCAAACTCTGTTCAATATTGTTCAGCCAGTCTATTGCATCATGGATAAAAACCATCCGCTGGCTAAGAAAAAAGCCTTACGCCTTTATGAATGTGCGGAGTTTCCATTAATCTTGACAGAAAAAAGTTGGGGCGTAAGAAACCTGTTGGAGCAGTCAGCCATCCGATTGGGGATTAATCTGCGCGCTGTTATTCAAACAGATTCCCGTGGTTTTTTGATCAATTATGAACGTGAAACTGATCAACTGTCATTTGATATCCAGGTTAATATTCCTGACAATCTGGACAAACGAGGCATGGTTGCCGTGCCTATAAATACGTTGGATGTGCCAGAGGGGTTTGTTTTCATTGGGCATCTTAAAGGGCGCACAATACCAGTTGCGTCTGCCAGATTTTTGGAGCAACTCACAACTGAAATGGCAGGGCGGTTTGGATGAGTGATATAGCATCAGAGTATATGAACTTTCTGGGTAACCTGTCAGCAAGGGAGCAAAAAGCTGTTCGTGCAAAGGGCAAAGAAATTCCGCTTAAAGCGGGTGAAACACTTTTTTCCCAGGGCGATGAGGCAAATGCTTTTTATGTAGTTCTATCCGGAACAGTGGGTATTTTTATCGATCAGGAAGAAGATCAAAAAAGATTGGTCGCCTTAATCAACAAACATGAAACGCTGGGTGAATTATCCATTCTTGCTGGTGAAGCGCGTTCGGCCAGTGTGGTTGCTTTGCGAGATAGCCAACTGTTAAGAATTGACCGAAGTGAGTTTGATGAACTTATTAAAAAGCATCCGGCAATCGCCGTTCCCATGAGCCGTATTCTTGCTGAACGTTTGCGTGAAGCAACCGTAAACCGTTCATTGCGGTTAAGACCAAAAGTGCTGACTTTTATCGCCGCTTCGCCAGGCATTGATATCGTACAAATTGCAAACCGACTGGCAAAGGCGGTGACAGGTGATTGCGGTGAAAGTGTCCATGTGCAGGAAGGTAATATTGATAATTGGAGCAATGAAAAACTTAGCCAACTGGAAAATGAATTTGATCTGATCTTCTTGTGCTGCAAGTTGGGTGACGAAGAATGGATGCGCAGTTGTGCCAGACAAAGTGAGCGCATTTGTCTGGTAACCGAGTTTTCAGAAGCAACCGCCAATGAAATTTCAAGAGGTTTTCTTGAAGTTCAACACGGTCACCAGATGGTTGATCTTTTCATTCTGCATGAAACAAATGATGTCTGTCCAATAGCAACGCATGAGTATTTAGAAAAGATTGATACCAACCGTCATTTCCATATCAGAAAGTCAATGCAAAGCGAATGGAGCCGTTGGGGTAGAGTGATTAACGGTCGTGGTGTGGGGCTTGTTTTGTCTGGTGGCGGCGCGCGTGCTTATGCCCATATAGGGGTCATTAAAGCCTTGCAGGAAGCGAATGTGCCTATAGATTTTATTGCAGGCTCAAGCATGGGTGGCATCATAGGTGCCTCTTTGGCAATGGGTCGCAGCATGGATGAAATTGAGCGCAGCATCAAAGAAAGCTTTGTTGAAACCAACCCACTTTCGGATTACACGCTTCCCCTTCAAGGCCTGGTGAAGGGGAAAAAGGTCGAGAGATTATTGCGCGAGAACTTTGGCAAACTGGAAATCAATGATCTTTGGTTGCCCTTCTTTTGTGTTTCAACGAACCTGACAACAGCCAGTCCTAATCTTCATACCAAAGGTAAAATTTGGCGTGCATTGCGAGCAAGTATTTCCTTGCCAGGTGTATTACCGCCAGTTGTAACAAATGAGGGCGTGTTGGTTGATGGGGGAGTGATTAATAACCTGCCGACGATAGAAATGGCGCAACAATGTTTTGGCCCAATTCTGGCGGTTGATGTTTCAAGAAATTTAGGCATCACGCCCGAAAGCTGGACGAAGCTGATTAAGCAACCCCTATGGAAACGCATGTTCCGCCCACC
>CALDZF010000104.1 GCA_937944165.1 uncultured Rhizobiaceae group bacterium | reverse complement strand
GCTGCTTTTTTAACGTCTGAATCTTCAAATACGGCTTCAATCACCATGTCCACATCAGAAAGCTTGGCGTAATCATCTGTTGCCGTAATGCGAGAAAGAATGGCCTCTTTCTTTTCAGCCGTAGAGCGTTTCTTGGAAATTGCCTTGTCTTCGGTTGTCTCAGACCAGGCTTTGCCTTTGTCGGCACTTTCTTGATCGCGGTCGATCAGGACAACATCAATGCCAGCTTTCGCTGAAACATAGGCAATGCCCGCGCCCATAAGACCCGCACCGATAACGCCAATTTTATTAACTTCCAACTTACCTACTGAGTTAGGACGACGAGCACCTTTGTTAAGTTCCTGCATCGACATAAAGAGCGTGCGGATCATCATGGATGCTTCAGTTGAACGAAGAACTTCCGAGAAATAACGGCTCTCGATTTTCAAGGCTGTATCAAATGGTACTAACATACCTTCATAGATACATTTCATGATCGCACGAGCGCCTGGATAATTATCTTGTGTTTCACGGCGATAGATCGCATTCGCTGGTGGAAAGAGTTGGAAACCAGCAGGCGTATAAACTTTGCCGCCTGGGAATTTATAGCCCTTAACATCCCAAGGTTGCTCGGCGCTCAAACCACCATTGATGAGTTCTTTAGCTTTGTTAATAAGTTCAGCTTCTGGAACAACTTCGGTTGTTAGACCTTGCGCCTTTGTTTTAGAGGCATGCATGTTGCCTCCTTTAAGTAGGAACTGCATGGCTTCTTGCGTATGAATTAAACGCGGAATACGTTGTGTTCCACCACCACCTGGGAAGAGGCCAACTTTAACTTCTGGAAGAGACACTTTTGCATCATCGGCAATGACGCGGGCATGACAGGCAAGACAAATCTCCAAACAACCGCCAAGTGCTTGACCATTGATAGCAGCAACAAAAGGTTTGCCAGAGGTTTCTTGCTTACGAAGAAGCAGGTTCAAGCGGTATGCATTATCAAACAGCATCTGGGCGGCAGTATCCGGGTTTTTGTCTTCTTCATCGCGGAATTGACCCAACATGTCTTGAAGCATGGAAAGGTCAGCACCTGCGCCAAATGTTTTCTTGCCTGAGGCTAATACAACGCCTTTTATGGCTTCATCAGCAGCCATGGCATCGATGATCTTTTCCCATTCATCCATGACAGATAAATCAATCACGTTCATGGATTTGTCAGGCATATCCCATGTGACAACTGCAATGCCGTCGCTATCGGTTTCGATTTTAAAATTTGTATAGCTCATCATTAAACTCTTTCAATAATCGTTGCCGTGCCCATGCCTGCGCCAATGCAGAGCGTAACAAGGGCAGTGTTTTGGTCGCGACGTTCTAGCTCGTCCAGTACGGTTCCAAGGATCATAGCACCTGTTGCGCCCAATGGGTGACCCATTGCGATCGCACCGCCGCACACATTCATCTTGTCGTGTGGAATATCAAAGTGCTGCATGTAGCGAAGAACCACAGAAGCAAAAGCTTCGTTCAGTTCAAACAGATCAATGTCTGAAAGTTGCATGTTTGCGCGTGCGAGTAGTTTCTCGGTTACATCAACCGGACCTGTAAGCATAAGTGCCGGATCAGAACCAATGTTTGCAAAAGCGCGAATTTTAGCGCGTGGCTTGATACCAAGCTTTTTGCCACCTTCTTCCGAACCCATCAGCACGGCTGCTGCACCATCCACAATGCCGGAAGAATTACCCGCATGGTGAACGTGATTAACCGCTTCAAGTTCGGGGTGTGCTGCAATACCAACCGCATCAAAGCCACCCATTTCACCCATCATCACAAAGGATGCATCAAGCGAGGCAAGTGATTGCATGTTTGTTTCAGGACGCATGTGTTCATCATGGTCGAGAATAACCAAACCGTTTTGATCTTTGACAGGAACAATGGAGTTTTTAAATCGGCCATCTTTCCAGCTTGCTTCAGAGCGCTTCTGACTTTCTACCGCATAGGCATCTACATCATCGCGGGAAAAACCATATTTGGATGCAATCAGATCAGCAGATACCCCCTGCGGCATGAAATAGGCTGGAACGGCAACGGACGGATCCATTGGCCAAGCACCACCTGAAGCACCAATGCCAACGCGTGACATGCTCTCAACACCGCCAGCAATGACAAGGTCATTCATGCCTGAATTGATGGTTGAGGTTGCCATGTTAATCGCATCAAGACCGGAGGCACAAAAGCGGTTAATCTGCATGCCAGGAACCTTATTGTCATAACCTGCTTCGAATACTGCAGCTCGCGCAATATCTGAACCAGCTTCACCTACCGGGTCAACACAACCAAGAATGACATCATCAATCATGGATGTATCAGCAATTTCATTACGCACGCGCACAGCTTCCAGTGTTTTTGCAGACAGGCGCACAGCAGGCACTTCGTGCAATGCACCGTTTTTCTTGCCGCGTCCGCGCGGTGTACGAACATGATCGTAAATAAAAGCATCAGCCATTTGGTATCTCCAAGTTAAGGCAATCAATTAAAGTAGGATAGGGCGTTAACCGTCAAATCCTTCAAGCAGAATAATAGTGGCTTTGGACACAGTTCTGCGGTGTTGTTTTGCTTGCGTATAGGTATCTGAATTGTAACAGGCTTTGGCGGCATCTAGTGATGGAAATTCTATCACAACATGGCGTGTGCCGATATTACGCCCTTCAACAAGTTGAAAATCGCCTCCGCGAGCAAGAAACTTACCACCATATTCTACAAATGATGGGCCAGCGCCTTCCACATATGCTTTGTATTCATCTGATGAAAAAGCTTGTTTGTCATCAGCACCTACGTGGGCAATCCAATATCCTTTTGGCATTAAATATTCTCCAAGGTATAAACTAAAACCAGCTTAGCTTAAAACGCTTCCGCTTCAAGTGCCATCATGCTTTCACAACCACTTTCAATGCGCGCAAGATGTGCAGCGCTTTCTGGCATGACACGTTCCATAAAATACCGTGCAGTCATGAGCTTTTCTTCATGGAAAGCTACATTACCATTGGCACCTTCTGCAAGCGCCTCTTGGGATTTCTCAGCCATAATAGCCCACATGTAACCAAGGGCTACAAGGCCAAACAGATGCATGAAGTCCATGGAAGCAGCACCTGCATTATTAGGGTTTTGCATGCCATTTTGCATCAACCACATGGTTGAAGCCTCAAGCTTTTTCACACTGTCGCGCAAAGGCTTTGTGTAAATATGCATGGCTTCGTTTTCCATGTGCTTTTTGGTAAAACCATTTACTTCTTCCATGAAAGCACGCATGGCACGACCACCATTTGCAGGTAATTTACGACCTACCAGATCAAGCGCCTGAACGCCGTTCGCGCCTTCATAAATTTGTGCAATACGCGCATCGCGAACAAATTGGCTCATACCCCATTCTTCGACGTAGCCATGACCACCAAAGACCTGCTGCGCGTTAACACAGTTTTCAAATCCTTTATCGGTCAGTACACCTTTGATAATAGGCGTTAGTAAGCCCATCAGATCATCAGCAGCTTCGCGCTCTTCATCCGAGGCTGCTTTGTGAGAAATATCGCCTTTAAGAGCCGTCCATAACATCAGTGCGCGCGCTGCTTCGTTGAAGGATTTAATGTTCATCAACATGCGACGCACGTCTGGATGCACGAGTAGGGGGTCAGCTTTTTTGTCCGGTTGCGCCGCACCAGTAAGCGCGCGACCTTGAATGCGTTCTTTTGCATAAATTGCAGCGTTTTGGTAAGCGGCTTCTGACTGCGCCAAACCTTGCAGACCAACGCCAAGGCGCGCTTCATTCATCATGATGAACATGGCTTTTAGCCCCTTGTTTTCTTCACCAATCATATAGCCAATGGCTTCGTCATGGTTGAGAACGCAGGTTGAGTTAGCATGGATGCCCATTTTCTCTTCAATCGAACCACATGAAACGCCATTCTTATCGCCAAGAGAACCGTCATCGTTTACAATGAATTTTGGAACCACAAAAAGCGAAATACCCTTGGTGCCCTCTGAAGCACCTTCAACACGGGCGATGACAAGGTGGATAATGTTCTCAGACAAATCATGTTCGCCAGCAGAGATGAAAATCTTTTGACCCGAGATTTTATAAGTACCATCACCCACAGGAACTGCTTTTGTGCGCAACATACCAAGATCCGTACCGCAATGTGGCTCAGTCAAGTTCATCGTGCCTGTCCACGTGCCATCAATCATTTTTGGTAAGAATTTTTGCTTAATATCATCAGGCGCATGCACTTGCATAGCAGCAATAGCCCCTTGGGTCAGGCCTGGATACATCGCAAAAGCCTGATTAGCTGAGGAAAGATATTCACCAACTGCTGTGTGAAGTACATAAGGCAGACCTTGACCACCATAGTCAGGATCAGCAGCTAATCCCATCCAGCCGCCTTCTTTATAAGTCTGATATGCTTCTTTAAAACCTTTAGGGGTTGTTACAGAAGCATCCTCATGACGGGTACAACCCTCACGGTCACCTGAGAAGTTAATTGGCTGCAGAACCTCTTCGCTTAACTTGGCTGCTTCACCAAGAATAGCTTCGATCATATCTGGCGTTGCTTCTTCAAAGCCCGGCAAATTATTATAGCGGTCAATGTTAAGAATATCATTCAAAACATAAAGTGTGTCTTGAATAGGGGCTGAATAACTCGGCATTATTTTATCTCCTAAAGATATGAATAACTTACCTGACGCTTAACAGGTATATCGCATATTTATACGTAGTATGGTTGTTTTGTCTTGAACAAACCATACCTATAAATCAGGAGTATAAACTAATTGTTACGTTAACGTAAACGTAATAATTAAAATTACCAACAAAAAATCATAAATTATTTTATGACTGGGTTTCTATCCAGCTTATCGCTTTTGATAACTCATTAATAGATTTATCAAGATCGTCTCTTTGACTCATCAAACGGTCATGTTGCTCACGGAATTTGTTGGCAAGTCCCTTAACATCCTGATCTGCATCATCATCATAAGTTTTAAGTATCGATTGTATCTCAACAAGTGAAAAACCAACATTTTTTGCAAGTATTATTATTTTCAGCCGTTTACGGTCTTCATTTGAATAAAGCCGTGTAGAACCAGACCGCTCAGGACTTATTAATCCCCGATCCTCATAGAATCGAAGTGTTCTTAAACTCACATCAAATTCGCGAGCTAAATCGCCAATTCGATAAATATCTTTTATTTCAGCGTTATTAGAAGCAACATTTTCTATCAGTTGCTCTAACATCGTCTGTGTCGTCATATAGCCCATAATTTTTCCTGTTATTCCAGCCAGTCAAAGGATTACATTCTCGGGGTATATATAATCTAAACGTTGAGGTTTAATTTAGCAAGATGCGTTTAATAACTCTCTGTGAACGATTGTTGAAGATGCAATCGTTTTCTCGAATTAATAAGCTTCAGCTTGAACTGTAATAGTTTCTTTAAACTAATTACCAAAAACCTAACGAAAATATCAATAGTTAACGCATTGTTTACCCTGTTTTGCAAAAGCTGTTGCTGAAGAGATTCGGAATTAGATTCGAATCAATCGAAATCAGCATGAATGGTTATTTGGTATGCGTAGGGCAAGATCACAATTGAACAAGGTATTGAACAATAACCCGTATGGTTATGGTCAGCACGAACAAATGCAAAGCCCTTTTACTGCTAACAATGAAGCAGCAGAGATACAACGCCGATTGGATCAAATGCAGCAACAGAATATGATGATGCAGCAAAATCAACCTTTTGCCAATGATCCTTATTATTCTGGCGGCATACAGCAACCGTCATCGCCAATGATGCATCAGCCCTTGCAACAACAAGCAATGATGCCACAAGTGGCACCTCAACAACCTGTGATGTCGTCATTTCCTCAACAAGCACCCGCGTTCGCGCCACAAACGCAACAGATGACATCAGCACCAATGCAACAAACGCAAGTTGATATTCCTTATGCTGGCGCTATAAATCAGCAACCAGTGCAAAGACCTGTGAATGATGCTCAATTAGACAATATCAAGCTTGCCTTACAAGAAATGGGTTCAAGATTACATACAATTAATCAAAATAATGAAGCAAATAGATCTGGCGCGCAGCAAACTGATATTCTGGCTCAACATTACCATAGTATTGCATCAGAGTTACAACAGTTAAAAAACTCTTTTGCAGGCTTCGCAACATCAAAAAGCTCTGATGTTGGTTTTGAAACGATACGTGAGACGTTAAACGCAAATTATAACGCAATAATGCAGCGATTAGAAAATTCTGAAGGCGCTACAATTGATAGCTCCGTATTTTCGTCCGCTTTAGAAGCAAGTCATAAAGAGCTTTCCAATCAAATTCTGGATATAAAATCTGCCATGGAGGCAAGCGTTTCAAATCCAAATGCATATGCAAAGACGCTCGAAATTAGCCATGAAGATATAACAAAACGGCTGGATGACATGCATAATGCATTGCAAACAGCGATTGCACAGCCTGGCCATCAGACAGAAATCATTGAAAGCAATAATCGTTTACTCACAGACCAGATCGTAAGTTTGCAAAACACTGTTGATCAGATCAAAGAAGGAAAATCTGAAGCGCCTGAAGTTGATTTTTCCAATGTAGAATCGCGATTAGAAGAGATCACCAGAGCTGTCGTCGCTTTGTCATTAAATGACGATAACCTAGATAATCTTGAACGCATTGAAGCTCGTGTTTCAGATCTGGCTAAAACTGTTGATACTCTATCATCGGAAGGTCAAAAATCGGCGGCTTTTGATAATTCAGGCTTTGATAAAATCGAGACGAAGCTTTCTGATATTGCAAGTTTAATGAATGTAAGTTCGCCAGATATTGGTGATATTACATTACAAATCCATGCATTATCTGATAAAATAGATACACTTTCTAATAGTTCACAGCCTAGTTATGATAATTCAGGCTTAGATAAAATCGAGACGAAGCTTTCTGATATTGCAAGTTTAATGAATGAAAGTTCACCAGATATTGGTGATATTACATTACAAATTCATGCATTATCTGATAAAATAGATACACTTTCTAATAGTTCACAGCCTAGTTATGATAATTCAGGCTTTGATAAAATCGAGACGAAGCTTTCTGATATTGCAAGTTTAATGAATGAAAGTTCGCCAGATATTGGTGATATTACATTACAAATCCATGCATTATCTGATAAAATAGATACACTTTCTAATAGTTCACAGCCTAGTTATGATAATTCAGGCTTTGATAAAATCGAGACGAAGCTTTCTGATATTGCAGGTTTAATGAGTGCAAATTCACCAGATATTGGTGATATTATGTCTCAAATACATACGTTATCTGAAAAGTTTGATAATTTATCAGCGATTTCAAATTCAGCACCTATAGCTGATGAAGAAAACAATGCTCTTTTACAGCGTATGGATAAATTGGTTGAGCAAATTGACAAGTCGCAATCTGTGCCACTGGCTGCAGAACCAAACGATGCTATGCTTTCCCAGTTAGAACAAATGGCAGGTGCGATTGATCAGCTTGCGTTAACTTCTGGCAAAACGACAAATGATGCGCAACTAAACGCGATTGAAAAGCAAATAATTGAGTTATCCAAACAGATGAATTCTGCAAGCGTGGTACCTGCAGCAGAAATCTCGTTTGATCCAATTACAAAACGTTTGGCTGGTATTGAAGAGCAGATCAGTTCAAGTCGTGACATTACAATTGAACTTGCATCTAAAGCTGCGGAAGATGCGGTTAATCGGTCTGTTCAGTCAATGCCTCAAATTGAAAAGCAGATCATTGAGTTATCCAAACAGATGAACTCTGCAAGCGTTGCACCTGTTGCTACAATTTCACTTGATCCAATTACAGATCGCTTAAGTGGCATTGAAGAACAAATCGGTTCCAGCCGTGATGTTACAATTGAACTTGCAACTAAAGCTGCTGAAGAAGCTGTTAAAAAGACAGTTCAAGCAATGCCGCAAAATATCGCATCTGGTGTAACAAGTGATATTAATCCAGCTCTTTTGCAATCAATGTCGCAAATGCTTGAGAACCTAAACCAAAACGCTGAATCTACCAATTCAACCAACATAGAAGCTTTTGGTGCTGTATCTCAAACTCTTAGCCAAATGGCTGAACGTTTAGGCAATATTGAGACAGGCTTAGCAAGCTATCCTAAAGATAATGCGCAGATACCAGCATCAGCACAAGCGGTACAAGGGTTTGCTGCCTTAGATGAGATACCTTTGAAAGCAAATAATGAGATACAACCCGAATTTGATGGCGAACAAAAGCATACAGAGCAAGTTGTAAGTAAAACGAGTAATCCTGCAGATAATTTAGTCAAAGCTGCACGTGAGAAAGCAAAAGCTGCGCAATCCAATGTAGCAGATATGGCATCTTCCGTAATGGATAATGCTGTTGTGGAACCTGAAGTTAATAATGATTTTTCAGAAACAGCTGCCAAAGCTGCTATGCTTGCTAGTCCGAGCGCATTGCCAGAAACCGATGCACCAGCAATGGTGATGGAAACAATGCCAGAAATGGGAAGCGAAAATCACTCTGATATTGTAGAAGAAGTGGCTTTGGAACCTGGTTCAGGCGCGCCAGACTTGGCTGCATTAGTACGTCAAGCTAACGAAAACCGTAAAAATAAAGGTACTGATGTTGATTCATCAGGCACTGATTTTATTGCGGCCGCGAGAAGAGCTGCGCAAGCAGCGGCACAAGAAGCGGGTGCTGTTGAAGAAGAGATCGTAGAAAAGAAGAAAAAGAATTTACTTTCCTCTATTCCTGAACTTTTTGCCAAACGCAAAAAAGCAATCCTAATGGGTGCTGCAGCACTTTTATTTGCAGCAATTGTAGTACCATTTGCAGGGAAATTTCTTGATCCTCAACGCGTAAACATTGCTAATCAAAACAATGAAACACCGATTGAGCAGACTGTTGATACTATAAATACAGAAACTCCAAGTGTTGCTGCCTTAAATGCGAAACCTTCAAATCTTGCAGGTTCGGTTGAAGAATTAGAAAGTGAAGTTTCACAAGTTTTAGCTGAACCAGAGCTTGAAGCCCAAAATGTTTCAGCTATTACACAAACAGTCGCTGATGAAATAAAGCCAGAAATCTTGATTAATGTTGATGGAATAGATTTTGTATCTACGGAACTCAAAGATGCAGCGCAAAGTGGTAATCCTGCTGCATTATTTGAAATTGGCAAGCGATATACAGATGCCATTGGCACTCAAAAAGATCTAACCAAGGCTTCTGAATGGTATGAACGCTCAGCTAATTTTGGTTATGCGCCTGCTCAATATATTATTGGTAACTTTAATGAAAAAGGTTTGGGTATAGAGAAAAATCTAGTTAAAGCCTCAGAGTGGTATGAAAAAGCTGCTAAAGGCGGCAACGTTATTGCAATGCATAATTTAGCTGTTCTTAATGCTACGCCAAACGCGCTTTCTGAAGAACCTAATATGCCAGCAGCTTTTGAGTGGTTTAGCAAGGCTGCTGACTATGGCGTACGTGATAGCCAGGTTAATGCTGGTATCTTCTATACAAGAGGGTTTGGCACGCAAGTTAATTTGGTTGAAGCTTATAAGTGGTTCTCAATTGCCGCAAAAGCTGGTGATAAAGATGCAGCTAGCAAACGCGAAGTTATTGCAAATGCAATCGCTCCAGATGATTTGGAAATCGCTAAATCATTGATTGATGAATGGAAGCCTCTTGATGTTGTTAAAGCTGCAAACGAAGTTACAGTTGAAGAGTCTTGGAAAAGCGCCCAACAAGCTCAATCTGTAGCATCTAACTTTACCGTTGACCGCAATGTTATTGCGCAAACTCAGCAGCTTTTATCAAAAATTGGGTTTAATGCAGGAGTAGCTGATGGCGTAATGGGGCGCAAAACGCAAAATGCTATTGCTGCGTTCCAACAAAAATCAGGTTTGCCTGTAACAGGTAAAATTGATGCTGAGTTAATTAAAACATTAAGAGCAATCGCAATTTAGTAATAAAACGCGCAAGGACTGATATATGAAACTACTCAATGTCATTCAGGCCGGATTTAAGAACTATATCAATATAAATACTGCTGCCAGTAGAAGTGATTTCTGGCTTTGGTTGTTGTTTGTGAGTATTTTTCTTTGTACGAGTTTGGTAATAGATGGTGCTTACTTGGGACCCTGGATTGCAGGTCTTTCTGGCCAAGAGGTTATGGCATTTGACCAAGATACACCCAAATGGCTTTCGCTTGTAAGTTTATTGATTTTAATCATACCTACGATAACGGTTGCCATGCGCAGAATTATTGATGCTGGTTTTTCTAAATGGTGGATTTTGCTGAGTTTGACAATTATTGGATTTTTACCACTTTTATTTTTCTGGATGAAAAAAAGAAGAAAATAAAACCTCACAAGGTATTGTTTAGAAATTGTATTTCAGTTTCAGTTCATAAAGTTTAAGGTAAGATAAATATTAACAAGGCTGGAATAAAAATTAACAATAGGAAACGACTAAATGTTAAAAATGTTCAGTAAAAACGCTTTGAGTATGGCCTGTATTATTGCCACTACAGCTTTATTTTCAACTCAAGCCAATGCAAGAACCTACATCGTAAACGGGTTAGCCAGCGCTGTCCCATTCATTGGATATGGCATGAATAATTTGGGTAAGAAAATTCCAGGTTCAAAGGTTTTTAGCTACATTACTTCATTGGAAGGTAACAAGATTATCAAGCCAAATATTATCAAAGATATTGAAGCAAGATACAAACGCAATCCAAATGAGCCAATTAATTTGATTGGCATTAGTTATGGCGCCAATATGGTGAGTGATATTGCAAATAAACTTGCTAAAAAAGGCATCCCGGTAAATTATCTTGGTATAATAGAAGGTACGTCATTAAAATCGATAAAACCTAATGTCAGACAAGCGCATAATTTTATTTGTACGAGTGCTGAGTGTTCAAAAAAACGTGTTGGTCTTTCGGGCGATAATTCTATAACAACACTTAATCAATATACGTATGATGATGGACATATTGATCTTGGTAATAATAGAGGCGTTCACAGTAAAATTCTTAGTGGCATAAGATAATTACTGAGATTTTTTATAGCTTTTAAACTGGAACTAAATATTCAACTTTTTACCAATTTTAAAAGTTGACTTTTTCTTTAGTGAGGCGCAATAAGCCGCCAGCGTTTGTCGCTGGCGGTAGAAATCGTTTTTACCAGTCATTTAAAACCCTACATTATATTTGGAGGATGCTGTGAGCATCTATCTTCCCATTGCGGAAATGTCCGTAAACATCTTCATTCTTTTTGGTATGGGGGCAGCAGTGGGCTTTCTGTCTGGCATGTTTGGTGTCGGTGGCGGATTTTTAATGACGCCACTTTTGATTTTCTACAATATCCCTCCAGCCGTTGCGGTAGCTACAGAGGCAAACCAGATTGTAGCATCTTCTTTTTCGGGTGCCTTGGCACACTTTAGAAAAGGAACGGTTGATGTAAAACTGGGCACCATGTTGCTGATAGGTGGCTTAATCGGGTCGACTTTAGGGGTTTATATTTTTTCTTCACTAAGAAGTGCTGGTCAACTTGATCTGATAATTTCTATTTTATACGTAGTATTTCTAGGCTCAATCGGCACCTTGATGACCATTGAAAGCCTTAATGCAATTCGTAAATCCAAACAGGATAATCCTCCCGTAAAGCGTAAGTCAGGTCACGACAGTTGGATCCATGCGCTTCCGTTTAAGGTAAAGTTTCGAAAATCGAAACTCTATCTAAGCATTATTCCAATTCTGGTCTTGGGCATGTTGGTTGGTATCTTGGCTGCTATTATGGGTGTTGGTGGTGGCTTTATCATGGTGCCCGCAATGATTTATCTTTTGCGCGTTCCTACAAATGTAGTAATAGGCACCTCTCTTTTTCAAATTATTTTTGTGACAGGTTATACGACGATTATTCAGTCAGCAACGAACCAAACTGTTGATGTCGTACTCGCGCTAATTTTAATGGTAGGCGGTGTTATAGGCGCACAATTTGGTGCGGCAGCTGGACATAAATTAAAAGGCGAGCAATTACGAGCATTGCTTGGTCTTTTGGTTTTGGGTGTTTGTATCCGGCTTGGTTATGATTTGGTTGTAACGCCTACAGAGTTGTTTAATATGATCGGCACGGCTGAGCAGGGAGGCCACTAATGAGAAACTTCCTTAATTCATTTCTGCTAGCTTTTTATGCCACGTTTACAATAATCTCTATATCCCACGCAGAAAGTTTGCAGATGGGTATTTCAGTAGATCAAGTGCCTGTCGACTCAAGTTTTGATGGCGCTGAAATTGTTGTTTTCGGGTCAATTGAAGGAGCTGAGCAGGCGGCGCTCTTTCGAGGAGAATATGATGTTGTTATCCGTGTGGAAGGTGCACCAGAAGATGTTATAATTCGCAAAAAAGAGAGAATTGGTGGAATTTGGGTCAACAACGAATCTGAAACCTATGAAGCGGTTCCTTCGTTTTATTCCATTCTTTCTGCACGTCCCCTTAATTTGATTTCCAATTCAATTGAGCTTGGCCCGGTTAGTCTTGGTATTGAAAACCTTGGCAAAAATATTCCAGTTGAAGGCGAGAAAACACTCATTATGAATCCAGGTGATTTTTCTGATGCATTACGCAGGTTACGGATTGAGCAGGATTTGTTTTCTGAAATTCCTGGAACACTCAAGCAATTAAGTCCAAGCTTGTTTCGGGCTAGGTTAGAAATTCCTGCTAATGTCCCGATTGGTACGCATAAGGTTACAGCTTATCTCTTTCGCAATGGTGAGATATTAAACACGAATGAATCCAGTTTTAGAATTGAAAAAGTTGGATTTGAACGTTGGATATATAATTTAGCGCATGAAAATGGTTTGTTATATGGCATAATGGCTGTATTGCTAGCGATATTTACCGGTTGGGCAGCTAACGCTATATTCCGCAAGAGCTAACTGCAGGAACTTTATATGTCACTAATGAGTCCACCAAATTCAAAAACAAAGAACTTGGCTTGGTTTTTATCTTTGGCAGGGTTTATTCCCTTTTTAGCTTTAGCGCTTGGGCTGTACTTATCAGGTATTAATCACGAAGCCTTTTCCAGCCTATTTGATATTTTTAAAATTTGGTCAGCTATTATTTTATCTTTTTTGGGCGGTATTCGTTGGGGCTTTGCAATAGCAAATGAGCCTTTTGAAAATAAGAATCTGGCAATTTCTGTAATCCCATCCATTTTGGCCTGGTTTGTTTTATTATTACCTGATGCTTACACCATTTTGGCATTGCTGGTTTTATTTGCAGTGCATGGCGCTTGGGATAGTTTTTATATTAATGAAGGAAAAGTAGCGCCTTGGTTTGGCAATATTAGAATTATACTGACATTCCTGGTTATAGCAGCTCATGTATTGGTGTTATTTGCAGTTTCATAAATCTAAGTCCTGAACCTAGTTATCGTACTAACTTTTTTCCATTAATTTCAAAAACATGCTCACCACTTAGCATCCACGTTGTAAAATCACGTTTTGAATATAACTTGGTATAAGCCTCATCAAGCACATTTAATCCGCCTGTAAATGCGCCAAAGGCCGGCATAATGATGCGGATTTCATCACCAATAAAACAACGCCGTCGGATAGTCTTGCCTCGTTGCTTTATCTTCGCCGATGGGTGTAAATGTCCGGCTATTTCACCAGATTTAAAATCAGGCTTTGGTTCGTGGCAGAAGTTTAAATTACCTATATGAATTTCTTCACAAAATGTACCGCCTAAATCCTCAGGCGGTGAGGGGTCGTGATTACCACTCACCCAAACCCATTCACGCCCAAGCATTAATTGTGTGAGGTTTTGCTTATAACTATTAGGCAAGCGTGTGGCGGCATTATCATCGTGGAAACTATCGCCTAAGGATAGGACCGTTTTAGGTTGCCAATGCAAAATACGAAGTGCCAAAGTTTCAAGCGTTGCTTGTGTGTCATAAGGAGGAATAAAAAGACCTTTCTTAGCCGCAAAAGATGAACCTTTTTCAAGATGAAGATCAGAGACAATCAGTAATTCCTCATCTGGCCAAAAAAGACAACCAGACGCGTCTAAGACAAGCTGATTGTCTAAAAAACCAATTTCCCTGCCGGTCGTGTCTTTAGTCTTGGCCAATATATTCATCAATCTATATCCAAAAGTCCTGTTGCAGCCTCTGCCAAAAGACTTTCATGTGCTTCTCCAGCTATACCTTCTTTACCTACCTCTAACATAATGGGAACTGCCAAAGGCGATATTTTCTCCAAGGGCTTATGAACGATTCGGCTGCTGATGCGTGATAACATTTCACCAAGGCGTTTAATATCCAATAGTCCATACGCAGCTTCCTGTCTGGTTGCTTGCAATAAGATATGATCTGGTTCGTGACTGCGCAAAACATCATAAATCAAATCTGAAGAAACTGTCATTTGGCGTCCTGTTTTTTCCTTTCCCGGAAAACGTCTTTCAATCAGGCCTGCAATCGTAGCACAGTCTCTAAACGTGCGTTTGAGTAGGAAGGATTCATCAAGCCATGCTTCCAGATCATCGCCCAACATATCTTCATCAAAGAGCATATCAAGCGATGGTTTGCCTTGCGAAAACAGTTTGGAGAAGTCTTTCAATCCCCAAATAGCAATCGCATAATCGCTTGCAACAAAGCCAAGTGGTTTGGCGTGCATTCGCTCTAATCGTCTTGTCAGCAACATCCCAAGGGTTTGATGTGCCAATCGTCCTTCAAAAGGATAAGCCACCATGTAATAGCGTTTTGCGCGAGGAAAAGTTTCAACCAGAAGCTCACCTTTTTGTGGCAGAACAGAATTTTCTTTTTGAATTGTGAGCCATTCACTGACCTGCTTAGGAAGTATCTTCCATTGATCTGGATCAGCCAGCATTTCTCGTACCCTATCAGCCAGATAAGTCGAAAGTGGAAAGCTGCCCCCCAAATAAGAAGGCACTTTGGGGTCTTTACCAATTGCTTTTGAGACGTAACAAGCAGCTTCACGGATGCCTTCAAGGCGAAGGGTTTGACCTGCAAACATGAAGGTGTCACCAGGCGAAAGACTTTCGATGAAATTCTCTTCAATCTTGCCAAGCATTGGCCCGCCCTGAAAACTAGCGTTTTTGCCCTTTTTACGCGTGAGGCGCACATCCAGCATGGGAGCTTGAATAATTGTACCGCAGTTCATTCGGTAGCGTTGCGCAAGTCGCGGATGAGTGAGGCGCCAACTCCCATCTTCAACTTGTCTGATTTTGGCATATTGCTCATAAGTTTTGAGCGCATATCCACCTGTTGCTACAAATTGCAGAACTTGTTGAAAGCGCTGTTTTGTTAAAGTTTGAAATTGTGCAGCAGAAGCAACTTCATCATAAAGCTCATCTTCAAAGAAAGGCCCCGCACTGGCTGTGCCCATAATGTGCTGCGCAAGTACATCAAGTGCGCCTTCACGTAGTTCTGGCGTGTCTTGCGCGCCAATATAATTTGCATCCAGTGCCGCTTGGCATTCCATCACTTCAAACCGGTTTGATGGTAGTAATATCGCTTTTGACGGTTCATCAATACGGTGGTTAGCGCGACCAATACGTTGGGCTAGTCGGCTTGCTCCTTTTGGCGCACCAATATGTATAACCAGATCCACATCCCCCCAATCTATCCCTAGATCAAGGGTTGAAGTTGCAATGACAGCACGCAGTTCATTGCGCTGCATGGCTTCTTCTACGCGCCGTCTTTGACTTACATCCAATGAACCATGATGCAGAGCAATAGGTAATGTTTCCTCGTTAATTTTCCAAAGTTGTTGAAATAACATTTCAGCCTGTGAACGCGTGTTTACAAACAGAAGGGTCGTTTGATGCGCTTTAATCGCTTTAAAGATTTCATCAATTGCATAGCGTGCAGAATGACCAGCCCATGGCACACGCTCTTCTGATTGAAGGATTGTAATCTCTGGCTTGGCGCCGCCTTCAAGTTTGATGAATTCAGACAGTGCTATCTCACCATCAGCAGGTTGTTTAACGAGCCACCTGCGAAGATCGTCAGGGTTTGCAACAGTGGCTGAAAGTCCAATGGTTTTTAAATTAGGACGTAGTGTTCTAAGCCGTGCCAGACCAAGTGCCAAAAGTTGTCCGCGTTTGGAAGTTGTGAGCGAATGCAGTTCATCAAAGATAACCGTTTCCAAATTATCAAAAAACTGCTCAGCATCCTTGTTTGAAATCAGCAAGGCCAATTGTTCAGGCGTTGTCAGCATGATTTGCGGTGGAATAAGTTTCTGGCGTTGGCGGCGTGCAGCAGACGTATCACCTGTGCGAGTTTCTATTTCTATATCAAGCCCAATTTCTTCAATGGGCTTTTCCAGGTTGCGTTTTATATCAACAGCAAGTGCTTTTAACGGCGAGATATAAAGCGTATGTACGCCTTGTTTTTTCTCGCCAGGTTTGCGTTTCTTTTGTTTGGATAATTCAATCAGGGTAGGCAAAAATCCAGCCAGGGTTTTACCTGCTCCAGTTGGGGCTATCAAAAGGCTTGAAAAGCCAGCTTGTGTTTTTGCAAGAAGTTCCAGCTGATGCGCACGCGGTTGCCAGCCATGACCTTCAAACCATTGTTGAAATGGTTTTGGTAAATCAAAGGAAAGCTTATTGCCGCTTGAATTTAGGTTCATATTTTTGCTCACACACTATAATGTAGTGAGGCAAGGGTAGAAGGTCGAATGAAAAAAGAAATTTTTAACATCCTGTTTTTGGGCATAGTCGTTTTGGCAGTTGGCTGGCTATATTGGCATGGTTATAAAGCCAGAGAACCACAGAGCTATATTCTAGCATTAAGCTGGCAACCTGCTTTTTGTGAGAGCAAGCCCAATAAACCTGAATGTCGCTCTCAACACGATCGCCGTTATGATGCAAATAATTTTTCATTACATGGGATATGGCCCCAACCCAGGGATAATGTTTATTGCAACGTGCCCAAAGATATCGTTGAACTGGACAAGCGAGGACGTTGGAACGATCTACCAAAACTTGAAATTCAAGGTAGAGTGAGAAAAGAACTGTCCAAAAGGATGCCTGGATACAGGTCAAATCTTCATCGTCATGAATGGTACAAGCATGGAACTTGTAT
>CALDZF010000103.1 GCA_937944165.1 uncultured Rhizobiaceae group bacterium | reverse complement strand
ATTCTATAGGTGTCGCGGTGGGTCACCCCTCCCCAACGAGGGGCTCACTATCTGTAAGGTTAGTTTACATGATGAATACACCTCAACCGGCTACGCGGCCGGCTAATCCGCGTTTTTCTTCTGGTCCCTGCACAAAGCGTCCAGGATGGTCTCTCCAAAAACTTGAAAATGCTTCACTCGGCAGGTCTCACCGCGCCAAGGAAGGTAAAGCCAAACTCAAACTTGCTATCGATTTAACACGAGAAGTTTTGCAAGTGCCTGATGATTACGTCATTGGCATTGTGCCCGCTTCTGACACAGGTGCCTATGAAATGGCGATGTGGAGCTTGTTGGGTGAGCGTGGCGTAGACATGCTTGCATGGGAAAGTTTTGGCGAAGGCTGGATTACCGATGCGGTCAAACAGCTCAAGCTCAAAAATACGCGACTCATCCGCGCTGACTACGGTCGCTTGGCTGACTTGCGTGAGATAAACTTTGACAATGATGTGTGCTTTACATGGAACGGCACCACGTCTGGTGTCCGCGTTCCTAATGCTGATTTCATTCCTGCAGATCGTTCGGGTCTTACCCTATGCGATGCAACGTCAGCAGCTTTTGCGCAGGATCTCGATTTTGCCAAACTCGATGTTGTGACGTTCTCATGGCAGAAAGTTCTGGGCGGTGAGGGCGCTCATGGGATGTTAATCCTGTCCCCTCGTGCTGTTGAGCGTCTGGAAAGCTACACACCTGCATGGCCACTTCCAAAAATCTTTCGCCTGACCAAGGACGGCAAACTAAACGCCAGTATTTTCGAAGGCGCGACCATCAACACACCATCCATGCTTTGTGTGGAAGATTATATTGATGCACTCGAGTGGTCGAAAGAAATTGGCGGCCTTGAAGGCCTGATGAAACGCGCAGATGAAAACTTTGCCGTGATTGATGCTTTTATCAGCCAAACGCCTTGGATTAAAAATCTGGCGATTGATCCTGCCACGCGCTCCAATACATCTGTGTGTTTATCCATAACAGATGAACGTATTTTAGCTTTGCCCGCAGATGAACAAGCAAGTTTTGCAAAAGGCATGGTTCAGCTCTTGGAAAAAGAAAATGTTGCGCTCGACATTGGCTCCTACCGCGATGCCCCATCTGGTCTTCGCATCTGGGCAGGCGCCACCGTTGAAGCTTCCGACCTTCAAGCACTCATGCCTTGGCTTAATTGGGCGTTTCATACTCAGCTTGCCACAATCGCTTAATTATATTCATTCAAAATTAAAAGGAGGCCACCATGGCTCCAACACAAAAACCTCGCGTCCTTGTCTCTGACAAACTTTCTGAAACTGCCGTAAACATTTTTCGTGAACGCGGCGTCGATGTCGATTTCCAGCCTGATCTGGGAAAGGACAAAGATGCGCTTTACGACGTAATCGACCAATATGACGGCCTTGCCATTCGCTCTGCCACAAAGGCAACAGCGCATTTGATTGAAAAGGCGGCCAACCTGAAAGTCATCGGTCGTGCTGGCATCGGCGTTGACAATGTTGAAATTCCAGCCGCCTCTCGCAAGGGTATCATCGTGATGAATACGCCGTTTGGTAATTCCATTACTACAGCTGAACATGCGATCTCATTGATGTTTGCCGTAGCAAGACAAATTCCTGCGGCAGATGCTTCTACCCAGGCAGGCAAATGGGAAAAATCAAAATTCATGGGCGTTGAGATTACCAATAAAACGCTCGGTCTTATTGGTTGTGGAAACATTGGTGCAATCGTCGCTGAGCGTGCCATTGGCCTGCGCATGAAGGTAATTGCGTTTGACCCGTTCCTCTCAGAAGAACGCTCCAAGCAATTGGGCGTTGAAAAGGTTGAACTGGATGAACTGTTACCGCGTGCTGATTTCATCACGCTCCATGTGCCCAAGACCGACAAAACCGCCAAGATGATTAATGCCGATGCCATTGCCAAAATGAAAACCGGCGTTCGTATCGTAAACTGCGCACGTGGTGGTCTGGTAGATGAAGCTGCACTTGCAGAAGCGATTAAAGCTGGCCAAGTTGCTGGTGCTGGCTTTGATGTTTTTGAAGTAGAACCAGCAGAAAAAAGCCCGCTCTTTGGCCTTCCAAATGTTGTTTGTACACCGCATCTGGGTGCCTCAACTTCTGAAGCACAGGAAAATGTTGCCATTCAGGTAGCAGAACAAATGTCTGATTTTTTGATTAATGGTGCGGTTTCCAACGCAATCAACATGCCATCGATTACAGCAGAAGAAGCGCCGCGCCTTGTACCATTTATCAAGCTTGCTGGCTATCTTGGGGCGTTTGTCGGTCAGGTGAACGACGACCCGATCGTTAAGGTCGAGATCATTTATGATGGCGCGATTGCCAAAATGAATACGGACGCTCTCACTAGCGCAACGCTGGCAGGTCTTATTCGCCCGCAAGTAGCAGACGTGAATATGGTTTCTGCTCCCGTGATGGTGAAAGAGCGTGGCATTCAGGTTTCTGAAACGAAACAGGATAAATCAGGTATTTACGATAGCTATATGAAGCTCGTGATTACAACAAAGAATGCTCAACGTTCAATTGCAGGTACCGTCTTCTCCGATGGCAAACCACGCTTTATCCAGATTAAAGGCATTAATATGGATGCAGATGTTGGTCGTCATATGCTTTATACAACCAATCATGATGAACCAGGTATCATCGGTACGCTTGGTCTGGCAATGGCGCAGGCTAACCTCAATATTGCAAACTTCCATCTCGGCCGTAATGAAGCGGGCGGTGATGCAATCGCTCTTTTATATCTGGATGAACAACCCAGTGAAAGTGTTATTAAGGCCATTATGGATACAGGCAAATTCCAGCAGGTTAAAACACTTGAATTTGATCTGGATTAGTCAATAACAAAATAACCCCACATTAAAAATGCGGGGTTATTTAAAAGACAATCTATAAAAGATTAACTATCGAGCGCTCTGCTGTAGTGCACGCAAATCAGCGCCTTTAACAGTTGTAGTCGCTAGAGTTTGTTGTGCTTCAGCGATTGCTCTGTCAAATGCTTGCGTCAACTGATCGTTACCACCACCAACTGAACCTTCATCAATACCTGCATTTACAGATGCTGTAGGTGTTGTGCTTACTTCCATGTTATTTTCCTTTATAGGTTGTTAAATATCACTTTATTACGTTAGGTAATATATATTAATCATATTCGATGCATGATATGCGCAATAGCTACTTAGAAAAGGCAAAACCTTACGTAAAGTAATATCTAAATACTTGATAAATAAGAATAAAATATTTTTCAATCACATAAACTTTATTGTTTTGAGGTTCAACTGCCAAATACTTTTTTATTGAAAAGGCTGGTTGGAAGTTAAGGTTTTTCTTTATAAACTAAGCTCAGAACATGAATAAGTTGATGGATAAATTATGGAGTGTTGGCAGCGCAAACAGGGTTGGATTTTTACTCAATTAACGCTATATCTAGTTTAGAATTATTCTAATAAAGAAAATAATATGATTTCAAGATTTTTACCCACTGGAAAACGTTCTTTTAAATCTCTTAGCGAACAGGAAATACTGGCGCTTGCGATTTCATCAGAAGAAGATGATGCGCGCATCTATGCAAGTTATGCGGAAGGTCTGCGCGAAGATTTTCCTGACAGCGCAAAACTGTTTGATGAAATGGTTCTCGAGGAAAACCAACACCGTCAATGGCTGATTGAACTGCACCGGGAAAAGTTTGGTGAGGTCATTCCATTGATCCGCCGCGAGTATGTATCAGGGTTTTATAATCGCAAACCTGACTGGCTGGTAAAACCCTTTGGCGTTGAAGAAGTGCGGGGACAGGCAGCAGAAATGGAAGCACAGGCTTTCAGGTTTTATAATGCAGCCGTGAAACAAACCACAGACGCCTCCATTCGCAAACTGCTGGGTGACTTGGCTGCTGCAGAAGCTGGCCATATGGCCGCCGCTCAAGATGCGGAAGCAACGAATGTGCCGCAAGATATTAAAGACGAAGAAGCCGCAAACGAACATAAGCAATTCGTGCTGACTTATGTTCAACCGGGTTTGGCCGGATTAATTGACGGTTCAATCTCAACACTTGCGCCAATCTTTGCCACCGCTTTTGCAACACAAGATACATGGACGACGCTCCTCGTGGGGCTAGCCGCTTCCATCGGCGCGGGTATCTCCATGGGCTTTACGGAAGTTGCCTCTGACGATGGCGTGATTTCAGGCCGTGGCTCCCCCATAAAACGAGGCCTTGCAACCGGCATCATGACCACAATAGGTGGGTTAGGCCACGCACTACCATACTTAATCCCCGACTTCTGGATCGCAACCTACGTCGCCTTTGCGATTGTGTTTGTGGAACTATTTGTGATTACCTGGATACAAAACAAATATATGGAAACACCATGGCTGAAAGCAGTGGTTCAAATTATGCTCGGTGGGGTGTTGGTCTTGGGGGCTGGGATACTGATTGGGCAGTGGTAAGGTTAATAGCTGTTTATGACCCATAGTTACCATTTCAAATTCACTATTGAACGGCAGCTAAATGGAGAAGTCGTAGCTCTACTTAAATTTTTTAAATTTACTGAATAACCCATGCAGCTAGCCCTGAGAAAAAAACTGTTTTAGCAATTTCGACTGTTACTTTCTGTGCCTCTACTTTGGAAATATCTTTCGACTTTATAACCCGCCCCAAATGATAAGCGAGTGCGATAATGGCTGATGTTGCCATAGCATCATCAATTACACCGTCACTATTACGTAGTGTATCAATTGCGATTTCAGTATCTTCTGTTGTTTGCTCATTTGTGAAGCCCGAGCTACTAATATCACCTCCAGCGACTTCTTCTGTGGCAAATACTTGGAACTCAGAATAACGTTCTTGATGCTCTTGGATGTAAGACTTATATTGCGTTGCTTTCAATTGAATAGATTGGCTTTCTCCCGTTAGTTCATTGGTTAGAATTACATCTGCTCCGGGATAATTAGTTGCTTCAAATAAACTTGCCGAATAAATATCGCCATTAGAGTTTTCTGCAGCAACGAATATTAACTCATGGTATATCCCTTTAACGTTATTAATCACGCCATCCAATTGTATATCAGATAAGCCATTTACATAAGCTATCAATTCCTTATCAGATGCTTCTGCTAAATCATTCCGTGAGCGCCTTAAAGCTTCTAAAACCAACTCTTGATTATCTGTTAAGTCAGCTAAATCTCCCTGCATTAGTTGTGTAATCACAGTAGCAAATATAGAAATTGAGATTGTTGGGCTCTTCCGACCAGCGTACTGCAATCTCATTGCTACGTCATTTAGGTTACTAACAGCACTTATCAATTTTATCTTTGCCCCTTGAGGCCATTCAGAAATTAACTCTTCTTGTTCCATGAGTTCTTTGCATAGTGGCAAGAGCGTTTCTTCAAAGATGACTTTAGCTATCTTAGGGTCTGGCTCGCTACCCTCTGAATCCATGCGTTTGCAAGCAATTGCAAGTTTGCAAGTAACTTCAGAAATTTTTTGTTCTCGATCACTAAGTTCACTTTGAAGGCGTTTCTTTCCTCGCCAATATTTTTGTAAAAACCATGCAGCACCAGCTGCAAAACCTACTCCACCTGCTACTGCTAATGCTCCAACAATCGCTGTTCCTATTACTACGCTACCACCAACCCAAGCTAAAGTTGCACTCGTTGTAGCAGCACCCGATAGGGCTCCAATTGCAGTTCCTGTGCTTGCAGTACCGACAGTTGCAGCAACACCAAAAACTCCTGCAGATGTTCCAATTGCACCTAATTTACCTGCGACAACATTAGTAATTTTTGCTGATGTCCCGCCTTGCTCTTGAAGTAATGCATCATTTACATCCTCACAAGCTTTAGCAACTTTACCATATTCAGTTTTTTGCTTAGGATTGGTTGCTCTTGTGATAAGGTCAGTGGTCTTTTCACCTATTATTTCATACGTTTGATTAGCCTTTGTTCTGATAGTATTTACTTCATCAGAATTAGAGACTTCATCAGCTATATTATAGGCTTTGTCGCCTAGTCCTTGCAATTTTTTCCAAAGGTCTGTCATTTTATAGACTCAAGATTATTAATTCTTTTATCTACAGGTCAAATGGCAATGTTGTCTACCTATCAGTGATAATTGATAGATTGAGCGGGTTAAAAGCAGTCGTTCATATGTTTTCAAAATATGGTCACTTCTGGCACATAGCTGTCATTTGGTAAAACTATTCGCTTTGAATTGTTTTTTGAATTTCAGCTTCCACTTCTAATGGTCCATCCTCACCAACACATTCCAGATCAACATCATCATCAATCTCATCCAGCAGTTCAACTTCTACTTCTAGTTCATCTTCCAGATCGTCCGTTGCCTCGACTGTTTCGGTAACTTTAACTTCATCCAGTTTCGCTTGCGTCTTCATTTTTGAGCGTTTTTTGACTTTATTTAAAACACTATCTTCGTTGGTTTTTAGAACTTTCGAAACGGAGTTCTTTAATAGCGGGTTTGGTTTGATGATGC
>CALDZF010000102.1 GCA_937944165.1 uncultured Rhizobiaceae group bacterium | reverse complement strand
TGCATCTGTCGAAAACCGCAAGTAGTCAACTTGTGATGTAATCGCCATAAAACGATTTACCCAGTATTGTGTCCCAATACCTGCTTGTAATGTAGTGTTGTTATCATCATTTGTTTCAATTTGTCCGTCTGCAAAGGCATTAACAGAAAACCGCTGATTTATTTGGCGGTCTACGTCTATTCTTGCGTTATAAATTATTGAACCGTTGTCATCAGTTATAATGGAGTCGTTGGTTTGTGTGCCTAATGTTAAGCCAATTTGTGTGTCGCGTTGTGGTGAATAATTTATCTGGCCGTTGACAGTAAATGCGTCAAGGTCTTCAAGGGCAGGGTCGTCAAAGCTTTCATTTACATAACCAATAGCGATTTCACCGGTTAGTTTTTCACCCAGATCAATTTCAAGACCGCCTCGTATGTCAAATATATCGCTATCACGTTGGTTGCCATTGCGATCAAGTTCTTGGTCGAAATCGCGAATTGCATAAGCGCCTTCAATGTAAGGCGTAAGGGCAGGGGAAATTTCATAACCAACACGTGCAGTTATGCGGTATTCATTGTTATTACGGTCACCTTCGTTTTGGATAATGCCGCCGCCAAGTTCTGAGGGTTGGAATTCATCGCGGTCGACGTCACCTCGTAATGTAAGTTGAAGTTTGCGGTCAGTTCTTTGTAATTCGACGCCACCACCCCAGTTTTCTTGGATTGGATTGTCTACCGCTCCAGGAGCCAAAGTGCTACTTGTGAAACCTTGCGTTGAAATGTTATAAAATCCACTCGTTGTAAGCGTATACCCATCAATCAGGTCTAGCCTTAAGGCAGTATCGACTTGTAATTGTGGTTGCTCAATTTCTTCGTCATCAAATGGTTTGCGGTAACTTCCGTTGATGTTTGTCTGCCATTGATGCCTTGACCAGTTGGATGTAATGTCAGCATCTATCGTTGTTTCAGAAAATCCGCCACCAGAACCGCCAACCTGTTCAGATACGTTGTCAGAGTAACCAAAGGCTTGTTCGAGTGAAACGTTTACATCATAGGTGCCAAGTCTAAAACCTGTGGGAGCAAACGGGTCTGTCTCAGGGATCTGTGGTATGCCTGTTTGAACTGGTGTCGCTGCCGGATTGCCAAGAGGAGATTGGTTTATATCATTAGGATTTATAACTGGAGTAGCAGGCGTTACAGGCGTGGCTCGAACTTGTGTTGAAGGCAATACAACGGGTTGTTGAGGCTGATTGTTTTGAGTATTTTGATCAGTCTGATCTGCAGGTTGTGGAGTTCCTAGTAATTGATCTCGCTGTGATTGTGCTGTTGAAAGGTCGTCAATATTCCGTAACCGTAAATCTGACTGACCTATTGTATTAGAAAATATAGAAGTAGCATCCTGATTTGCCGTTTGTGCAAGACTAGGCATCGCGATAGCCGTTGCCAAAAGACTACCCACAATAAATTTGTAAAGGTATTTGTTCGGTTTGGACATTTAGGCCATTGTCCTTTAATGATGCCGAAAGGATGTTTGAAATCTTTTTAAACTGTAAACATTTACGGTTAATGAATGGTTTAATTTGCGATGATTGCAGCGTGATGAATTGAGAATAATGGATGTCAAAACCTACTAATATTGAATCTGCTTTGCGCACGATTGCCTTTGAACGTAAAGGGCTTGAAGCTGTATCTGATGCGCTTTCAAATGATATGGGTGAAGCTTTTGAAGCCGCGTGTGATATCATGCGAGATATTGGTGGGCGTGTTATCGTAACGGGTGTTGGTAAAAGCGGACACATTGGTACGAAGATTGCTGCAACATTGGCATCGACCGGAACGCCCGCATTTTTTGTTCATCCATCTGAGGCAAATCATGGAGACCTGGGCATGATTGCACGCGATGATGCGATCATCGCTCTATCATGGTCGGGTGAGACAGCAGAACTCAAAGGTGTCATCGCGTATTCAAGTCGTTTTTCAATACCCCTAATTGCCATAACGAAGAATAAAAATTCTGCTTTGGGTAAAGAAGCAACTGTATGTTTGGAATTGCCTACGGTTGAAGAGGCTTGTCCTAATGGTCTTGCGCCGACCACATCCACAACCATGCAAATGGCAATCGGTGATGCGCTTGCTGTTGCGCTTTTGGAAAGCCGTGGGTTTTCAGCCGATGATTTTGGTATTTATCATCCAGGTGGCTCACTTGGCTCAAAACTTATGAGTGTTTCAGAAGTCATGCATACAGGGGATTCTATTCCGCTAGTTGCTGAAAACACGCCGATGAGTGAAGCGGTTATGATGCTTTCGAATAAACGGATGGGTTGTGTCGGGGTAACGGATGCTACGGGTAAGCTTATAGGTATTTTAACAGATGGTGATTTAGCGCGTAACCTTGATAAGGATCTTCAAAGCCTATCCGTAAATGATTTGATGACACGTGATCCTAAAACCATTAATGGTTCAGCGCTCGTAACCTCAGCCATGGCAACGCTGAATAGTTTCAACATTTCCGCTTTAATTGTGACCGATACAGACGGTAAGCCTGAAGGCATTATTCATCTGCACGATCTGTTGCGTATTGGTGTTGCTTAGGTGGTAATGGTTACAATAGTTAAATGTCTGCTAAGAGCCCTTTTTGCAATTATATTGATGTCGCATATTCGCGCCTCTGGATACTGACAAAAAAATTTGATAATGATATTTTTTAAGTAAGATCAATCAACTCGGCATCCTGTTATGAAGCTATTTTCTTTTCTCAAGAACACAAGAGTGAGTAATCACCCTCTTGGAAATAAAATATTGGAGGCAAATGGTTCTGGCGAAGTTTCCGGGTTTTTATTCGAGAACCCGAATGTTGGTGTTTCACGCAATCTATATTGGTCGGTTTATGTCAACCTGCATGAAATCGAATATCTTGATGATAAATGGGAATCTTCTATAGCATTCGAATGGTTGACAGTAACCGATCGACAGCAGAAAATTGAATCGTCTGATCGCAAAGGATTAGGTATAGAGTGCACGTGGTATCTCGCTGAGCACATCCTAGCCAAATCATGGAGTATATCTCTCGCGATAGAGAGAGATTTCAGCACTTTTGATATTTCATTTTCAGCTTTGTTTGACTTTCCTGGATTGGATGGCGATCCATGTCCAGATGTTAAAATTGCAGGAAATATAAAGCTTCCTTGTACTGAAATATCTTTAATGAGGGATAACGTTTCTCCTAACCCAAACTCTGAGGAAGAGGCGCTCGAAATGATACGAGCTCATTTTCCAGAAATCGTACATTTTCAAAATAAGCCGCTTGAGGACAAAGACGGTTGGCCAATCCAAAACCCAGATAAGTTTATTTTCACTCTCTAGTGTCACAGAATACCAATGATTACGAATTTTAAGAAAATTGCAGATCAAAAGAAGTCGTTATTTGAATAGTAAACAACAATCTATTGGAAACTTTGTCCGCATTCCAGCCAATCGACATTTGAAAAGTGTCGAGCATAGAAAGCCCTACACTTTAAATTTCAGATCAGGTAGCTTCGACAATCAGCGTTCCTGCATCGTAATCCACTACAGTCACCTTAGCACCTGCTTTTGCGTCACCGCCTTTGACGCGCCATGTTGTATCGCCGATTTTGACGCGGCCCATGCCATTGGTTATCGGGTCAG
>CALDZF010000101.1 GCA_937944165.1 uncultured Rhizobiaceae group bacterium | reverse complement strand
AGGCCAGCGCCGCATCATGGGCGGACGAGCATGGCTTCGCTCACAACTCTACATGGCCGCTGTAGTCGCAAGCCGCTTTAACAACACCATGAAAACCTACTACACACGCAAACTCAAGCAAGGAAAACCAAAGAAACTTCTTCTCGTCGCAATCATGCGAAAAATGCTCATAACCCTAAACCAAATGTGCAAAACAGGAGAACCATACCGTGACCAAAACAAACAAATGTCGTAACATAAATCAAGACAGTCGCTGTCACCGTAAAGCACTCCTTAAGCTTTTCTTAGCTTCGCATTCAAACCATAAAAGCTTTTATTCTTACTATTATTGATCATATCAAGCTGTGATTTCGTAAGTTTGTCAGCAATAATTTCTAGCCAAAATTTATCAAACGCTAATATTCTATTTGAATTTAATAATTGTATGAAAACCAGATAATCGGATGACCTGACATCCAATGGAAAAGGCAACTTAGCAAAAACTTCTAATTTAAATTTTTTATGATTATGAATATTTAATTCAATAGTATTTACTTGGGTTACCCTTTTAACACTTCTGTAACCACCATCTTTAAGTGTAATAATAATAAAATTATTTATTTTTATTGATTCTGACAGAGTATCAAAGAACTTATCACTCATAAAAAAGGACGTACCCACATAAAACAAAATTGCGATAATTAAACTAGATATCATTGATAGCGGTAAATATTTCAAATCAAAAAATAAGAAATTAAATAACATAGAAAATATTATGAATATAGATATGTATATTACCAATATTAAAATACCAACATTAGTTTTTAAATAAATAAAATGTTTTTTATTTAAATCCAATTTATTACTACCCCCCAACAAGACCACTAAAAGTTGAAATTTTTGATGTTACCAATGCAATTACGGTGACAATTTACTAAATACACTAAACTACTCATCCACCCTCATCTATTTTCAAGCAAACATACCCGGAGCCTAGCGTCGAAGTAGCCACATCACTCAGAAACTCAGACACAGCACCAATAGAAAGTTCACTCGGAAAATCAGTACCACGATAGGCGATAATAGTTTGGTCTTTTAACGTAGTTTGGTCTTTTAACGTATAGTGTGATGCGCTGAAACCTGAAGCCTGAGAGCCTTGTAATACATCTTCCCCTTTATTCTCCAAATCATCAGATGACTCTTCGAACTTAACAATGCCAATTTGAGCACTTAACTCCCTACCGTTTAAGTCAGATAAGTTTCTAAGATCATCTCTTTCGTGGCGATTATAAGAATCAAGCGCTAATAACGCATATAGAAAGTCTGTTTTAGGATCATTCATTAATTAAAATCCATCTTCTTGAAAACGATCTTGCCGAATTTCGGCGGAAATTCGTTTTTGTTTATTCTTATGCGCTTTCCATCTTTATCTCTCTTGAGATACTTTTGACGGTAGCTTTCATTTACCTTTTTTTGAAACATTAATGGCAATCGCGCTTCAATTGCTTCAGTTATGGGATCATCCGTAAACTCAAACCAAATGCTAATGAACTTGGTATTTGTGCCAAACTTTCGTGAAAAGTTCTCTGGTGTCACATGGAACATGGTTTCCCTTTTACTCTCATCTTCAAAGGAGACCATCACTGGCATGGTTTTGGTTCTGCTGCGTGAAGCTAAAACCGGGAAACGACCAGAAGCGTTTTCAATCAAATCGAAATCACCCGGATTCAAAGAGCGCTTGATCCCTATCAATGCGCTTCCTACGTATCCTGACCAATATGATGCATTCGACTCCCCGTCAGGATATATATTGGCATCCAACACATAAACGGTATCCTTATCATTCAATTCCAGAATGACCGCCTCTGTTTTTGATTTTCTTTGAACTCCATTGTCATGTCTTTTTTCCCAGCGCAAGGACATAACGGCAGAACCTTCAACAATTTTGCCGTCAACTTCAGCTTGAGCAATTACTCGAATATTGCGAGTAACTGTATCATCTGAAAAGCACCCACTAATAAACAAAACCAGCACAACTAAAAAACATGATTTAAATTTATGAAAGTTTTTCACTCTTCCCCCATTCCCCAAACGCAACCGTGATTCCCGATCACAAACCGCTCACAGAGTAGTGAACCTAAAAGTTAACCAAATGTAAACAAGCAATTACGTTAAATCGATCACAATCACAGAAGTATTCCTAATGCCGGTTTAGCTGTACTTATTTCGACTGAAATTAACTATAGATATTGGAATTATTGAGATTTTTCGTTGTTTGAGAGTGCAAAAATCATGTCTCAAAAAATCAGTGAATGATTATATCTTCACCAACATCATCAAACGGATCATATTCTTCAATCACAGAACCATCATAAGACCAACCCAAATGATGCAAACAGGTTTTGATTTCTTCTACCAAATCAGCAAACTCAACAGTTTCACTGTCAGCTTGATGCTCAAGAATTAATCCTAAATCATAACCAAAACTCTCACCCAGGATCGGGATCACATCCATCCCAAACGATTGCATATGATCGGAGACTGCCTGATTTGAAAAGGCTACACCAGTTGATGATGGTGAGATGTAATGAGCAACCGTTTATGGAATTAAACGCTTTTCCAGTTAAAAATTTAACGGGTTTATTCGCACGACAAGCTCAAAGTTATATTCTGAGCTTGTCACGGTGATTTTAAATAGGGTTTTACTAAATGTAGCCTGATCTAATTTTGATCAGGTGCCTCCACTGGTGTCGCGCCCATTTTCTTTAGGGCTTCCGGGTCTACCAATCGGCTGATCAGCGGGTGCATGCGGATATCGCCCTCTTTTATAACCTGCTTAAAGTTTGCAATCACGGAAGTGGTGAGCTTCTGGTTTGGTGCGATGATATCCAACAGCCAGTTGATATTGCCTGAGTTCCAATCATCGGCCTTTAGCTTGATCGGAAATGTACCAGATTTGATCTGCTCACGGATTTTGGCATCAACTTCTTCAGATACTAATTTATTTGTTTTAAGCATATTCTCGTCCGAAAACCGCAAACACTTTTCGGGAATATGCTTTACCCCAAATCGCAATGCCTGACAGATTACCCTGGGGGTTACCTTCTTCTGCTGGCGAGCTGGCGATAGCAACACGGTCACGTATAAGCGGGTCTAACAAGATTGAGCTCAAATCAGCCACGGACTGATGCTTATAGCGCGGAATAGCCATCATCGCCATGGCGACCTGGCCAAAGGTTTCATGCAGCTTGGTGCGAATGGCAGAAATCTTTGCCAGCATCTCAGGGTCTATCTGCTGTGCTTGCGCCGTGCCACTCTCATTACTGCTGCCATTACCGTTTGATTTGGACCTTAACTCAACAATCCCCTTGCATTCCAACCCATTTCAGCTATAACCCACCCATTCAGACCGAATTGCTGGTGGCTGAACGATGGCTTGTGTCTTTTTGCAAGAAAAACACAAGAGGGATTTGAAGATTTCCCGTCCTTCCGTGTCTCCGCTCTCGACCGTCAAAATGCCTTTCCTATCGGCTCTTGCGAGCTAACGAAAAGGCGGCGTGAAGGCTTTGCGTGATTGGTTTGAAGAAGCAAGGCAGTTTATTACCGAAAAGTACAAAGTAGTTTTCGGATGAGGATATACTACCAACAAAAAAGGAAAGGGTCATCTTAAATGGCACTATATGAACATACTTTCCTGGCGCGCCAGGATATTTCCAGCCAACAGGCTGAAGCACTTGCGGAGCAGTATAAGGCTGTTTTGGAAGAAAACGGCGGCTCTGTCGGCAAGATAGAAAACTGGGGTCTTCGCACCGCAGCTTACCGCATTCAGAAAAATCGTAAATGCCATTATATTCACATGAATGTAGACGCACCCGCAGCTGCACTTGCAGAGATGGAACGTCAAATGCGCATCAACGAAGACATTCTTCGCACCATGACCATTCGTGTTGAAGAACACGAAGAAGGCCCATCAGCAATGATGAAAAAATCTGACCGTGATGACCGCCCTCGCCGCAATGACCGCGAAGACCGTCCACGTCGTGACGCACCTGCTCCAGAAGCAGCACCTGCAAGTGAAGGAGAATAATCATGGCTATCGCATCAACATCAGGCGGGCGTCGCCCATTTAACCGTCGCAAGAAGTCTTGCCCGTTTTCTGGCCCTAATGCTCCCAAGATCGATTATAAAGATACAAAACTTTTACAACGTTATATTTCTGAGCGTGGTAAAATTGTTCCTTCACGCATCACATCAGTGAGCCAAAAGAAACAACGCGAGCTTGCACAAGCAATTAAACGTTCACGTTTTCTTGGCCTATTGCCATACGTGATTGGCTAATATGAATTTATGAGGGGTGGTTCGCCTCCCCTCAGTTTTAGTGCCCGCCAAATTGGTAATTATGAGCGAGCACGGTAACTTACTCCCGAGAAGTGGGAACCGGTTTTCGGACAAGAGTAAGTTCCAAATAAAGTTGAAACTAAGTTGGGGTAATAAAGCCTCTAACTGTTTGGCAAACGCCTTGAAACAGGACAGCGAAATGACCATAAAAGCTATTATCATATCAATTGCTGCAGGACTTGCCTCTGCACTTTGTGTTATGGCCTCATTTGGCGTGGGAGCTGGCGCGTCTTTTCTAATTTTGATTGCTCCCCTTCCTATATATCTGGCAACACTTTCACAAGGTACAGCAGTGGGTGTTGGATCATCCATTTTGGCAATTATGATTGCCGCAACAGCAATTAGTCCGCATGTTGCCATCGGTCTGGGGTTTGCCTTCACCATTCCAGCTTCCATTATTGCCAATCAGGCAAATTTGGCACAAGAAACCAACGGCGAAATGGAATGGTACCCACTTTCAAAGCTGTTTTTTAATTTATCCATAGTGCTAAGCCTTGGTATTAGTGCGCTTGCCATCATGTCAGGCTTTAATACACAAGGTCTTGCCCAGGAATTAACAGCAGCAATGGAAAAAGCGTTTGAAGCAAGCACACGCCCAGCACCCATGAGTAAAGAAGAGTTGGATAGTTTTATACAATTAAGCATAAAAATTCTACCATTTGTAATGGGCAGTTTCTGGCTAATTATCCATGTTGCCAATATTCATGTAGCAGCCTCCATATGCCGTGCATCCAATATGATGCCACGTCCAAAAGATGACATTGCCAAAACCATAAGCCTGCCAAAAACCGCCATGGCAATCATGCTGGCAAGCCTGGTTGCAACCTTAATGTTAAGTGGCATGATTCAGATTATATCGATGATAATCGCTGGCACATTTGTGACAGCATTTACATTAATCGGGTTATCCATTCTACACTTGAAACTACGCAATAACTCAGCCGGTGGCGTACTGCTGACGCTAACATATATACTCATACTAATCACCTACCCGCTATTCCATCTGCTTTCCGTAATTGGAATAATTAAGGTTATAAACCAATCAAACAATCAAACAAATATCCCGCCAAACGCGGGCTAGAATTTTTCTTGAAAGGAATAAGCAAATGCAAGTAATTCTATTGGAACGCATCGCCAAAATAGGTCAAATGGGCGACGAAGTTACTGTTAAAACAGGCTACGCACGTAATTTTCTTTTGCCTCAAGGCAAGGCACTTCGTGCCAATGCTGCAAACAGAGCACAATTTGAAGCACAACGTGCAGACCTTGAAAAACGCAATGATGAGCGCAAAGCAGACGCTGTTAAAATCAAAGACAACCTTGACGGCAATACTTACATGCTCATCCGTTCAGCTGGTCAAACAGGCCAACTTTACGGTTCTGTTTCAACCCGTGATATTGCAGCTGCATTGGATGAAAACGGTTTTAAAGTTTCACGCAATCAGGTCAATATGCCAACACCAATCAAGGTGATTGGTTTGCATGAGCTTTCGATCATCCTTCACCCTGAGGTTGACGCAACAATTTCTGTAAACGTTGCACGCTCAGAAGATGAAGCTGAGCGTCAAGCAGCTGGTGAGGATCTTACAGGTCGCGATGAACAGTTTGAACATCAGGCAGTTGATTACGAAGGTGATGATGTTGATCTGTCAGAAGTATTTGAAAGCGATGAAGACACAGAAGCTGTTTCTGAAGAAACAAGTGAAGAAGAAAACAACGCGTAGCTTTTTCTTAAAACAAATCAAGAATCATAAAGCGCAGGGATAAATTCCTGCGCTTTTTTTATGCCAAGATTACTGGCAAAGAATCGCATATACTATGTCAATTAGTAGAAAAATATTTATCTCACCCTGTGAATAATGAGGGTAACGGTAACAACAAAACATTTCAAAACCTGGCTCAGAAATCTAATTGAATTTACATGATTTCTGCGTACAAGTTTTATAAATCAACTGGCTATGCGGGACACTATAAAATGACGGATGCGATACCAAGGATAGGGAATGATCAAGAAACAAGTTATCGCACCGCACCTCATAACATAGAAGTCGAACAGGCACTTCTGGGCGCAGTTCTGGTAAATAATGATGCCTATTACCGCGTCTCTGACTTTTTAAAACACGATCATTTCAACGAACCCATCCATGGTGAGATTTACCGTGTTGCAGAAGAAATGATCCGCGCAAACAAAACCGCTAATCCTGTTACAATTAAAACATTCCTGCCTCAAGATGAAAAAGTTGGCGACATGACAATTGCGCAATATTTAGCGCGTTTGGCAGCAGAAGCCACGACTATTATCAATGCTGAAGATTATGGTCGTTCAATCTATGATTTAGCAACCCGCCGCAATCTGATTACTATTGGTGAAGACATGGTGAACATCGCCTATGATGCGCCGATAGAAAACTCGCCTTCAGACCAAATTGAAGATGCAGAACGCAGGCTTTTTGATTTGGCAGAAAAAGGCGGTAGCGACACAGGTTTTAATACATTTGGCAATGCGATGAATATTGCCCTTGATATGGCAGCAGCAGCTTATCAACGCGATGGCGGTCTATCAGGTGTGGCAACAGACATTGGCGCTTTGGATGCCAGAATGGGCGGATTACAACCATCAGATCTCATAGTATTAGCCGGGCGACCTGGCATGGGTAAAACCTCACTTGCCACAAACATCGCTTTTAATATTGCCAACAATTATAAAGGTGATGTTGAACCAGATGGCTCGCCTTCTGCTTTAGATGGTGGTGTTGTTGGTTTCTTCTCATTAGAGATGTCATCAGAGCAGTTGGCTACTCGTATTATTTCAGAGCAAGCCGAGGTTTCATCAAGCAAAATCCGTCGTGGTGAGATTACGGAAGCCGACTTTGCCAAACTTACGATATGCGCTAATGAACTTTCCAAGACGCCTTTATACATTGATGAAACAGGTGGCATATCGATTGCCCAATTAGCCGCGCGTGCCAGACGTCTCAAACGCCAAAAAGGACTTGATGTTTTAATCATCGACTATATCCAATTGATGCAGGGTTCAGGCAAACACGCAGGCAACCGTGTGCAAGAAGTAACCGAAATTACCACAGGCCTTAAGGCACTTGCAAAAGAACTTGGCACCCCCATCATCGCCCTCTCCCAGCTTTCTCGTCAGGTTGAAAACCGTGAGGACAAACGCCCGCAACTCTCTGACCTTCGTGAATCAGGTTCCATCGAGCAGGACGCGGATGTGGTACTGTTTGTGTATCGTGAAGAATATTATCTTCAAAACGGCGAACCCGAAGAAGGCACGGAAGAACACGTAAAATGGCAAGAAAAACTTCAACGCGCCAGAGGACGAGCCGAAGTCATCATCGCCAAACAACGTCACGGCCCAACAGGCACAGCACAGCTAGGCTTCCAGGGCGAGTTCACAAGGTTCTCAGACATAGCAGAAGAAGATTACCTGCCAGAGCGTATGGAGTAAATATAGAGTACCCCAATGTCCACCGCTCCCCGCCTCACAATTGACCTGAATGCCCTTGTCCAAAATTGGCTTTTTCTAAAAGAAAAATCTGGCAATGCAGAATGTTCTGCTGTTATCAAGGCTGACGCCTATGGCCTTGGCATTGAGCCTGTTGCAACTGCACTTACGAATGCGGGCTGTAAAACTTTTTTCGTTGCCATGGCAGAAGAAGGTGAACGCGTCAGAACAGTTGCACCAGACGCAAGAATTTTCATTTTGAACGGTATTTTTGCCGACACGATGGACGTGATTACTGAGAACAATCTTTCCCCTGTTTTGGGTAATGTC
>CALDZF010000100.1 GCA_937944165.1 uncultured Rhizobiaceae group bacterium | reverse complement strand
CAATCAGGCAAGTTCACATCTGAATGGATGCAGGAATATCACTCAGGTGCAGCACGCTTTAAAGCGATCCGTCGTAACAACGACGCACACCAAATCGAGGCAGTTGGCGCAAAACTTCGTGAAATGATGCCTTGGATCGCTGCCAATCAGTTGGTTGATAAAGACAAAAATTAATCCAAGTCGCATCTTTGTTTGCTTGTCCTCACTTCGTTGCGGGCAGGCGGACGGATCGCAGCTAACAAGTTGGTTATAAAGACAAGAATTAATCAGTATTCATGCTGCAGAACTAAAAAGGCTACGCTTTGTGTGGCCTTTTTCGCTTTTGGCATGATATTTGCACATCACGTTTAAGGCATATTTTAATAAGGCTTGAATGATGGAAAGTACGGACAAAAACTATAACATCTTGCTTAGGCAAGCACAGGAAAAGCGAGAGTTACACAGGCAGCGTGTTTTAAAAAGTGGCTCAATTTTATTCAATAATGGCTATTCAAGCTTTGCTTGCAAGGTGAAAAATCAGCATGAGAATGGCGCTTTACTTGAATGTGAAAGCACTTTGGGAATTCCGAATGAATTCAAATTAAGAATGGGTGGTCTAGGAAGTTCTATGCAGGTCAAGGTGATTTGGCGTACAGATCAGAAAATAGGTGTTTCACTTCTTAATTCATAAACCAACTCAGTGCTTTGAACCTAATTAAATTGTGATAGGGTTAAACTTTACACTATTGTATGGAATCTCATGACCTTGCGCATTGCCACTTTTAACGCTGAAAACCTGATGCAGAGGTTTGATTTTTCTGGCTGGCGAAATGAGCTTCGCCGTGACCGTACATTGCAGATGTTGGATGTAAAAGACGAACAACATTTTCAGGCTTTAGAACAAGCAAGAGTAGTTGCTCATACAGATGATACGATGCAATTAACGGCACTCGCAGTGTCTGATTGTCGAGCCGATATTGTTTGTATGCAAGAGGTTGAGAATATCGAAGCGCTTAAAGCATTTGAATATGGTTATCTTTTCAAAATGGCAGGGCAGGGTTATCGCCATAAATATCTGGTTGAAGGTAATGATACACGTGGCATTGATGTTTGCGTCATGATGCGTGATGAGACGGCTACTGGTGAGAAAATAGAATTTGTCTCCATGAAGAGCCACGCGCATCTGACATATCAGGAATTGGGGATTCATAACAAGGCTTTAGCGCGGACAGGTAATGAACCAAATGAGAAGATTTTCAGGCGTGATTGTCTGGAAATTGATGTGAAAATTGGTGGGCGGCCACTGACGATTTATACGGTTCATTTTAAATCCATGGGTGGCAGTAAGTCTCAAGATGTTGATGGGCGTACCTGGACCATGCCCATTCGTGACGCGGAAGCGAAAGCTGTTCGCAAGATTATTGAGAAACGCTTTGGCAAGGGTAAGACAGCCAATAAGCGTTTTGTTATTTGTGGTGATATGAACGACTATAGATCGCGTGTGATTGTTGAAGGTGATCGCCATTCAGGTTTTGAATTTAAAAATCAAATCGAAGAGAAGTCTGGCTTTGATCCGTTAATTGCAGATGATTTTTCAACCAACTTGGTTGAGCGCAGAGAATTGATAGATCAATGGACGCTCTACCACTCGCGGGGAACGCAGGAGCAACACCTTTGTCAGTTGGATTATATTCTGGCTTCTCCCGCTTTGGTTGATAAAAATCCAAGTGCAATTCCTGAAATTATTCGAAATGGTCAGCCGCACCGAACGCCATTTCCAAATGAGCAAGCAGTTAAGCGCTATCCACGTACTGGCTGGGACAGGCCAAAGTCTTCAGATCATTGTCCAGTTGTGGTTGAGCTGACTATATAGGTTGTCAGCATTATCTTTTAGATAGAATAGTAATCCAGGGTGCTATTTCACCTGATAGCCCCGGTTCTTCGCCATATGTTTTATGGAGCACCTTAAAGCCAGTTGTTTCCAGATGGCTCGTCAATTCTTTATCGGTATAGTAACTGTACATGCGTCCAATGGCGTCCCGCTTCATGTCAGAGCCAAGTTTCATGCCTATATGGAAAACACCATCTGTTTTAAGTGCTTTATGAATTGCTTTTAGGTATTTTGGAAAATCCTCCTTTGGCGCGTGGAGAAGGCTAAAGTTTGCCCAGATACCATCGTATTTGGATTTCTCTGTTAGATCGTCGAATGTGGCTAATCTGGCATTGATTGCATAGGTCTCATTTGCATGTTTTACCATCTCGCTAGAAGCATCAACCGGATCGGTAGTAAATCCATGTTTGCGCATTAGCGCAGATGAGTTTGCTGGTCCACAACCCAAGTCCAAGACATATGCCTTTTGGGGAAGAGCATCCATAAACTTTTGCAGAATGGGACTTGCTCTATTAGATGTAACCATATCTGCATATTTTTTGACCTGGTCATCATAAATCGAGATGGTTTTACTATCTGGCACTCAGATGTCCTTACTATGGCGGGTTAAGGCCCGTCATCCTTCTTCTGTGGTTGTTGTGCCGCTGCAGCTGCTTCTTCATCATCAATTACAGAGCGTGCAACTGCGGTAATGGATTGTTTTTGTGTTTCGGTTAGCGGCTCTACTGGTTCTTCTGCCAAACGGACGGTTACTTCCTTGTTTGCAAACTTAATGTCTTCACGTTCAAACAGATCTCGGATAGCAGCATAAACAACCTTGCGTGTTACGAACTGATCGCCAGGCTTGGTCATGAACTTGATACGGATGATCATTGCTGAATCTTCCATTTTATAAACGCCTTGTGATTTTAAAGGCTGGAGGAAGAGGTGCCCGACATCCTTATGTTCAAGGAGCTGTTGTCCAAGTTTTTTAACAAGCTTTCTCACGCGCTCAACGTCTGTATCATAGGTCAGACGAAGAGGGAGTTTCATCATGACCCAATCACGGGAATAGTTTGTAAGCTGTTTGATTTCACCAAATGGAATTGTGTGAAGAGGGCCATTATGGTGGCGCAACTGAAAAGAACGGAGTGAAATTTTTTCAACGGTGCCACGTATCTCGCCCAGCTCGACATATTCGCCTTTACGGAAAGCATCATCGAATAGAAAGAATCCACCTGAGAATATGTCTCGAATAAGTGCCTGAGAACCAAAGCCCACCGCAAGGCCAATCACACCAGCACCTGCAAATAGGGGGGCAATATCAACGCCTGCGTTAGAGAGGATAATCATAAACGATAGGATTACTATAGTAACAATGAATACGTTTCTTAAAAGTGGTAATAATGTTCCTATGCGCGAGGTTCCTTGTCCACCCATTTCACCTTCGCCAACGTCGCTTTCTTCTTCATCGACATTTTGTTCTGCAAGTTGGTTGTCTATATAAACCACAACTGCGCGATACAGGAACCAAGAGATAAAAATTATGACAAGTGTGTCTAGGAATTCTGTTATCGGATTGCTGCTATTACCGACGCTTATATCCCATTTTCCCAAGACAAAAGCAAAAGCGATAATTGTAATTAATATGCCAGCAGAGTTTTCTAAAAGTGGTTTGAATATCGGCTTAAAGACTGGCATGGCTTCAAGTTCCTTTGAAGACATAACCTTGTTGATAATGATAGTTTCATCATCGTCGTCGTCATCATTGGGGTTTGCCATAGCAGCTTCAAGTGCAGCTTTTTCTTCTTCCTGTTTTTGTTTTGCTTTTTCGTAGGCCAGAGAAACGCGTTCTTCAAACCGCTTTTGCCTGGCAATGTAAAAACGGTCTATTGCTACCAAGAAGATTGAATAGGCTGTGATCGCAAAGATAAGCGCAACAACGGGTGCGCCAATGATTGCTAGGGGGCTAGGCAGGTTCAACAAGATACGATATGCGCTTATGACCCATGCTGCGGCTAGATAAGTCACCAAAATAATATGTGCGTTTGAAGCTAGAAGACGTCTCCAAACAGACTTATCGGAGGCTTCGCCACTCCCTATAATTATATCATAAAGATATTTTCTATGAATGAATGCCAATGTACCAAACATGATTGCTGATATTAGCAGGCTTACCATTACAATGAGTTTGAGAGTGTCTGAATTTAAGCCAATGGTAAAAATCCATATGAATGACCAGCAGATTAAAATAACTGCAAGAGCCATCTTGCTCCAGCTCTTCTGCATGATAGAAGCAGCTTCGTCGCTTAAATTGATAATGCGATGAGAAGAAGTATCTGGTGCCAGCAGATTAAACAAAATAACATGCCTAAGCACTCTATAAATGATGTAGGCTTCAATGATAATGCTGGTTGTTGTTCTGGTCGGTACGTGACCACTGTCAAAAACAATGGCAATGCCTTTTGCTATGATTGTTAGGATGGTTATATTGATAGATATTATGAACGCCCTAAACAGCAAAAAAGATAGTTTTTCGGCGCGTGTTTTAACCTCAATATCATGTAGCCTTTTAAAGTAGTTCTGGTTCCATTTACGTATAATATAAGTTGGTACAAGCCCTACTAGAATTGCTCCAATAGCTGTGAGTATTGCTCGCCATAACCAGTTCAGCGTACCGTCCGGGCTTAGATTGTGAAATCGTTTAACAACAATAGAGAAAGCCGAAGGTGCTTTACTTAATATCCTGTCCAGCTCTTCACGAATTTTCAGTGCATTATCTGTCAGGGTTGGGCGGATTGTTTCTTCGACTTTTTCTTCTGCGTTTGGAGAAATAACGATAACGTTCAGACCCTTATCCTTGGCACTGTCTATGAGTTGCTCAAAATCTGCAGGTGCTACACTTGAATTTTCATTCTGCGCAAACGATTGGGGCAGATTAAACGCAAAAAAACTAATTACAAAAGTGATTATAATATAAGAAACAATTTTTGATAAATGCTGCATCGTAATCCTCAATAGTATGTATTTTCGAGTTAACATCACAAATAATGGTAATTGCAAGCCTTTAGAGGGTTACATGAACAGGCATTTCCATGTTCAATGAGTCGAAACGAATCTAACGGTGGATTGACATGCTGTCCCTTTTCGAAATTGCCTCACTGCTTTTAGCGTTATCCGCCTTTTTTGGCTGGATAAATCATGTGTTTTTTAAGCTTCCCCATACAATTGGCCTGCTGATGATTTCATTGTTTGCATCGCTCTCCATGTTGCTCGCGCAGAAACTTTTTCCCTCGATTGGATTAACGGATACGTTTCAACAAGTAATCGGACAGATTGATTTTTATTCAACGGTCATGGAAGGCATGTTGGCTTTTTTGTTATTTGCTGGCGCACTTCACGTGGATTTTGATAAAATGTCTGACCAAAAGTGGCCAATTTTGTTGATGGCAACGTTTGGTGTGGTGCTGTCTACCTTCATTGTTGGTACAGGCTTTTGGCTCTTGGCAGGGCTCTTTAATATAGAAATTCCATATGCCTGGGCTTTGGTTTTTGGCGCTTTGATTTCGCCAACCGATCCGGTAGCGGTCTTGAGCCTTTTAAAGTCTGTAAACATTCCTCAAGAACTTGAAGCCAAGATAGCTGGCGAGTCATTGTTTAACGATGGTGTTGGCGTTGTTGTCTTCACAATTATTGTTGCGATTGCGGTAAGTGGTGGCGATGGCGGCGTTGATTTTGGACATGTTGCTGAACTTTTTGTGGTTGAGGCAATTGGTGGTGCTGTTCTTGGTCTGGTGACAGGTTGGATTGCCTATCGAGCCATGTCGCATATGGATGAATATACGCTTGAGATTTTGATATCACTTGGCATTGTTGCTGCGACTTACGCAATTGCGCTTCGTTTGCATCTGTCAGGACCTATTGCAGTAGTGGTTACCGGTTTGCTCTTGGGTAATCGAGGTAAAGTTGTTGGAATGAGTGAGAAGACAGCAGAGCACTTATTTTCATTCTGGCATTTGATTGATGAAATTCTCAATTCAGTTTTGTTTCTATTAATCGGTTTGGAAATCCTGATTGTTGCGATTGACCCATCTTTTGGTTGGTTGATTGTGCTTACCATTCCACTGGTACTTGCTGCACGGTTTGCAGCGGTTGCATTGCCCATACTAACACTTTCGAGATTTAGGACCTTTACGAGCGGGGCTATTCCGGTTTTGACTTGGGGCGGTTTGCGCGGCGGTATATCAGTTGCACTTGTACTCTCGCTTCCTGATAATGAGAGCAAGCCCTTGCTGCTGACGGCTACATTTGCTGTTGTGCTTTTCTCTGTGATTGTTCAAGGATTAAGCGTCAAGAAAGTGATCGCTAGAACTGTTGATAATAAATTGATGTAAGTATTTCGAACGGGGAAAATTATGTCACGTCGCTATTTCACACTTGATGTTTTTACTGACAAGGCCTTGAGCGGTAACCCTCTGGCTGTTGTTTTGGATTGTGATGGTCTTGATAGTTATATGATGCAGAAGATTGCAGGTGAGTTTAATCTCTCTGAGACGGTCTTCGTTATGCCGCCAGAGAACAAAAACAATCGTGCGAAAATTCGTATTTTTACACCAGGCCGTGAGTTGCCATTTGCAGGACATCCAACAGTCGGCACTGCGGTTTTATTGAGTCATTTGGATGGTTTAGGTGAGGGGGTTGAACTGGTATTGGAAGAAAATGTAGGTCTTGTACCTTGCAAGGTAACTGGCCAATCTGCCAGTTTTAAAATTCCAAAACTACCAGTGCGAAAAGAGGCCGAATTGGATGTTCAGCTTATGGCGGAAACATTAGGACTTGAACCAGCGGATATCGGCGTCAAGGGACATTCCTACGCGCCATGTAATGCAGGCGTTCCTTTTCCGACATTGCCGCTTGCGAGTTTGAAGGCTCTTCAATCTATAAAGCTGAACCCGCCCTTGTTGACCCAGCATAATGTACCGCGCGGTTTGGAAGATGAGATTGTGGTTTATACCAAAGAGACCTTAGCTCCTGATGCAGATTATCAGATGCGTATGTTTGCACCTGCAATGGGTATTCCAGAAGACCCCGCAACAGGCAGCGCAGTCGCCGGTTTTGCTGCTCAAATTATGGCTTGTGACACGCCTGAGGATGGTGATCATACATTTATCATTGATCAAGGCATTGAGATGGGAAGGCCGTCACGCATTACGCTTGGGATGGTTGTAGAAAATGGTGAGCTTAAAAGCGCTACAATTTCAGGGAATGCAGTAATCGTAAGTGAAGGTCACTTGAATATATAGAATAATGTGCGATTGACCTGCATATAGGCAGGGGCACAAGCCAACCGCACTTGAAGGAGCGTCCATCTTCTATATTATTGTTTATGTTATATGAATATTAAAAAACACTTATTCTTTCAAATAATAAAATTATTTTTCTAGATTTTTATTCAATTTAAATACCTTTTAATGCTGTTTTACTTGTAATATTCATATTGTTAAAAACGACTTTGATAGCGTAATTTGACGCGCGAAAGTAAAAACTTCAAACTATGCAGTCTCAAAAGTTTATTATGTAATTGAGGTATCGCTATGAGCTTAGGTATTGCAATTGGTGCGCGTGTGCGCAAATCACCATATTTCGACAAAACAATTGAAGACGGCGTTACGTCGTTTTCCGTCTATAACCACATGTATATGCCGACAGGTTATGGTGATCCGCTTGCCGAGTATGATCGTCTGATAAATGGTGTGGCGATGTGGGATGTTGCGGTTGAACGTCAGGTGTCTCTTAAAGGTCCAGATGCAGAGAAGCTTGCAAGATATCTGACTACACGTGACTTGGGCGCGCTTAATATCGGTCAGGGGCGTTATGTTCCGCTATGTGACCATCGCGGTACCTTGATTAATGATCCTGTGCTTTTGCCGATAGCAGAAGATGAGTACTGGCTATCAATTGCAGACAGCGATGTATTGCTTTTCTCAAGAGCGATTGCTGCGGAACGCGGGTTTGATGTTTCGATCCATGAACCCGATGTTTCACCACTTGCCATTCAAGGGCCAAAGGCGGTTGAGGTTGTCAGCGATCTTTTTGGTGATTGGGTTCGTGATTTGAAATACTTCGGACATAAGGAGACGCGATTGAACGGTATTCCTTTGCATGTGGCACGCTCAGGCTGGTCCAAGCAAGGAGGTTATGAACTTTATCTTATGGATGGACAGCGTGGTGGCGAGCTTTGGGATATCGTAAAAGAAGCAGGACAAAAATATGATATTGGGCCTGGCACGCCTAACTATATAGAACGTCTTGAAAGTGGCTTGGTCTCTTACGGTGCTGATACGGATGATTTTACCAACCCTTATGAAGTAGGGCTTGGCAAGTTTGTTTCGCTAGACCGGGAAGATGATTTTATTGGTAAGGAAGCGCTTAAGAAAATCCATGCGGATGGCATTAAACGTCAATTTGTTGGCTATAAAATCGAAGGTGAGGCCTTGGCCGCTGGTAATCAACACAAGTGGCCTGTAAAGGATGGCGAAAGTCATATCGGCTTTGTTTCTGCATCTGCATGGTCACCGCGTGTTAAATCCAATATTGGTGTTGGATTGGTGGAAACTGCTTTTAGTGAGCCTGGTTCAAAAGTTACTATTCAAACAGATACAAAAGACGGTGATTTAACTGCTATTGTTTCAAAGCTTCCATTTGATATTCCTGCTTAAAACCTGTTAGATAATTTTTAAAATTACACTCAAGCAAAAGCGGAACACTTATGTCTGATTTTTATGACCTTGAAACCATGGCGCTCCATGCTGGCCATGTGCCTGACAAGAAGGGTGGCTCCCGAGCTGTTCCAATCCACCAGACAACGTCTTACATGTTTGAAGACAGTCGTCATGCGGCGGCACTTTATAATATGGAAGAGGGCGGGCACCTTTATACGCGTATTTCTAATCCGACTGTTGCCGTACTTGAGCAACGTGTTGCAGCAATGGAAGGTGGCGTTGCAGCGACTGCTTGTGCCTCAGGCATGGCAGCGCTTCATCTGGTGACGACAATGCTTGCCAGTGCGGGAGATCACATTGTCTCAACTGCTCAGCTTTATGGTGCAAATATTAATCTGCTTAAAAATACCATGCCACGTTTTGGCGTTGAAACGAGCTTTGTTCATGGTCGTGATCTGGATGCAATGGAAGCAGCTATTCAGGAAAATACAAAGTTTATTTTCTGTGAGTTGATTGGTAATCCAGGACTGGATGTATTGGATATTGACCGTGTTGTAGAAATTGCCAATAAAGCAGGTATTCCAGTTGTGATGGATGCAACGTTCTGTACGCCATATTTATTCAAGCCGTTTGATCATGGTGTTGCGGTTATTACCCATTCGCTTACCAAATGGATGGGTGGTCATGGTGT
>CALDZF010000099.1 GCA_937944165.1 uncultured Rhizobiaceae group bacterium | reverse complement strand
GTTGCAATCTTCAAATCAGGTGACATTGATACTTCGGAAATTGAAATCACGGTACGCGTTAAAACATCATCCTGAATTTCCCCACGTTGCAAAACCTGCGTCAACGCATGACGGACATTTTCGCCCACACGAAGTTGGCGTTGTGATGGGCCTTTACCCGAAAACTTAGACATGATTTTTCCCTATAGCTTTCTGCCCGGAATTGGACCGGACAGAACTCTTTAAATTACAAACAGTGCTTAAAGCGAACGCTCAATGTGTTCTACTCGGAAGCACTCAATGACGTCGCCTTGGCGCATGTCCTGGTAGTTTTCAAATGCCATACCGCATTCCTGACCACCTTGCACTTCTGCCACTTCATCCTTAAAGCGTTTGAGTGTTGAAAGGCTGCCTTCGTGAATAACAATGTTATCACGAAGAAGACGCACACCATTACCACGTTCAACCTTGCCTTCTGTGACACGACAACCAGCAACTTTGCCGACTTTCGATACGTTGAAAACTTCCAGAATTTCTGCGTAGCCCAAGAAGGTTTCACGACGCTCAGGAGCAAGAAGGCCAGACATCACATTCTTCATATCATCTACAAGATCGTAGATGATTGAGTAGTAACGAATTTCAATGCCCTCAGCTTCTGCGGCATCACGCGCCTGCTTGTTCGCACGTACATTAAACGCCAGAATTGGTGCATTAGATGCAACCGCAAGTGCTACATCAGATTCAGTAATCGCACCAACGCCTGAATGTACCACACGTGCTGCAACTTCATCTGTATTCATTTTTTCAAGCGCTTGCTGAATGGCTTCAGCAGACCCCTGTACATCCGCCTTCAAGACAAGTGCTGCTTCGCTCAACTCACTTGTTTGAAGCTGTGTCATCATTTGTTCAAGCGAACCACGAGAACCGGCTGCACGAGCTACTGCTTTTTCGCGTGACAAGCGTTGACGGTATTCTGAAATTTCACGTGCGCGGGCTTCATTTTCTACTACACCGATGCGATCGCCTGCAGCAGGTGCACCATTCAAACCTAAAACTTCAACAGGCATGGAAGGGGAAGCTTCTTTGAGTTGCTGGCCCTGATCGTTTACAATTGCGCGAACCTTGCCCCACTCATCGCCAGCAACAATAATATCGCCAACTTTCAGTGTACCACGGTTGATCAACACAGTTGCTACAGAACCACGCCCTTTATCAAGTTTGGCTTCAATAACAGATCCCTCACCTGGACGATCAGGATTGGCTTTCAAATCGAGCAATTCAGCCTGCAGGGTAATGGTCTCAAGAAGCTTATCAAGGTTAGTGCCTTTAAGTGCTGAAACCTCAACAGCCAGAACATCACCGCCCATGTCTTCAACAAATACTTCATGTTGAAGCAATTCGGTTTTTACTTTGTTTGCATCCGCAGCAGGTCTGTCCATTTTGTTTATTGCAACAATAATAGGAACTTCGGCAGCCTTAGCATGATTAATTGATTCAATTGTTTGCGGCATAACGCTATCGTCTGCTGCAACAACAAGAATTGCAATATCCGTAATTTGCGCACCACGTGCACGCATGGAAGTAAACGCCTCATGGCCTGGTGTATCAATAAATGAAATTAACTGGCCGTCATGTTCAACTTGATAAGCACCAATATGTTGAGTAATACCGCCTGCTTCACCTGATACAACGTTTGCATTTCTAAGCGCATCAAGTAGTGAAGTTTTACCATGGTCAACGTGACCCATGATGGTTACGACAGGTGGACGCGATTGTAGATCCTTATCATCATCCGGCTTATCAAAAATACCATCTTCAATATCACTATCAGACACACGTTTTACGGTGTGACCAAATTCACTTGTTATCAGTTCTGCTGTATCAGCATCAATGATATCGCCAGGCTTCATCATCTGACCTTGTTGCATTAGATATTTAATCACTTCAACCGAACGTTCAGACATTCTGTTGGCAAGTTCTTGGATCGAGATTGTTTCAGGCAATTGTACTTCACGTGAAACTTTTTCGCGCGGGCCAGAATTCTGTTGTGCCAGACGTTTAGCTTTTTCCTGACGACGCTTAAGCGCTGCAAGAGAAGGCCCGCGCTTGCCGCTGTCTTCATCAAGTGCATTTGTTAGCGTCAACTTGGTCTTGCGACGATCATCACTCCCCTTGGTGCGAGACGGCTTAGCTGGTTCTTCCGGCTTTTTGCGCTCAAATGGTTTTAATTCTTTTGCTTTTGGCTCTTCACGGGCAGCAGGTTTAGTAATTGCGCCCTCTTCTGCCTTGGCTGCTATCGCAGAAGCATCTGCTGCAGCTATGCGCTCAGCTTCTGCACGTTCAGCAGCAAGACGCTCTTCTTCTTCCGCTTTGCGCTTTGCTTCTTCTGCTTTACTTTCTGCACGCTTTGCATCTTCTTCTGCGCGGCGTTTTTCATCAGTTTCCGCTTTTTCACGATCACTTGCTTCGCGTGCTTTTGCTTCTTCCAATGCGCGTGTGCGTGCTTCCATTTCATTTTTGGAAAGATTGGACACAGGCATTTCTACTGCGGGTTTAGGCGTAGGTAGGACAGGCGCTGGCGTCGCAGCAGGCTTGGCTTCAGCTGGAGTAGCCGCTTGTGCAGGTGCTGCGGGTGTTTCACCTGGCTTTGTGATTCTACGCTTACGCGTTTCAACCACTACAGATTTTGTTCGTCCATGAGAAAAGTTTTGACGCACTGTACCTTGCGAGATACCACTACCTCGCAGTGTGAGTGTTTTCTTCTCTTTGGGGCTTTCGCCTTCGTTCTCGCTCATACTTTACCTTATCAGTAGCCATTTCAGGCTTTTTGAACCTTATAACATATAAAATCCAGTATTTTGTTTTAATTGATGCACTTTTAGCTTTTAAAAGCTTTATAATGTGTCAATCGATGTATCATTATTACCAATTTTTCTGTAGCGCCACCTTTTAATAACGCTACATACATTGTGTTTGTTCCGTTTAATGTTTTATCCAATTCATCACTGGTAAATTCATTAATCAGTTTTGTTTCCTGTTTTTCATAAACTTTCTGGGCTTTTAAAGCCGCAGCCAGTTTTTTTACACCGTCACTACCCGCATCACTTGCCTGTAGCAAGGCTAATGCAGCTCCATCTCTAATCATCGCTTCTGCTTTTGCCTGACCCGAAGCTACAAGCCCGGCTTTTTTTGTCATAGCCAAGGCCTGTAAAGCAGTTTGGCGCATCAAGCTTTCAATTAATTCAGGAAGGTCTTCATCTACCTGAACTTTATCTTTAAAACCACGGGCAAAGAGGTTTTTTGATATTGCCACTTCCACTGATTGTTTATGCGCTGTCACCCAAACACCCCGCCCTGGCAGTTTTCGTTTCAAATCAGGATAAACCTGATTATCCGGACCTTTCACAAAACGGATCATCTCATCAGGAGGTTTTTCCGACTTTGTAACAATGCAAGTGCGCGAATTCATATCCAACAACAATAAGCAATTTCCTCAATGTTTAGAAAATACGCCCTGTTTTCTTTGTTTCCTCTTCTACAACTTCATCAACTTCAGCTTCAGGCTCTGCATTGGCAGCAGCAAGTTCTTCTTCTGTTACCCAACCAGCTTTTACACGCGCCTGCATGACCATTGCATCAGCATCAACACGCGGGATTTTAAATTCATCTAACGCACCAGGGAAACGCGTTGTCTCACCATCTTTGCGCTCGACCCAGCCAATTAAATCATCAGCAGCACAACCAGCAAAATCTTCCAATGTTTTAATATCATCCTTTCCAAGTGCTACGAGCATAGGAATGGTTAAACCATCAATTTCACGAAGTTCATCTGCAACACCAAGCTTTTTACGCTCATCATCAAGTGCTGTTTCCTGTTTTTCAATAAACTCTTTAGCACGTGCTTGAAGTTCATCTGCTGTTTCATCGTCAAAACCTTCAATCGAAGCAATTTCAAGCATGTCTACATAAGCGACTTCTTCAACTGAAGAAAACCCTTCTGATGCTAAGAGTTGCGCAACCATTTCATCAACGTTAAGCGCTTCAGTAAAGGCATTTGCACTTGCTTCAAATTCTGTTTGACGGCGTGAACTTTCGTCTTCTTCCGTCATTATATCAATATCCCAACCTGTCAGTTGAGAGGCTAAGCGAACATTTTGACCACGACGACCAATAGCAAGGGAAAGCTGATCATCTGGCACAACAACTTCAATGCGCTCCGCATCTTCATCCAAAACAACCTTTGCAACTTCAGCAGGCTGAAGTGCATTTACAATAAAACTTGCAGGCTCAGGAGACCAAGGAATGATATCGATTTTTTCACCTTGTAACTCGCCCACAACGGCTTGTACACGGCTCCCACGCATACCCACACAAGCACCAACCGGATCAATTGCTGAATCGTTTGAGATAACCGCAATCTTGGCACGAGAACCAGGGTCACGGGCAACAGATTTAAGCTCAATTACACCGTCATAGATTTCAGGCACTTCCATTGTAAAGAGTTTGGACATAAATTGAGGGTGCGTGCGTGACAAGAAAATCTGCGGGCCACGCTGTTCGCGGCGCACATCATAAAGATAGGCGCGAACACGGTCGCCATAGCGGAAATTTTCACGGGGAATGGTTTCATCACGGCGAATAATGGCTTCGCCTTTGCCCAGATCAACAATCACATTGCCATATTCAACACGTTTCACAGTACCGTTGATGATTTCACCAACACGATCTTTATATTCATCAAATTGACGATCGCGTTCAGCGTCACGTACCTGTTGAACAATTACCTGCTTGGCTGATTGCGCAGCAATACGACCAAAATCCATTGGTGGAAGAGGCTCTGAAACATAATCACCTAACTCAATAGACGCTTCTTTGTCGCGGGCAAGCTCCAATGAAATTTGAGTCGTGTGATCTTCAACAACCTCAACAACTTCCAGCAAGCGCTTAAGATTGATATCACCGGTCTTTGTATCAACGTTTACATGAACGTTGGTTTCCTGTCCGTAGCGTGATTTTGCTGCTTTCTCAATTGCATTAGCCATTGCAGAAATAACGATTTCCTTATCAATCGCTTTTTCACGCGCAACCGCATCAGCGATTTGCAACAATTCCAATCTGTTAGCACTGACTGCCATAATACTCTCCTATTATATACACCCTCAAAAGGTGAGAAAATTAGTTATCACGAGAATTTTCATTCTCATCTTCAATTCCATTTGCTTCCCTTAAAGCCTTATCGCGCTTTAAAGCTTCTGTTATCAGACCATCCGTCATGACCAGTTTTGCGTCTTTAATCTCGTTAATCGGCAAGACAAATTCGAGGTCTTCACCTTCGTTTGGCGCTTCACGGCGGAAGGTAATATCATTGCCCGAAACCGATATGATCATACCTTTGTAACGTTTGCGGCCGTTGATAATCTGGTGTGTCTCAAGCTTTGCAGTATGGCCTGACCATGTGACAAAATCTGAAAGCCTCACGAGCGGGCGATCAATACCTGGTGAAGAAATTTCCAAGTGATATGCCTGGCTAATCGGGTCTTCGATATCCAGGATCGGTGAAATCGCTCTTGAAACCTCTTCACAACCAGCAACATTCATCGTGCCATCTGGACGCTCTGCCATAATCTGCAATGTTGCGCCATTGATGTTTGATAATTTAACACGCACAAGTCTGTAGCCCAGATCTTCAATCTCAGGCTCAATTATGTTGGCAACTTTTGCGTCAACACCAGATTCTATTATGATACGCACATCAGACATGAACTGCGATATTTCCTGACTTTTCGTTATTACCGTTTAGACATTAAAAAAGAGCGGGTGCCGGTGGCGCCCACTCTCGCGAATGATACGGAGAATTTGAATTTCTTATACGCTCAAATGGGTATGTTTGCAAGTGTTCTGCCAAGACTTGAAATTTTGTGTAAATTCTGGCATGAAATTCTTGTCTTAAAGATGTGCAGGAGAGACTGGACCCAGAGTTCAGCGCCGAAGGAGCAACACCCGGAAACTCTCAGGCAAAAGAACTGCATTATATGAGCTTTTGCTCTAGGACAATCTGGAGAGTGATGGATATCGCATTCATCCACCGAAGGAGAAACGACAGTTTTAATTCTGTTATAAGCTCTCAGGTTCCAAGACAGATGGGAAACGTCCCGACTTTTGTCGGATAAACGCATACTGTCAGAAGGAAAATAATCATGCGTAAAATTGCTGTCATTGGTGCTGGTATTACAGGCATCACCACCGCTTATTCACTGCTTGAGCGCGGCTTTGAAGTTACTGTCTTTGACCGAAACCGCTATGCGGCGATGGAAACCTCATTTGCAAATGGCGGGCAACTTTCCGCCTCCAATGCAGAAACCTGGAACCGCTGGGCGACCATTTTCAAGGGCATCAAATGGATGTTTGAACCAGGTGCACCACTGTTGGTTAATCCAAAACCAAGCTGGCACAAGTTTTCATGGATGACCGAGTTCATGGCAAATATTCCAGGTTACAAAAACAATACTATTAAAACCGTTGAACTGGCGATTGCCGCGCGTGAACATCTTAAAGGACATGCGAAAAAAGAGGGATTTGATTTTCATTGTGAGGATCGAGGTATTTTGCATGTGTATGATGATGAAAAAGAATTTGCGCACGCAAGAAAAGTAAATGACCTGCTTTCTGCTGGCGGACTCAATCGCCGCGAAGTAAGTGTTGAAGAGATACGCAGACTTGAACCGGCGCTTACACGCAACTTTATTGGTGGTCTTTATACGGTAAGTGACTTTACTGGTGATATTCATGCCTATGCAAGAGGATTGTCAGAGGCTTGTAAGAGACGCGGTGTAGAGTTTCATTACGGCTGCGAAGTAGAAACACTTAAACATTTAAATGATGGTGTTGAAATCCACTGGAGTGATGACGACGACATCCGAATTCAAAATGAATATGATGGTATTGTTATTTGTGCAGGTGTTAGAAGCCGTGATTTGGCCGCGCAAATGGGTGACCGCGTGAATATTTATCCTGTTAAAGGTTATTCTATTACGGTCCACTTAAACAGCGCACAAAGTCAAAACGGAGCCCCTTGGGTTAGCCTTCTCGATGACAAGGCTAAAATTGTGACCAGCCGTTTGGGTAAAGACCGTTTTCGTATTGCGGGCACTGCTGAATTTAACGGCTATAATCTTGATATTCGTGACGACCGTATCAAACCACTGACCAAATGGTGTGAGAAACTCTTTCCAGAGGTTTCAACAGAATTCGTCACGCCTTGGGCTGGGCTTCGCCCTATGATGCCAAACATGCTGCCAAAGGTAGGGTCAGGCAAAAAATCTCGTGTTTTCTACAATACCGGGCATGGACATTTGGGCTGGACACTTTCTGCAGCAACGGCTGAACTGGTTGCAGAGGAGGTGCTAAAAGTGCGCCAAAGTAACTCCGCCACGGTGGCAGTATAATTTATTGATTTTGTGCCCTGCGGATTTTGATTGCTTCAATAAAATCCGCAGGTGAACCATCGCGCTTATAACAATTTTCAACATTGCTAATACGGCTGGTGATACTGATTTTAGGAAACCCTATTTTTGTCATATCTGTCCGCATCGCAGAAATAACCGCTTTTAATCTGTCTTCACCATAGTTTTCTTCATCACGTAGTCTTAAAATAGCGATACAATCACTAATGCTTTCATTAAGAAGATGCTCAGATCCATTTCTAGGTGGGTGGGGTCTATCGACATCGCCTGTTTGATGGTGGGCACATTCGTGGCGGTCAATGAAGCTTTGAAATTCCAAAGGAGAAAAAGCGTAATTAACACGCACAACAAAAGGTATGCCTTGTCCGTCTCGATTAGCAATGCCTGCGGCAACTTGTAATCTTGTATTATTATGTTGCCTAAATTCCACCTGCTCGCCTTTATTATTAATGCATTTCGGAGGCTCCGCAATTTCATATTTTTTTGGAGTTTCCTGGGCAATCGCATGCATGTCTATCATTAATAATAACATCAGACCTAAGGCTATAGTTTTCATGCTTTCCTCAATCCAGATTAATTTTACCACTTCTAGTTTTCTTAATCGTACCGCGTTTTGCCTTGCTTTCAAGTCGGCGCTTCTTTACGCCCAAAGAAGGTTTGGTTAGAATTCGTTTTTTAGGGATAAAAGCTGCTTTACGAATAATGGCTTTTAACCGTTCAATTGCATCTTTACGGTTTGCTTCTTGGGTTCTAAAACTTTCAGCGATTAAAACCATTTCACCTTCTTTAGTAAGACGACTGTCTCCACTTTGCAAAATCTTCATTTTAACTCTGTGTGGCAGATTTTCAGATTGAGCTACATTGAAACGTAATTGCACAGCAGTGGAAACCTTGTTGACGTTCTGCCCACCTGGGCCGCTGGAGCGCACAAACTTTTCGTGCAGTTCCATTTCATCAATAAATATATCCGCTGTGATTTTAATTGAAGTCATGAACCTAATATAGCAAGGCTCAATAATTTAACTAGGTATGTTTAAACCGTAAATAACAAGGGGTGCGTTCTTCTCGAATTGCCTTCGCTTCGTAGCGAGTTCTTGTCCAGTTTTCGTATGGCGTGTGCCAATCACTTGCCGTTTTTGCTTGCCATTCGAAGTTTGGATGCGCTTCACAATGATTAAGCGTCCAGTTGATATAGGTATCTATATCAGAAGCAAAATGAAAAGTGCCGTTTTTCTTAAGAACTTTGGCAAAACGTGTGAGGTTCTTTTGGCTTACAAACCTTCTCTTCCAGTGCTTTTTCTTTGGCCACGGGTCAGGATAAAGCAAATCAACACGGTCTATACAATTGGCTGGCAGCCAATCGAGGAGCTCTGTTGCGTCTTCATTATAAAGACGGATGTTCTTAACATTATTTTCTTCAATTGCAGTGAGTGCCTTTGCCATTGAATTTACAAAAGGCTCAACACCAATATAGCCGACATCAGGATTGGTTAAGGCTTGATGAATAAGATGTTCACCACCGCCAAAGCCGCTTTCAAGGACTATTTTCTCGGGCTTGTGAGCAAATACTTCGTAAAGATTTTGAGGTGCTGGCCTGGAAATATCAAACTGCAGTTTCGGAAGCAGATCGTTCAGTAACTTTTGCTGGGGATTTGATAAGTTTTTAGCTTTTCGTCGCCCAAAGAAAGCCTCTGAACGGCGAAAAGGATGTTGTTGATCACCCACTGTAATTAGGCAGCCTTAAGAGCCTCTTTAAGTACTTTTGAAAGGTCAGTCTTTTCCCAAGTAAAGCCACCACGAACAGGTTTACGACCAAAGTGGCCATATGCGGCGGTACGTGCGTAAATCGGACGATTTAAATCAAGATGTTTGCGAATGCCAGTTGGTGACAAATCCATCACCGATGCAATTGCAACTTCTAGTGCGGCGTCATCGACTTTGCCAGTACCATGCGTATCCACATAAATTGAAAGTGGTTGCGCCACACCAATTGCGTAGGAAAGCTGGATTGTGCATTTATCAGCAAGTTTTGCCGCAACTACATTTTTAGCCAAATACCGTGCCGCATAAGCAGCAGAACGGTCAACCTTTGTTGTGTCTTTGCCTGAGAAAGCACCGCCCCCATGTGGTGCTGCGCCACCATAAGTATCAACGATTATTTTACGTCCTGTTAAACCTGCATCACCATCAGGTCCGCCAATTACGAATTTGCCAGTTGGGTTAATGTACCAATCACAATCATCGGCAATAGGAAGGTTTCCACCCAGTGCTTCATGGATATATGGCTCTATCACTTTGCGTACTTTTGCAGAATCCCAGCTTTCGTCCATATGTTGGGTAGAGACAACAATACCCGTTACTTCTTTAGGCTTGCCGTCAACATAACGAACCGTAATTTGTGATTTAGCATCAGGTCCAAGTTTTGCCGCCTCGCCTTCACCAGACTTGCGAGCAGCTGCCATAAGCTCAAGAATTTTATGACTATAATAAATCGGAGCAGGCATTAAATCAGGCGTCTCTGTACACGCATACCCAAACATAATGCCTTGGTCACCTGCACCTTCTTCACCTTTTTTGTCAGATGCATTATCAACGCCTTGAGCTATATCAGCAGATTGTGCATGCAACAGAACATCAATTTTTGCCGTTTTATGGTGAAAGCCAGCTTGCTCGTAGCCAATATCTTTGATTGCACGACGCGCCGCTGAACGAAAACGACCTGGCGCAACAAGAGGATTGCCATCAGCGTCTTTTACGATATTACCGTTTTTGTCTTTTTTACAAAGCGTATCGGGAAGGCGAACCTCACCTGCAATAACAACACGATTGGTTGTTGTTAATGTCTCTGCTGCAATACGAACGGTCCAAGGGTCCAAGCCTGTCTTGATAGCTTCCTTGTAAATTAGATCAACAATTTCATCGGAGATACGATCACAAACTTTATCTGGATGACCTTCGGATACTGATTCACTTGTAAAAAGATAATTCTGACGCGTCATAAAATTTTCTCCATCAAAGATATAAAGCTTGCTTTATATGATACAACTAACGCGTTTATTATCTGGATGTTCTAAAAGGTCAAGAATTTGTTTTAAAAATGATCTTAGAAATTTGTTATTCAGCTTCATCAGCGAGTGAGCGTACCAAATCTATGATCTTCTTTCGTACTTTAGGGTCTTTTATCTTTGAAAAAGCAATGCTCAGCTGCATGCCTTCTGATGAGGAAAGAAAATCAACGACATAATTTGAACTTTCACCGTCAGCAAAACCACTTTGCTCTACAGCTGCATCAGAGCCTGTTTCAAAGAAAAACGAAACAGGCGTTTTTAAAATTTTTGCAATCTCTTGCATTTTGCTGGCGCTAATTCTGTTAGTGCCTTTTTCATACTTTTGAACTTGTTGAAACGTAACACCCAAGCTCTCACCAAGTTTCTCTTGGCTCATACCCAGCATATTCCGCTTTAAACGAACCATTGCGCCCACATGGATGTCTATTGGATTAGGTTCTTTTTTTATGTTGGCCATATACTAAGCACCAATGCATGCACTTATAAGTTGAATTAAAATATACGGCACACCATATAGCAGGTATTGAAAAATTACCAGTTATAACGAAAGCTGACAAATCAGTGATAATAATAAAGGTCTATACGTTAGATTTTCTCAACGAGAATAATCCCATGAATAAAAATATTCCAAATACAATCCAATGAAATTTGCCGTTCCATTTTTTAAACAAAGGCACATTGATTGCTTCGGGAAGTTTTGAATCAATAATTCCCGCCTGTCCTAGCTCAAGTTGCTTGATTGTTCTTCCATACGCATCATAAACCCCAGAAATTCCCGAATTAGCTACACGAACAACCGGAAGGCCTTCTTCAACACCGCGTAGAATTGATTGCCTTAAATGTTGATAGGGGCCAGGCGTATTTCCAAACCATGCATCATTTGTAAGGTTTACTATCCAGCCTGGGCGTTCTTCCTCATTCCAAAGGTTACCGGAGAAAATAATTTCATAACAAATCAACGCGAGCATTTTAGGGCCAATTCCGGTTGATAGTAATTTCCTTGAACTGCCAGCCTCAAAGCCACCATCTTGGTTTGCTAATTGCTCTATTCCCAAATCACTTACTAATTCATAAAACGGTATATATTCACCAAAAGGCACCAGATGTGTCTTATCTGCTGCTGATATAATTTCACCTTGGTGATTAATCACATAGACAGAATTAAAAACAAACCCTTCACCACCAGAGGTTGCTGCTTCTGCGCGTGCAGCACCTGTTATCAAGCTGGTACCTTCAGGCAAAATCTCATCAATTGAAGCAAGTGAATCGCGGCGCTCGGTCAGCAAATAAGGGAACACAGATTCAGGCCAAATCAAATGCGTTACACCTGTAAGATCAGTAGTGCCGTCTCCTCCTTTACTTGTTGAAAGGTCGAGATGAGTTTGGAAGTTTTCAGCCTCTTTGTCTTTATCAAATTTACTCACTTGTGCAATGTTAGGCTGAACCAGACGCAAGTTTACTTCTGGTACAAATTCAAGTGTGCTTTCCTGGAGGCGCCAAACGCCATAGCCTACGTGCGTAAAGATAAATAAAGATGAAAGAATAACTGTAAACTTTCTAATCTTTCGGTGGTCATCAACGCCTGGTACAATAATACTCGCAGTAGCAAAAACAAAAACTGCAAAAGCAGTCATGCCATAAATACCAAGAACAGATGCTGATTGCATCATTACAGGTCTGAAATAAGCAGCACCACTAATTGGGTTCCACGGGAAGCCCGTTAAGAAATGCCCGCGTAGATATTCAAATAGTGTAAAAAATGCTGCCAGAATAAAAATTCTACCGATTGTACCTGCCCAAAAAAGCCGTGAGATAGCAGTTGCAGCGCCCCAAAACAAAGCAAGCGCAAAAGGTACTGCGATAATTGCTATAGGAAGAGCCCATAGAAAGTCTTCCGCTTCAACAAGAAATGCACTGCCTATCCACCAAAGACCCGCAAAGAAATAACCAAAGCCAAAGAAAAAGCCTGGCTTAAAGCCGTCCCATAGTTTTCCAAAAAAACCTGCTGATGGTTCGCTGGCAGCACCGTCCATTAGCCAAACTAACACAGGAAATGTTGCAAAAAGTAAAAAGACTAAATCGAAAGGCGGCATTGCCAAGGCTGAAACCAAACCTGCCAAAATTGCAACACCATTGCGTTGCCATCCAGACAATAGGATAAACCAGCCAGCTAAACTTTCTATACTGGATATGACCCGTGTAATGTTATTTCCCCTCAAGTCACAAATCGGAAAGCCGAATCAAAATAAGCCCCAAACATACGTTTAAACGATAGAGTGGCAAATGGGAATCTATAGATTCAGATTAACTTCGCTTGGAACGTCGTCTTGTTGATTTTACCAGTTCTACACGCTTAATTCTTCGCGGATCTGCTTCCAATACACGAAATTCAAAACCATTATTGCTAATCACTTCTCCCCTTACAGGAACTCGGCCCGTAATATCGAAAATCAAACCGCCAATTGTTTCAATATCTTCTTCATGTTCGCCAAAATCAAATTCATCCCCCAAAAGTTCGCGAATATCATCCAATTCCGCCTTGGCATCACAAATGAAAGTGCCATTGCCTTTGTCTTTAATAAGAATGTCTTCGTCGTCATGCTCATCTTCGATTTCACCGACAATCTCTTCCACAATGTCTTCGAGTGTTACCAACCCATCGGTTCCGCCATATTCATCAATGACAAGTGCAATTTGCATTCTGTTTGCTTGCATACGCGCCATAAGCTCCCTCGCACCCATGGAAGGGGGAACAAACATAACTTCTCTTAATAGTTTTAGCGTGGAAATTGGCTTTGCAAGGCTAACTTTCTTTAAGTCAAGATTTGCTGGTAATTTGGATTTTCTTTTGGCTATTTCTGCTTTGTTTAAAGAGGCTGTTTTTGTAACATAAGCAACAACATCCCTGATATGGATCATGCCTTTTGGATCATCCATTGTCTCGCCATAAACAGGCATTCGCGAATGGCCGGACTCATCAAATATCTTTAACAGCTCAGCAAGTGTAATATCTTCTGTTATCGCTATAATATCAGCTCTTGGAACCATAACATCTTGTACGCGCACATCGCGCAGACGCAAAATGCTGGCAAGCATATTTCTTTCATCAAGCGTAAAGCCTTCGGCTATACCTTGCCCTTCTGAAAGAGCATCTTTTAAATCTTCACGATTGGTTGCGCTATTTTTCTTGCGTCCAAAAATATTATAAACCCATGAGAATAAATAGTCCGCCTTGCTTTTGCCCTCACTTTCTTCAACTGGCACAAGCGACTTATTGGTCTCTAAAGGTTCCTCGCTGTTTAAAACAGTTTGGTTTTTTTCTTTTGAAATTCGAGCGTTTTCACTCATATGAATTGTTCGTCTTCATAAGGATTGGCAATGCCAAGTTTGTTTAAAATTTTAGTCTCCAAGCTTTCCATTTGGTTAGCCTCTATGTCATTTTCATGATCATATCCAAAAAGATGTAGAAAACCGTGGATAACCAGATGACTGAGATGGTCGTTAAACGCCTTATTTTCAAGAGCAGCTTCGCGCTTTGTCGTCTCAAGTGAAATAACAATATCACCCAGCATTAATCCCGCTTGACCGCCAACCTGTATATCTTGCCCTGGAAATGATAGTACATTGGTAGGCTTATCTATAGCGCGCCATTGTTTATTAAGCGATTGAAGCGTTTTATCGCCTGCCAATACAAAACTTAGTTCAGCTTCTTTAGGAAACTTCAAGTTGGCTAATTCAACGGTTTCAATGATTATGTTTATAACTCTTGCTAAAAAGGCGGTTTCATCAATTGAAACATCATCCTGCAACGTCAAATCAATCTTTGGTATCATCTAAGCTTTTCTTTTTGCGGAGCACATTATCATAGGCATTGACTATTTCGGCCACTAATCTGTGGCGCACAACATCTTTTGCACTAAACCTTATTCTGGAAACCCCTTTTATACCACCTAATAAATCAAGCGCTTCAACTAGCCCTGATTTTACACCATGCGGCAAGTCAACCTGACTTGGATCTCCCGTTACAATCATACGGGAATTTTCGCCAAGGCGTGTCAAAAACATTTTCATCTGCATGGAGGTTGTATTTTGTGCTTCATCAAGAATAACCGCAGCATTGGAAAGTGTTCGCCCGCGCATAAAAGCAAGCGGCGCAATTTCAATAATGCCAGCGGCAAGTTCTTTTTCTACTTTATCCCCCGGCATCATATCATAAAGCGCATCATAAAGCGGGCGCAAATACGGATCCACTTTATCTTTCATGTCTCCTGGCAAAAACCCAAGGCGCTCACCTGCTTCAACAGCTGGTCGGGAAAGAATAATACGGTCAATCGCGCCACGCTCCAAAAGTGCTGCAGCATGTGCAACGGCAAGATAGGTTTTACCAGTACCCGCAGGCCCAACACCAAAAACAAGTTCACTTCTGTCCATCGCACGGATGTATTTATCTTGCGTCGGCGTTCTTGCCTGAATAACTTTCTTGCGCGTGCCAATCTTTGCCATCGATAACATGGAGGCTTTTTCTGTACCAGGTAATGAAAGCTGATTGTCAGCTGCCGCCATTCGTATGGCACCTTCGACATCACCAGTTTCAATTACATCGCCCGTTTTAAGACGCGCATAAAGATGTTCAAGCGCAACACGCGCCTGTCTAATAGCAGTGCTTTCGCCTTTTAAGTTCACTTCGTTACCGCGTGCAACAGCTTCTATTTCCAACTGTTGTTCTAGCATTGCTAAATGTTGATCGTATTGCCCAAACAGTTGTGAGGCCAAGGCATTATCTTTAAACTCAAGTACGACGTGTTCAAATTCTGCAGATTGTTTTTGATCTTTAGTCAATCAGGTTTCCTTATGAGCCGCTACGGCGTTTAGACTATTTGGTGCTGCATCAGTAATTTCAACATGAACGATATCTCCTGGTTTGCCAAGATTGTCATCCACAATTACAGACTGCAGCCAAGGGGAACGGCCGATTAATTGCCCTTCACGGCGACCTTTTTTCTCCAGAAGAATATCCATTTTTCGCCCTATACAAGTACGATTAAAATCTTCTTGCTGCTGATTAAGTAAAGCCTGTAATCTTTGTAATCTGTCAGACTTAATATCTTCTGGCACTTGATTATCCATATCAGCGCCAGACGTACCTGGCCTTGTTGAATACTTGAACGAGAATGCAGAAGCATATTTAACTTGTTCAACAACTTTTAAAGTCTGTAAAAAGTCTTCTTCTGTTTCGCCTGGAAAACCAACAATAAAATCACCAGAGATTGCCATATCAGGTCGCGCTTCGCGCATCCGCTCAATAATATGTAGATAATCTGCTACTGTATGATGACGGTTCATCGCCTTGAGAATTTTATCAGAGCCTGCCTGCACCGGAAGATGCAAATAGGGCATCAAACATTCCAACTCGCGGTGGGCATTAATCAGGCTTTCATCCATGTCTACCGGATGGCTGGTTGTATAACGCAAACGCTCCATGCCTTTAATTTTGGCAAGCTCATGGAGCAATTCACCCAGTCCCCATTCACGCCCATCTACACCTTGTCCGTGCCATGCATTTACGTTTTGACCTAATAGAGTGACTTCGCGCACGCCGGCATCGACCATGCCCTGGGCCTCATCGACGATTTGCTTAACGGTACGTGAAACCTCTGCACCGCGTGTATAAGGCACAACGCAGAAGGTACAAAACTTATCACAGCCTTCTTGAACTGTTAGGAAAGAAGCAACGCCACGTGCTTGCACCTGCTTTGCTGTTGCGGCAGGCAATTTTGCGAATTTTTCTTCAATTTCAAATTCGGTTTCAACCGGACGCTCGCCTAACTCTGCACGGTTCACAATGTCTGCGATGCGGTGATAGGTTTGAGGGCCCGCTACCAGATCAACGGCCTTGGCGCGTTTCATGATCTCGGAGCCTTCCGCCTGCGCAACGCAGCCTGTAACCCCAATGGTCATTGGGCGATTGGTATCTGCTCTTTTTTCCTTGATTTTACGGATGCGGCCTACTTCGGAATAGACTTTTTCCGCAGCCTTTTCGCGGATGTGGCATGTGTTTAACAAAACCAGATCAGCGTCTTCCATATCATTCGTGCGCTCATAGCCGTCTTGTTCAAGTGCATCTTCCATGCGGTTTGAATCATAGACGTTCATCTGACAACCATAGGTTTTTACAAAAACCTTTTTACGCTCTTCGAGCTTTTCAACCATTTTGGCACTCATTGTGAATAGGGATTTTAACGCGTTTTAATGTGTTTTTACAAAAATTGAAAGCAGAGTCTTTTAATCAGCTTTCACAATTTCATTTGTTCTGACATGAAGCGTGTTCAAGAAATTATAGCGCACTTGTGATTGTATTTCTTTTGTTACATGGCGGCGGTTGGAATTTTCATCAAAGACAATCGGATCGCCAAAAATCACTTCCACATCCCAAGCCCCTTGCAACATAATGTTAAGGGCATGAGGCCCAATTGTCATGTCGCCATACCAAGCAGCTTTTGCACGTGTATATCTGCCCATCGGCATGCCGTGTAATTTGGTATAGACAATTGAAACAGGCTGGATCAGGACACTTTCTACAGCATCATCTTTTACGGCAAATTGAGCTGCACCCAATAAGGCGCTTTTAAACTGGCCTATGCGATTACCATCATGCGTTGTACCTTCACCAAACAGGACAACCGCATCCCCATCGAGCATCCTTTGTGTGATGTTTTGTGCCTGTTCTCCTGCTTTACGTTTTTCGTCCCTAACCACATAAATCGTGCGCTGCAAACGAGATAGAAGATTAGCGCCCGACATTTCATTGACTTCGCTTTTTGCAATGAAGGAAAGCTCCATAATGCTACCCAACACCGGAATATCCATCCATGAGATATGATTTGAAACAATCATCATGGGTCTTTTTTCTGGGATATTGCCTGTAACACGAATCCTAACACCAACTAGCTTGGTCGCTATTTTATGCCAAAGCATTGGTATCTTACCAGCAAAGGCCAAATTAAACTTAACAACAATCCATTGGACAGGTATGAGTACAAACGTAATAATGCCCAATATGAAAATAACCAGATAAAGCCGAATACGCGCCATCATCTTTTCTTAACTTTACCATCAATCGGAATGCCATAAAGCTCAAGTCTGTGGTCGACTAGCTTATACCCCAATTCCAGTGCTATTTTCTCTTGAAGTGCTTCAATTTCTTCACTGGCAAACTCAATGACATTACCGCTTTTTAAATCTATCAAATGATCATGGTGGTTTTCAGGCACTATTTCATAACGCGCACGACCATCTCTAAACTCGTGGCGTTCAATTATGCCTGTCTCTTCCAAAAGTTTAACCGTGCGATAAACTGTTGCAATGGAAATATGGCTATCAATTTTGGATGCGCGGTTATATAGATCTTCAACATCTGGATGGTCTTCTGCATCTTCCAGAACTCGCGTAATGACACGGCGCTGCCCTGTCATTCTTAATCCTTTTTCGGTGCATCTTTTTTCCAGAGACATAGCCATGCCCTCAATTCAGTTGAATTATTAATCGTCTATCCAAGATTAAGCTGCATGACAAGCGCTGTTGATTTTTTGTCAGTTTCATTTTCTGAATTAGAATAATAGCCTTCACGTTCAGCTATTTGTTTAAAACCAAGGGTCTTATAAAGTTTTACAGCAGCAAGGTTTGCTTCATCAACCTCTAAAAACAGCTTGGTTTTACGATCGTATTCAAGCTTTCTTATGGTTGCTCTCATCAATTCACGCGCCACGCCTTTGCGCCGTGCATTTGGGCTTGTTGCTATGGTTATAATTTCAGCTTCATCCAAAATACTTCTAACAAGCACGAAGCCTGCTGGCTTGCCTTTTGTGAATTGAGCAACCAGACAATCATAGCTTTCATTACCGACCACCTTTGCAAGTTCGCCATCACTCCAACCATGAGAAAAGCTTGCTGCGTGAATTTCCGCAAGCAAAGCAAGATCGGTTTTTTCAACTGCTTTAATGTGGATCGTTTGAGAAAGATACCCTTTCATGAATGCGTTTATGACATCAAACATTACGCGCGTTCCAAGGCAAAACCAGCTTGAATTTTAGCGTCTGGCGAGCGCAAATACAAAGGTTCAGGAGGCATAGCAGGATTGGACATTTTAGATGCCAATTCTGCAACTACCCCTATTTCTGCAGTAGGATTAAGGTGAACATAAGAGATTGGTTTTCCGATGAATTCACTGATAGCATTTACGCCTGAACCACAGGCATGATGATTATCTTCTTCAAGCAGCTTTACGGCTTCATCATATGTAAGCGTAAAAACTTGCGAAGCCATAGTATCAAAATTAGAGAATTTGCAATATGCTTCTCCGCGTTTTGCATCCAATAATGTGACAAGCTGGCTGAGAGAGGTATCTTTTGCAAGTGCCATATATTCAAGCGCATCAAGCGTTGATACACCCAGCACCGGAATATCAAGCGACAACCCCAATCCACGGGCAACCGACATGCCAACACGCACCCCGGTAAAACTACCAGGCCCTATCGTTACACCGATGCGGGCTAAATCCTGATAAGAAGTTTTTGATACCGCTAAAACATTTTCGACCAATGTCATTAAAACTTCAGCGTGGCCTCTGCCAATGTCACGAGACTCTTGTGCCATAATCTCATTTGTATCTGCTTCATACACACAAGCTGCGCAAATATGTGACGATGTATCAATAGCTAGAAGTTTCAATTTGCCTGCTTAGGCTCAGGACCTATTAACTTGGTTAAAATGGTTGGGGTAAGTTTTTGCGGATAATAGGCGTAAGACGCAGTAGACCTTGTGGTTTGCAAGGCGAAACAACGCATTAGCCCGTAAAAACCTGCCCGATCCACCTGCCAATCCAAAGGACGCTTGTTTTGACGGCGCGCTACCTTGTTAAAGCTTTTGACTGGGGTATAAACTCCACTCTGCAAGCTTTGCCTCGTATTTCTTACCATAACAAAAGCCATTTCAATCAAATTAACAGGTCCTGAACCTAAAGCTGAACGCCAACTGGCATTACTTCCTGAACTTCTGGAATAAAGTGTTTTAAGAGGTTTTGAATGCCGTGCTTTAATGTCGCTGTTGAAGATGGACAGCCAGCACATGCACCTTTCATGTGGAGATAAACAATACCTTCCCTGTAACCGTGGAAAGTAATATCGCCACCGTCTTGTGCTACAGCTGGGCGAACACGCGTGTCCAGTAATTCCTTAATCGTGTTTACGATATGCTCGTCTTCTTCTGCATAGTCTTCCTCACCTACATCAACACTTTCAGAACCCTCCCCCATAATCGGTTTACCTGTTACAAAATGCTCCATTATGGTTCCAAGCACCGCTGGTTTTAAGTGTTGCCAATCAAAACCATCATTCTCATCGCCTTCACGACTCACAGAAATAAAGTCATAGCCGAAGAAAACACCGCTTACACCGGGTATAGTGAAAAGTTGTTTGGCTAATGGGGATTTTTCTGCTTCTTCCTGATTGCGGAAATCCGCCGATCCTGAAGGCATGACCTGCACGCCTGGCAAGAATTTTAAAGTTGCTGGATTAGGTGTTGCTTCTGTTTGAATAAACATTGGATGCTGCTCCGAGCAAGTTAAATTAGAATGATTCCAAAGTAAGACGTATCTTGGGTAAAATCAAGTAACGCTTTCGATCTCTTCATCTGACATAGTAGAGGGAACCACAACAACAGGAATTGAAAATGTCGAACCAGCGCCTGCAAGTGCGCTCACGAGTGGGCCTGGCCCTTCAGAACTATCGCCAGCCGCCAATACTAAAACTGCAATATCCTGATCTTCTTCAATAAGCTTTTCCAGCTCTTCCAGTTTTTTACCTTCGCGATAAATCAACTCGGGATCAATGCTGCCATGTTCACGGCTATATTGAGCATATTTTTCAAGAACAGCCTCACCCGCTTCGCGCGCTTCGGCCTTCATGATTTCTTCAACGCCAAGCCAGTGTTGAAAGTCTTCTGGTTCAGAAACGTAGAGCAATTCAAGACTGCCTCCTGTATTCGTTGCTCTTCTCTCTGCAAAAAGAACGGCGCGATCACATTCAGAAGAATCATCTACAACACACAAGAATTTACGCTTGTGACCTTCTTCACGGATTAGTCGCTTACTTACCATTTACTCAATTTCCTGATTATAAAAAATTAACTTACACCAGTGCACTTAACCTAGGAAGCCAAAAATTTCTCTAACTTCACGCATTGTTTCTTGAGCAATAATCCTTGCACGATCTGAACCATCTGCCAAAATACTGTCAATATGTGCTGTATCATCCATGAGCTTGCGCATTTCCGCATTAATAGGTGCAAGTTTTTCTACCGCCAGCTCAGCCAATGCGGGTTTAAACGTTCCAAATTGCTGGCCGGCAAATTCACTTAAAACCGATTGAGGTGGTTGTTCTGCAAGGGCTGCATAAATACCAATTAGGTTGCGTGCTTCTGGGCGCTCAGTCAATTCTTCCATTGTTTCAGGAAGAGGTGCTGGATCCGTTTTAGCTTTACGAATTTTCTTGGCAATATCATCAGCACTGTCCGTCAAATTTATGCGAGACATGTCTGAAGGTTCAGACTTTGACATTTTGCCGGAGCCATTGCGCAAAGACATGACACGCGTTGCAGGACCTTCAATAATAGGCTCCGTAATCGGGAAGTACCCCTCTTCACCATGACCATATTGTTTTATTTGAACACCAAAATCATGATTAAATTTACCAGCGATTTCTCGTGTTAATTCAAGATGTTGTTTTTGGTCATCGCCGACAGGCACATGCGTCGCGCGGTAAAGCAAAATATCTGCGGCCATCAGATTTGGATATGAAAACAATCCAACAGAGGCATTTTGTGCATTCTTGCCAGCCTTATCCTTGAATTGGGTCATGCGCTGTAACCACCCCATGCGTGCCACACAATTAAACAACCAGGCTAGTTCTGCATGTTCTTTGACTTGAGATTGGTTAAAGACAATGTGTTTTTGAGGATCAATGCCACTTGCAATAAATGCTGCTGCAATCTCACGCGTCTGGTTCTTCAAATTTTCCTGAACCAATTGCGCCGTAACCGCATGTAAATCTACTACACAATAAATGCACTCATGGCTTTCTTGTAGCGCAACAAATTTTCTAATCGCGCCAAGGTAATTACCAAGATGTAAATTACCCGTTGGCTGCACGCCTGAAAATACACGGTTTTGGGGTTGAGCCATAGTTTTTAGTTCCCATTATCTAGTCGCGCGGTTTATGAATGAGGATAGGCTTCATGGCAAGAGGTGAAATGATTACCGCTTCAACATACGTTTCAATTGTTGTTTAGGAATTGCGCCAGTAATAATGACGATTGCAAAGTAAGCGATTGCAGAAATTGCAATTATAATGCCGATTAACAACAAACGAACCAAAAGCGCACCATCTGTTAATGTGGCACCCAAACTGACATTGCCTAAATATAATATGCCAGCCATCACCAGACTTGCACCACATATCAGAGCAATATTTCGCCATGTCTCAAGCGCTATTTTAAAATTATTACCCCAGTGCAAAGTACCCCATAGCAAAATAGCATTTACCCAGCCTGCAATACTGGTAGCAATTGCAAGGCCAAAAACGCCATAGATTGGAAAAAATATTAAACTAAGCACAATATTTAAAACGGCATTAATGCCTGAAAACCACATTGGCGTTCGCATGTCTTCACGTGCATAAAAACTGGGTTGAAAAATTTTAATCAAGACAAATGATGGCAGTCCTAAAGTAAACCCGGCAAGTACAAGTGATGTAATTTCTGCTGTTTCACGGTCAAATGCGCCACGTTCATAAACCAGTGCAACCAGTGGTAAATTTAACATGAACAAACCGACTGCTGCTGGAATAGTTAAACCAAGGCCAAATTCCAGACTTCTATTTTGTAAATGATTTGCGTCAGTGGCGTTTTTTGCAGCCAAAGCGCGCGTAAGCTCTGGTAATAAAACAACTCCGATTGATATGCCAATAATACCAAGCGGCAATTGCATTAATCTGTCTGCATAATTCATTACCGCGATTGCTCCAGACTGGGCAGAAGCAATAATTTGACCAACCAGCAAATTAATTTGCGTAATGCCGCCAGCAATAGCCGTTGGCAAGGCAAGTACCAAAAGGCGTTTCACTGGTGGTGATATTTTAGGCATCCTGATTGAAAGTGGGAAGCCTTCTTTTTTAATGCCGTAAATTAACAGGCACAATTGCAGCATGCCTGAAGCAAAAACCCCCCATGCCATGGCTTGTCCAAGGGCTGCATCGCTTAACGCAACAAAACCACCGAATGCCAGGACTGTAATAAAAACGATATTTAAAATAACGGGCGCAAAAGCTGCTAAAAAATATCGCCTGAATGAATTTAAAATACCTGAAAACATAGCAACCAAAGACATTGCCATTAAATAAGGAAACATAATACGTGTAAGCAAAACAGTAAGTTCAAACTTGTCTGGATCTTCAGCAAACTTGGGAGCGATAATCGTTCCAACTAA
>CALDZF010000098.1 GCA_937944165.1 uncultured Rhizobiaceae group bacterium | reverse complement strand
TTTCCTCCTGAAAACCATTCCTATCACAATGAAAAAATAAACTGGCTAGAGCTCTGTGATGATCTGCCAAAATTTAATAAAACGTCATACGACAGACCCGAATAAATACGGACAAGACAAATGAAATTCACACTCTCATGGTTGAAAGACCATCTTGAAACAGATGCAACACTGGATGAAATTGTTGAAAAACTAACGCTTATCGGCCTTGAGGTTGAAGACGTGGATGACAAGTCTCAGTTTGCTCCTTTCAAGATCGCAAAAGTGCTAAGCGCTAAAAAACATCCTGATGCAGATAAACTTCAAGTCTTATCCGTTGATACAGGCGAGGGCACTCCCGTACAGGTGGTCTGTGGCGCACCCAATGCGCGCGCTGGCATGTATGGCGCATTTGCAGCGCCCGGTGCCTATGTGCCAGGTCTTGATGTCACGCTTGCTGTTGGCAAGATCAGGGGTGTGGAAAGCTATGGCATGATGTGTTCCGAGCGCGAACTGGAAATGTCTGATGAACATGATGGGATTATTGATCTTCCTGAAGGTGTCGAAGTTGGTAACTCTTTTGCTGATTATGCGGGTTTAAACGACCCTGTAATTGAAATTGGCATTACGCCTAATCGCCCGGACGCATTGGGTGTAGCAGGCATTGCCCGTGATCTGGAGGCTGCTGGTCTTGGTAAAGTAAAACCGGTTGCAATCTCTGCACCAAAATCATCTGGTGCATGTCCTGTAAATGTGAAACTTGATTTTGATAAATCGCAAGAAGACCTATGCCCGGCATTCGGGCTTCAACTTGTGCGAGGCGTTAAAAACGGTTCATCACCAAAATGGATGCAGCAACGTCTTATAGCTATTGGTCTTCGTCCAATTTCTGCTCTGGTTGATATTACCAACTATATTACTTTCGATATGGGGCGTCCGCTTCATGTGTTTGATGCGGATAAAGTCAAAGGCGGCATCGCAGTGCGTCGAGGACGTTCGGGCGAAAGCTATTTGGCACTGGATGGTAAAGACTATAAAGTCACAAGCAAAATGACGGTTATTGCTGATGATAATGGAATTGAATCTTTGGCTGGTATCATGGGTGGTGAACACTCTGGTTGTGGCGATGATACGGTCAATGTGCTGGTTGAGTCAGCCCTTTGGGATCCGCTCAACATCGCACGAACTGGCCGTGACTTGGGCATCAACACAGATGCGCGTTATCGTTTTGAGCGTGGCGTCGATCCATCTTTTATGGAGCCAGGTCTTTACCATGGTACGAATATGGTTATGGAGCTTTGCGGCGGTGAAGCGTCTGAACCTTTGATTGTCGGTGAAATTCCAAAGCCAAATCTTATTATTGATTTCCCGGTTGCTGAAGTTAAACGCCTAACGGGTATCGAAGTATCAAGCGAAGATTGTCAGTCTATCCTGATGCGCCTTGGTTTTGGTGTATCTGGCATGGGTGAAACTTTACAAGTAGCGGTTCCAAGCTGGCGACCAGATGTTTTTGGCAAGGCTGATATCGTTGAAGAAGTCATGCGCATTCATGGTATCAATAATATTGAACCTCAACCTCTGGAAGCAACAGGTGCTGTTGGAAGTAAAATTCTAACAACCGGACAAACACGCGCAAGAAATGCAAGACGCGCGCTGGCTTCACGTGGCATGTTGGAGGCGGTGACTTATTCTTTTATTCCTGAGGCACATGCAAAAGCCTTTGGTGGCGGAAGCAAAGCATGTAAACTTGCTAACCCGATTTCAGTTGAAATGTCGGATATGCGTCCATCCTTGTTGCCAGGTTTAATTGCGGCAGCGGGTAAAAACCAGGATCGTGGCGCAGGCGATGTCGCCATGTTTGAAGTGGCAAGTATATATCTGGGCGATACGCCAGAAACGCAACATAGAGTTGCAGGCGGTATTCGTCGCGGTTCAGCAGGCCTTACAGGTGGCGGTCGTGATTGGCGTGATGCAGGCTCTCCCGTTGATGTGTTTGACGCAAAGGCAGATGCATTTGCAGCTTTGGAAGCTTGCGGGATGGATACGTCAAAAGTGCAAATTATCTCTGGTGGGTCGGATTGGTATCATCCGGGTCGCTCAGGCACGATACAACTTGGGCCAAAATTAATTCTGGGTCAGTTTGGTGAGTTGCACCCGCTGACTTTGGAGACACTTGATGTTTCAGGCTCGATTTGCGGGTTTGAAATCATGCTGGATAATCTACCAGTTTCGGGCAAAAAAGCAACCAAGACAAAGCCACCACTAGAACTATCTGGCCTGCAATCTTTGGCAAGGGATTTTGCTTTTGTAGTAGATAGCGACTGCGATGCTCTGACCTTAATCAAGGCAGCACAAGGATCTGATAAAAATCTTGTCTCTGGTGTTAAAGTATTTGATGTTTTCGAAGGGGCTTCTTTGGGTGAGAACAAGAAATCAATTGCAATTGAAGTGATGCTTCAACCAAAAGATAAAACCCTTACAGAAGAAGATATCGCAGGCGTAAGTGAAAAGATTATCGCAACGGTTCAAAAAGCCACAGGTGGCACGTTACGCGGTTAATTCGCGTAACGTTGTGTCACGCGTTTACTTGTAAAGAATACATGATCGCCAAGCGTAGAGACTTTCTCAAGGTTGTTAGACCAAACAGGATATACGTCGTAGCGATGGTAATGCGTCATATTATTAGCATTAACCTCAAAGCCATGTCCTATGAACTTTGCTTCGCGCGCGATGCCTTTATAAAAAATCATTTTTGCCAGGCGTTTCATTTTTTTAAAGCTTTTTTCGTTTTTTGGGTGATCAGAAATACCATCACAAGCGAATGAAAACTGACAACGGTTAATTAAGTGCTCATTTTGAAAGACAACGCCGCAAATTTTATTTGGATAGGCTTTTGAGCGAACACGGTTCATGATTGTTGCACCCACTGCATATTGACCAATCACAGGCTCTCCACGTGCCTCGTGATATAATGCGATTGCTAAACACTTAATTTCGTTCTCTTGAAAAAGAAAATTCTTAATCTGTAGAGTTTGGTTATTCGCAGCGTTTTTTGTGCTTAAAAGCGTAATGCTTGATATTAAAACGGATGCTGCATTTGCTTTTACATTAAGCATCAGCAGACAAACCAACGCAATACAAAGTCTTGATACTAATTTACTCATACTTTACCCCTAAGTTAAGGGTATAAAGGATAAAAGTTAAAATCTTACAAAAATTGACGTATGGTAATTTATTTAATTTCTTAAGAAATTATTAACCAAAAAATCGTTGATTTGACATATTGAGATTCTAATTGTTCCCTATGTAACAATTTGTTAGTTCTGTTATGGAAATTATTATGGCTAATATATCAAAAATTTTATGTGCCACACTTGCAATCACTTTTTTGCCTGTGGAATTTGTTAATGCACAAACGCCTGCAAAGAAATTATTTGGTAATAAGCCTCTGCCTGCAAAATTACAGCCAGCGGTACATGGATTTTATACCAAAGGGTGTATTGCAGGTGCTGTTGCCATACCCATCGACGGGCCAAATTGGCAGGCAATGCGTCTATCCAGAAATCGCCGATGGGGTCATCCTCATCTAATTAGTGAGGTTGAAAAACTTTCTTATAAAGCCAAGAAGGACGGGTGGAACGGTCTTCTTGTGGGTGATATTTCACAACCGCGCGGTGGGCCAATGTTAACGGGCCATCGTTCTCACCAGATAGGGTTGGATGCTGATATTTGGCTTACGCAAATGCCTAATAAGCGTATGACGTATAATGAGCGTGAAAACACCAGTGCTATATCTGTATTGAAGAAAGGTACTAATGTTGTTGATAAATCCCGATGGACTAGGGCGCATACAATGTTGCTGTATCATGCCGCAACTTCGCCGGGAATTGAGCGCGTATTGGTGCATCCTGGCATTAAGAAACAACTTTGCGAGACGGTAAAAGGCAATCGCCAATGGCTTAGTAAAATCCGTCCTACATGGGGACATCATTATCATTTCCATATTCGTATGGGCTGCCCTCCAGGGTCTCCGGATTGTAAGAAACAAGGGGCAACGCCAAAAAGTAATGGATGTGATGATGGCTCGTTGGATTGGTGGTATAATGTTGCTTTTGCGCCTAAGAAAAAATCAACTACCAAGCCAACAACCAAGCCTAAGCCACGTCGTGAGTTAGGAGTTCGCGATCTGCCACAAGCCTGTCAGGGGGTTCTTTCTGCTCGCTCAGCAAGTTTGGAAGTAGCAACCCATAAACCCATTGCTGCAGCCTTTGTAGCGCCCAAGATCAAATTGCCGCGTTTTTCAGCTTCTGCTGTCTTGAATGGCAAACCAATTGAGGCAAAAGGGCTGTCTGTTTCAAGCATTAGCAATGGCACAGGGTTTATCCCGAAAGGCCCAGTGCCTGTACCAACGTTACGCCCAGTATTTTAAAGGCGGAGTTCATGATTGGGCTCGAAACAGCACTAACCATTTTTAATGGTTAAGCTATAGCGCCTGTACCTATGGGGCAAGAAACACCAACGCCACCAACGCCACAATAGCCTTGCGGATTTTTTGCAAGATATTGTTGGTGGTATTCTTCAGCAAAATAAAACTCTTTTGCATCTACAATTTCTGTCATGATTGTATTGCTCACACCAGACTTTTGCAAAGCTGTTTGATAAACCTCTTTTGAAGAGAGTGCTGCCATGCGCTGTTCATCATTGTAGGTATAAATACCAGAGCGATATTGTGTGCCAATATCATTGCCCTGTTTATTGCCTTGCGTTGGGTTATGATTTTCCCAAAAAGTTTTTAACAGCGCTTCATAAGAAATAATTTCTGGATCATAGACAATGAAAACAACTTCGTTGTGACCCGTCATACCTGAGCAGACCTCTTTATAGGTTGCATTGGGTGTAAATCCCGCTGAATATCCCACAGCCGTAATATAAACGCCTTCAAGCGACCAGAACATGCGTTCAACACCCCAAAAACAACCCATGCCAAACATGGCTGTTTCCATATTGTCTGGATAGGGGGCATGAATTTTCTTACCGGAAATAAAATGGTTTAAACCACTATCAACAGCTTCGCTTCTGCCCTTTAGAGCTGTGCTCGCACTGGGTTTTTCAAGTTTGCGATTAAACATTTGAGCAAGAAACATGGTGTTTTCCTCTTTATAATTACAAATATACAGCTCGCAATTGGCTTCAGACCCTAACTACCGAAACGTTGGCGCCAGCGGCGTTCTTTATTGCGTCCAAGCCATAAAAATAAAAGCGTCAGCACTCCAAATACAACCCAGCTTGGTATAAGTAAAATATTTTGTATGACACTTTCCCATAACCAAGGAACGCCCAAGTGACGCTGAATTCCAACTTGCAAACCATTCAAACTTGCTAAGTGGAAATCAAACCATTCTTTACCCAAAGGTGTTATTGTAACTGCAGAATTTGCAATAGACCTTGTTAAATCAAGAATTGCAGTAATCACTGTCATTACTAGTGCGATTAATCCTATGGTGCGTGCGATAATTTTAAGCATAACATCTTTATTTCAAATGATCTTGTCCATCATAAATAGGTTTTAATGAACATTTTTACAATATACGTATAATTATAAGCCTAATCCAATAACACCGCTTGAACACAAGTCACAAATTTGTATAGTGCGGCAAGCTAAGAACAGGTGGCCGAGTGGTCGGCTAGCTTTTCTCTTTTAGCATTGCTGAAAGATAAGGAAATGCGCAATTAACGCCTTCGATTTTATTGAAGGTGTAAACTAAGGACAGGTGGCCGAGTGGTCGAAGGCGCCCATTCCTGACTTTGTCAGGAAGTCCATAAGATAGGCGTGCGCTTATCTTCGATCCACTCGGAATTTGTGTTCTGGGTGTAAACTAAGGACAGGTGGCCGAGTGGTCGAAGGCGCACGCCTGGAAAGTGTGTAGGCGGGCAACCGTCTCCAGGGTTCGAATCCCTGTCTGTCCGCCAG
>CALDZF010000097.1 GCA_937944165.1 uncultured Rhizobiaceae group bacterium | reverse complement strand
TACAAGTATGAGTATAAAAACACACCAAACGTTGATCTTGCGAATCATTCTGAATTCAAGCCTTCATAATTAATTAGCCCGATATTGATCATTTATGGTTAATTTTAGCTTAGCATTTCAGTATTAGTTCAATTTTAATTTGATTAGGCGGTATACTCGTAAATCAGGCTAAAATAGTATGAGCCAATTTGTTTGGATGATAGAAGTTAATACGAAGAAAATTTTATACTTTTCAATTATTTAAGACGCATTGGTAACGCAAATTGACCATATCTGCAAAGCGCACGGAAGGCAGAGAAGTGATTTTATCTAAGATACTTGCCTATTTCTGGTCAATTTTATATTCAAGGTTGAATGATAAAATTGCATCTGGAGATTCGTTGTTTAAACCAAATAGTACTGCAACTCTTGGTTCAATCTTATGGCCGTTAAATAATTCTGTCTTCCAGTATAATCCTGGTCCTGCGAAGTGAATATCTTCGCCTCTGGCGCCAAATAATCCTTCGAGTTCTCCGAAATTCTCTACACCAATTGCAAAATCTTCTGTGACTGGGAATATCAGTTGCGTTGCATATGCAAGCCCTGCATCTTCACCATCTGCGAATGGAATATCAACAAACAAATTGCCTACAAATTCTGCTGCGCCTATCTCTGTTTCAATAACGGGGCCAAATTCAATCCCACCTTCGCTGATGCCACCTTCTGTTGGAATTTCCAAGGCTGTGTGAAAACCTAAGGTGAAATCATGATCATCGTCACCGCGCAAGCTTTCGTCTTCATAATGATGTCCGCCTTTTGTTAGTAACAACAGGTTTTCAAATTCAAAGGCTTCAACCAAAGGATCATCGCCTTCAGGGTTTACAACTTCTACTGCTACAGTAAATTTCCAGGAATCTGTAAAACTATATCCGACTGCAAACTCATGAACTGAGCGTTCTTCTTCATCATCCAGATTGTTCAGGCTCACTCCGTTAAGAACTTCAAATTCAATTTGACCTTGCTCAACGTCTGGATGAATAACTTCAAATATTCCTGCTTGCGCATGTGCGCTAGAGGTTAATGGCTCTTGTGCAAAAAGCATTAATGTAGTTGTTGCTAATACAGTTTGATAGATTTTAGATTTTGCTAATTTTATAGTCATTGTTGTTTCCTGTTTTGAATAAGGTGCATCTGATTGCCTAGGCAATGCGTGACATGGAGTAGTCTTAATAGTATTAATGTTATATCGTTACATAATTACCTGTGCATATGAGTAGTTTGAAGTTACTCATATGGCTGATGGAGTTTCCTAGCTAGCTTGCGAAAGGCATGTTTTAAAAGAACTTGCCATATTGCGGATAAGTTCGAAGTAGTGATCTGGGCCGCTTTGAATTAATGCGCCTAGGGGGTCTAGGACGCCTGTTTTTGCTTGCGTTCCTTCTGTTACTGTCAAGACCAGCTTGGGTTTGAATTGAGGTTCGGAAAAGACACATTTGGCGTTTAATTCTTTTACTTTTGCTTGTAATTTACTGATCCTTTCAGCACCTGGCGAAACCTCTGGCGATACAGTAATTGAGCCTAGGGCAGATAAGCCAAATCGGTTTTCAAAGTTTTGATAAGCGTCATGGAATACCACAAAGCCCTTGCCTTTTACGGGTGCTAATTGGCTAGTGATTTCACTAATAAGGCCGTCTAGTTTTGCTGAGACTGATTTGGCATTGGTCCCATATTTTGCCGCGTTTTTAGGGTCTGCTTCAACCAACGCTTCCTCAATTTCGTGAACAAGAGCTTTAGCATTTGCCGGGTCAAGCCAGACATGGGCATTGAATTCGCTATTTTTATCTTCTTTATGACCTTCGGAATGCTCTTTGTGATCATGGTCGTCGTGAGAGTCTTTCGCATGTTCTTTATGGTCATGATCATCGTGGTCGTCTTCGGCTTTTTCTTCATGATCATGGTGTTCATTATCACCATGTTCTTTTTCATTTCCATGATCGTGTTCGTCGAAAGCGCCACCTTCACGCAATTTTAGTTTTACCAAATCATGGGCTTCAATCAGTTTTACTGCTTTTGCTTTGGTTGCTATTGCTTCAAGTGGTTTTTCAAGAAATGATTCAATTTCATGTCCTATCCAAAATACCAGATCAGCCTCTTCGAGCTTTTGTGCTTGTGAGGGTTTCAATGCATAAGTGTGCGGTGAGCCAGCACCTTCAACAATTAAATCTGGTGTGCCAACACCTTCCATTACTGCCGCAACAAGGGAATGTACCGGTTTAATGGAAGCAATGACATTAACATCTGCCTTGGCAGAAATAATGCTGGTTGATAAAAGGGTAGTTGCCAAAAGAGCAGATTTTACAAAACGCATTTTAATCTCCTACAGATTTAAGCGGTGATATGTGATGTTATTAAGTTACATAATTGCGTAATGGTATAACGTGTGGCATAAGGCAGTTCAATACCCAATTGGGGATAACCTGTAAATTTTAGTTTTAATAATTCATGTTACAAAAATCAGACTCTCTTGTTACGCTTAAAAACGCAGGCATTTACCGTTCTGGAAAATGGCTTGTACGTGGTGTTGCCATGACGGTTGAGTCGGGCGAAATTGTTACTTTGATCGGACCTAATGGGTCTGGCAAATCTACAACAGCAAAAATTGCGCTCGGCGTTTTAAACCCGGACGAGGGAACTGCTATTAGGCGCCCGACCATGCGAATTGGCTATGTGCCTCAAAAGCTTGCCATTGATTGGACGCTACCTCTAACGGTTAGTCGCTTCATGAGCTTAACCGGTGATGTTAGCCGTAAGCAAGCCGATGATGCGATGGCAGAAACTCAAACTCTACATCTGTCAAAGGCTGAAGTCAGAACTTTATCGGGTGGCGAATTTCAAAGGGTGTTGCTTGCCCGTGCAATCGCACGTAGACCTGATTTGCTGGTGCTGGATGAACCTGTGCAGGGGGTGGATTTTAACGGTGAGATTGCCCTTTATGAACTTATAAAGAAAATTCGCGATGAATTGCAGTGTGGTGTTTTGTTGATATCGCATGACCTGCATGTTGTCATGGCTGCTACGGATCGTGTTATTTGTCTTAATGGTCATGTGTGCTGTTCAGGTACGCCCAGAACGGTAGCTTCCAGCGCAGAGTATAAAGCGCTCTTTGGTGCGCGCGCTTCATCTGGTTTGGCAATTTATGAGCATAGCCATGATCATGAACATTTGCCAGACGGGCGTATTCGACATGGCGATGGTACCATCACGGACCATTGCAATCACGATGAAGAAAACCATTCTGATGATAGTCATAATCAGATGAAAAATAAGGCAGGGAATGCCAATGTTGGATGATTTTTTTAGCCGTGCCTTGATTGCCGGAATTGGCGTTGCCTTAATCGCAGGGCCGCTTGGATGCTTTATTGTTTGGCGCAGGCTTGCTTATTTTGGCGATACACTTTCCCATGCTGCATTGTTAGGGGTGGCGCTTGCCTTACTAATGGAAATAAACGTAACGCTTGCAGTGTTTGTGGTCTGTGTTTGTGTTTCCATGGTGCTATTGGTTTTGCAAAAACGTGCTACTTTGTCTGCTGATGCACTGCTTGGTTTGCTTGCGCATTCTTCGCTTGCAGTTGGGTTAGTGGCACTTGCCTTTATGACTTGGGTACGGGTGGATTTAATGGGATTTTTATTTGGTGATATTTTAGCCGTGACCCCCACTGATATTGCTATAATCTGGAGTGGTGGAATTGGTGTTTTAATTATTCTGGCCATGATTTGGCGGCCACTTTTTGCGGCAACAGTAAATGTTGAATTAGCGCAAGCTGAGGGTATGAAGCCAGAACGCGCCAATATTATTTTTATGCTATTAATGGCAGCCGTAATTGCAATATCTATGAAAATTGTAGGCGTGCTTTTAATAACCGCTTTGCTGATTATACCAGCAGCCGCAGCACGAAGATTTGCAACAGGACCAGAACAAATGGCAATGCTTGCAGCTATCGTGGGTGTTGTAGCTGTCTTTGGCGGGCTTTTTGGCTCACTTGAATGGGATACACCCGCTGGGCCAAGTATTGTGGTTGCAGCACTTGGGGTTTTTATAGTTTCAGTCCTGCCAATGCCTGCTATCTTAAAGAAAAAACAACATCAAAATACAAGAAAAACTCAACAATCGAGAGGGTTGGAGTGATGAATAAACATACAAGCCTGACGATGGATTTAACCAAAAACCAATCATTAGTCATGAATGCCTTATCGGATGCCAAAACTCCTTTAAGCGCATATACAATTCTTGATGTATTGCGTGACCATGGCTTTAGAGCACCTTTGCAAGTTTATCGCGCATTGGATAAACTTGTTGAGTTTGGGTTGGTGCACAGGCTTGAAAGCCTCAACGCTTTTGTTGCTTGTCAGCATCCATCTTGTGAGGGTGAGAAAAACGAAACAATTTTGTTTACAATATGTGAGAAATGCGGAAGTGTTCAAGAATTGCTGAGTGACAAGCTTGTAGGCGCGATGAGAAACCTGGCAGACGAAATAGATTTTACATTAAAAGAATCAGTGATAGAACTACGCGGCATATGCTCTAATTGCAAAGACCATTAGGTTGGAGTGATAGTGGGTAGATATGATTATTAGTCTCATCAAACTTCTACAACTGCAATAACGCATAAACCCATTATGAGAACTATTTGCTAATTGCCCCTTGCCATTCTCTTATGACTTCCAGCGGGTAAAGTAGCATGATGATGTTTAGTAGAAGTCCGTCTCTTATCATATACATTACGAAAGCTTCTGCCGCTATGAAGAGTAGGATTGAGCCCCATATGGGCAGTTTACTTGCAAGATAGAAGCCTACTGCCATGGCGACCATGTCTGAGGCCGAGTTTAAGATACTATCGCCGAAGTAATCGAACGAAATAGTCGCTTCGCGGTAGCGGTTGATAATTGTGTCCGTGTTTTCGACAATTTCCCAACAAGCCTCTACGGCCATGGAAAACGCTAAGCGCATGCCGAAAGTCCATCTGCTGAAAAAGAGCCAGGTTACAAAGAAAAATATAAGCCCGTGCAGAATGTGGGATGGGGTGTACCAATCGGATATGTGTTGGGAGTTTTCCGAACTTTGCACAATGCCGTGCCAGAATTTAATAGTACCACATTTGCAGATTGGCTCACGCCCCATCAGGTAAAGCGTAATGATGGTTCCAGCCAGAATGATAAGAGTGAGCAAAAGGCCTTTTGATATTTTCATGGTTTGCTTTTTTCTAAAATTCTTATAAATTAAAAAATATTCATATCAGGAATATGTTGGTGGCGTAAAAATAGGGGGCAATCGTCGGTTTTCCTTTGTAAATAAAGTCACAAATAAACTAAAAGAGATGCAAGAGTTTACAGGAATCACTCATCTAGGAGAAAACTATGGCTGCAAAGGTAATCGACGGCAAGGAAGTAGCTGCCGAAGTTGTGGAAACTGTCAAGGTCGCAACGGCGAAATTAACGAGTGATACAGGTGTTGTTCCTGGCATCGCTGTGGTTATTGTAGGCGAAGACCCTGCCAGCCAGGTTTATGTGCGATCTAAAGGTAAACGTGCAACGGAATGTGGTTTTCATTCTGTTACCCATACAATGCCAGAAGAAACTTCCGAGGCTGATTTACTGGCGATGGTTCAAAGCTTAAATGATGATGAAGCTATTGATGGTATTCTGGTTCAACTGCCGCTACCAAAGCACATTGATGAGGGTAAGGTCATTCAGATGATTGCCCCTGAAAAGGATGTTGATGGATTTCACTTTATCAACGTTGGCAAGCTTGGCACTGGTGAGACGGATACAGCCTTCGTGCCGTGCACACCAGCTGGCTCCATGGTTCTGTTGAAAAAGGCATTGGGTACTTCTGATTTGTCCGGACTGAATGCAGTTGTCGTCGGTCGCTCTAATATTGTTGGTAAGCCAATGATGAACTTGCTACTGACTGCGAATGCTACTGTAACTGTAGCACATTCTCGCACAAAAGATTTACCAGCACTTTGCAAGACTGCTGATATTCTTGTGGCAGCTGTTGGTAGGCCTGAGATGGTTAAAGCGGATTGGGTGAAACCTGGTGCGTCTGTGATTGATGTGGGTATCAACCGCATCGATGCGCCAGAAAAAGGTGAGAGCAAGTCTCGTCTTGTGGGGGATGTTGCTTATGATGAAAGTGCTCAAGTTGCAGGTTCTATTACGCCTGTTCCTGGTGGTGTTGGTCCAATGACGATTGCCATGCTGATGGCAAACACGCTGGAAAGTGCTTGCCGCCGTGCTGGTGTGGATGCACCAACTTATTAATCTATAAAGGAAATCTCTGAATGGATCCGCGTTTTATTGATGGCAAGGCTGTTGCTTCTCGTATTTATGAAGAAGTGAGAGCAGAGTTTGAATCCATTGGTGGTGCCAAGCGCAAGTTGGTCTCAATCTCTATAGGTGGTGACAAGGAAGTTGCCGTTTATATCAGAAATCAGGTGCGTGGCGCGGAACGTGCGGGCATTCCGTTTGATGACCAATATTGGGATGGTGATCTGACACAAGAAGAGTGCAAGGCACGCATTGTTGAGATGAATGATGATCCGGATGTGATCGGGATTATTCTTCAACGACCAGTGCCAGAACACCTTAATGTGCGTTCGCTTCAATCTGCCATTCATCCGCTTAAGGACGTTGAGGGCATGAACCCTGCCTCTATTGGTAACATTGTCTATAATGACTTGGCGTTAGCGCCTTGTACGGCAGCAGCTTCAGTGGAGCTAATCAAGGAAACTGGCCTTAAGCTTGAAGGGCTTGAAGTTGTTATGATTGGGCATTCTGAGATAGTCGGCAAGCCTGCTGCCTTCATGTTAATGGCGGAAGGGGCGACGGTTACGGTCTGTCATCACATGACGCGTTCTGTTGCCGCCCACTCACGAAGGGCTGATGCGGTTCTGGTTGCGGTAGGTATTCCGAATTTTCTAAAAGCGGATATGGTGAAGCCGGGCGCAGCGGTGATTGATATTGGTATCAATCAGATTATGGATGAAGATGGAAAGTCAAAAATCGTTGGCGATGTGGATACGGATAATGTGATTGAAGTTGCAAGCTGGGTAACACCCGTGCCAGGCGGTGTTGGTCCTGTAACAGTTGCCATGCTAATGCGTAACGCGCTTACCGCACAGAAGCGCCAGATTGCTGCGGGTTGGATTTCCTGACCGTTTTGATTTCCGCTAACGGATTAATGGAAACACTCAGCTGAGTACCTGCATAGGGTAGCGTAGGGCTTTTGGGCGTGGTGATGCATTGTATTCTGGCTTGTTTGCCAGAAAGAGCAGCATTCCAGCCAATAAAATGCGCATTGCTTTCCTTGTATTTGGTATTTTGGTCAGGTGCGCGGTTGATAAGCTCACCAAGGCTTGCGCAATGCTTTAGAAATTTTTCTTGCTTGCCAAAGAGAGTACACTCAACCGAAATAAGCTTTTTGCGGTCAAAGCGTTCGGATACTTCAAGAATAAGCGTTTCATCTTCAAAAGACTTGGCCTTAATATTCTGACTTTCCTCAACAGGACTGCCACCACCTGGAATTTTCAACGCAGTCTTTTTAAGTTTGGGTAGGTCTTGCGCATTTAAGGTTTTCTTTGAAGCCTCTTCCCATTCATCCGCTTTTGCCTTTTCAAGGATAGATTGAGCATTTGCCGTTTGCGCAAGACA
>CALDZF010000096.1 GCA_937944165.1 uncultured Rhizobiaceae group bacterium | reverse complement strand
GCACCCATGCGGCAATAACCGCCATGCTGAGGTGTAAATTTCGCTGGGTCTGCTTTGAAAGTTGCAAGATTTTCCGCAGATGAGAAGCGGTAGATTGCGCCCTCGTGCTCAGCAGAATATTTTTCACTGCCTAGAACTGGCTTGCCTACTGTGAAATAGGCTACAGGGTCATGGCTTTTCAGAGCTACTTTGGCAGCGCTTACATTAACCGGCGCTGTTGAAGTGATGTCATAAGCAAGAGCAAAATTTGGTGTTGCAAACGCAAGCGCCATGCCGAAGCCGATAAGTATTTTTTTCATAATTATATTTCCTGTTCAGGGTAGTTTATTGAGTAACCATGACAGATTAGGTTTTATGTACCAAGCAGTCAACAATTATGTAGACACGTTTTTGTGAATTGTTGATTAACCAATCAACAATTAAACTTTGGCAATTAAAATGGATATTATTGCGATTGAACTATTAAAAATAAACCCAAATTTAGAATAGAAAGAAACAATGGCACGCCCATATTCGTATGATCCAGAAGTCGCTCTTGAAGCTGCCATGCATGTCTTTTGGCGAGACGGTTACGATCTGGCCAGTCTTTCCGAGCTACAAGACGCCATGGGTATTCAGCGTGGTTCTTTGTATAAAGAGTTTGGCTCTAAAAAAAATCTTTTCCTTAAAGCCTTTGATTTATATGTAAAGCAATTCGTGAACCCTGGCATCACCATGTTAACCCAGTCAGATAGTTCTGGTTCAGAGCGCATCAATCAATTTTTTAAAATGATCCCGAAGCACGAGATGCGCGGTTGCCTATTATGTAATTCCGCTGCAGGTGCGGCCAGAACAGACAGCGATGTCCATCAGGTTGTTGCAACTCAGATAGAACGCTTACGTAATGCATTCGAAAAAGCATTAATCAAACAAACCAAAGATGCAAAAGAGCGTCGTTCAGAAGCCGAACGTCTAACACAGCTCTACATCGGCAAACGTGTTGAAATTCGCGCAGAGGCTTGAAGATTAGGAACTGAAGTTGACATCGTCACAAATATTACTAACGACAGTAAAACTAATTCTGTTCAGCCTCTAGCACCACAATCACCTTAACACCAAACCCCACAATTCCATCCGTCGTATATCCCTTGCGGCCTAATTCATAATCCAGCCTTTGCAGTACAATTGTACTTTGCATGAAGGCACGACCGTTTTCTATTTTTAAGTCAAATGGCAATGTTAGTGGCTTTGCCGTGCCGGCAATCGACAGTTCGCCCACAGCCTCATATTTACCCTTTGCTGTTTGAGTGAATTGGTTAGACGTAAATACGGCTTGCGGAAACTCAAGGACGTTCAGAAAATTTCCTGAAATCGCGTCTTTGGTAACACCCCCAAGCGTAAGACTTACGGTTTTTACTGTGACCGTCACACTTGCCGTATCCAGCGCTTCGGGATCGAAAATAATATCAGCCTGCCATTCGGCAAAACTGCCTTTTACAGGTTTTTTATTCTGGATAATCTCAATACCCAAACTGCTTTTTTCATGATCGACTATCCAAGCCGATGCAGATCTAGGCTTAGAAGTTTCTTGTACTACCTTACTTATCTGATTGAAACCTATTTGCGTTGAAATAATCACCCCAGCCAGTACCATAAAGATACCGCCAGCAAAAAGTGCGGAAAGTCTTTTTGTTGGCGATTCTTTCAGCCCTTCAATCTTCACAACGTTCTTCCATGGCAACATACGATTAAGCGTTTGATCGCGATCTATCATCACATGCTTCATGGCGCCAGCGATATGCAGTACGAGGGATATCATGAGCAGGATTGCAATGAAATAATGCGCAATGTTAAAAAACTCAGCCAGCGCAGGATCTTTAGGAACGAAAGGCAAATCTTGTGAAAACGGCCACCAGATTGGAGCAAAGCCATCAAGGGCTGCGTGATGCAACCAGCCTGTAGTTGGCATTAAAATTATACTGCCGTAAAGTATCCAATGAATGACACTCGCCAGAAACGTTTCATATTTCCGCTCCCCATTTAAAGGGTACGGATGAGGTTGGGTAACTACCCAAATCACACGGATAATAGCTGTAAAAAAAGCCAAAACTCCAAGCGTCTTATGAAGCGAATAAAACCAGATTTTTTGATTAACCAACTCCGGTGTATCCGTTGGTAGATCATGCATATATAGACCAAGCGGCAAAAGCATCAGAATTAAAAATGCGGTCAACCAATGCAAAACCTGCGCAACCAAGCCATAACTCTGTCTGCTATTTGCAAGCATTAAAGTTTCTCCTAAATATCCAATTTCAAAAGCCCGCAACCATTATAAACAAATTTGGCGCCACAAGGGCGCCAAACTTTCAAACAGACTGTCAATGAAAGATAAAGGTCTATTTAGCTTCCTTCATTTCAGTTGTAATTTCGATTGTAATCGGCCCTGTTGAATAAGCACCAACATTATATGCCTGATGATCTTCAATCACAGCCTTAGCGGTAAAAGCGACCCATTTGCCTTTATAATAATCCAGTGATTTTCCAAGTGGGTGATCACCAATATGAGTAAGTGTTGCACTTAAAGTCAGCGGATTTGTAACGCCATTTAAGGTAAAGTCACCCGTGATATCGGCTGTCTTTTCACCGGTTTTCTTGATTGATGTGCTTTTAAACCTTGCCTTCGGATTTTTCTCCGAATTTAAAAAATCAGCACTCTTGAGGTGGGTATCGAGTTTTTCAAATCCACTTGATACGCTGGCAGTATCAATCTCTACATCAAGATTTGAATTTTCAACATTGGCTTCATCTAACTTCAGTTTGCCAACGGCATTTTGAAATTCTGCAGCCTGTACAGAAACACCAGCATGACTCCAGCTTACACGTACTTCGGTATGGCCTTGGTCAGTTACAAAGGCATCAGCGGAAAATGCAGCTGTGGATGATAACATTAAAGCACCAGACAAAGTTGCAATTTTAAATAACTTATTCGCTAACATAAATATTCTCCCTTAAAATGTTTTGTAACATTACTACAATAATTTCTGATTATACATATCAAACTAGTTTAATATTTGATGGTGCGATAATTTAGGGTAAAATAATCGTGAGTAAAGATCAATATTCCTGATTAAGCGCATCCATTGCAGGAATTTCTTTTTCACGCCTTGCAATATAATCCAATAAAGCCTCGTCCATACCTTCATCAAGTTTTGGTTCTTCATAGGCACCCAAAAGAGATTTTACCTTCTTAAGCGCACGCTCGTTAATCTCAACAGAACCTTCTGCCACCCATTGCTCGATTGAGTTATTATCAAACAAATCAGGCATAAAGAAAGCAGACTGGAATTTCTCCTGCGTATGCGGATGCCCTAGATAATGCCCGCCCGGGCCAATATCGCGCACGGCAAAAAGCGCTTCGTCAAAGTCATCCCATTTAACACCTTCTGCCATTCGGTAGGCCATAGCGCATTGTTCTGCATCAACAACGAACTTTGCCATGGAGCAATGCATTCCTGCTTCATTCCAACCTGCTGAATGCCAAATATAATTAGCACCTGACATCATCACGGCCATGAGAGTTGTGGCACTTTCATAACCCGCCTGCGCATCAAAGGTCTTTGCACCCCCCAACGTATTGGATGTGCGCCATGGCACTTTGTAATAACGCGCCATTTGCCCGATCATCATATTCATCAGCGAAATTTCTGGTGTGCCCGCCATTGGCGCCCCGGATTTCATGGAAACAGTAGAAAGATAATGCCCGTAAATCGCAGGACAGCCTTTATTTATAACCTGCGTATAAGCAAGCGCTGACAAGGCTTCCGCATTAAGCTGCGCAACGGAAGCCGCTGTAGAAGCTGGCGTATTAGCACCGCCCAAAACAAACGGCGAGCAAAGCACCGGCTGATTGCGTTTACAAAAAGAACGCATCGCACCGAGCATAACTTCATCCCACACGAGCGGAGAATTACCATTACAATTACCCGTCACTACAGGATGCGTATCAAGATAATCCTCGCCAAAAAGAATATCACACATATCCATGACATCTTCTGCATTCTTCGGGCTGGTCGTCATGCCCATAAAAGTCTTGTCCGAATGCTTCATGGAAGAATAAGTAATGCGCAAATGGCGATGAGAAATAGCATGATCCATCGGCTCAACAATATGATGTGCGGATGAATGAAGCGCTGGCAACATATGGCTTAGCTTATGAAAGTTGGCGAGATCATCCAGTGTTGGCCCACGGCGATTATCTTCCATATCCCGCAAATAAGGCGCGCCAGTCATGGGAATAAACATTGAATGATCTTTGCCGAATGGTAAGTTCTTTTTGTGATCACGCGCATGATAGGTAAAAGTTTCGGGAATGGATGAAATTAACTCCTTGATCATGCCCCTATCAAAATGCACACGGTCATCAGCGCGCACGTCGGCGCCTGCTTTTTTCCAGTCTTCAATAGCAATATCGTCACGAAAGACAACGCCTACCTCTTCCAATATATCCAAAGAGGCTTTGTCAATTTTCTCAACTTGTTCTTCATCCATTGGCTCAGTCAGCGGAATTTTGCGTTCCAAAGCTGGCAACATGGTAAAATCATGCGCTGAACGCATTTCACGTCTTGCACCACGCCCACCACGTCTAACCCGTCCGATATCTGATTGTGGTTTTTCCACCTCTGCCATGCCGTCGCTTTCAAAATAGTTTTTTGACTATAGTAGATGACTAACACCCCTTACCCCTGTTACAAAATACAAACATACGACCAGAAGGATGACGCATATGAACAATTATAAAAAATTCTACATCAATGGCGAGTGGGTAAACCCTGAAAATGGCGCACAAGACTATGATGTAATTCATCCTGGCAATGAAGAAGTGGTCGGCACAATCGCACTTGGTACAAAGGCAGATGTCGATAAAGCGGTGATTGCAGCAACAAACGCATTTGAAACCTGGGGCTATAGTGATGTGGAAACACGCGCCCAACTTTTAGAGCGTATGATTGAGCTTTATAAAGCACGATCCGATGAATTTGCCCATGCCATGTCGCTGGAAATGGGTACAACGCTCACTTTTTCAAAAGAAGTTCAGGCACCTTGTGGCGATGGTCATATGGAAGCAACACTGGAAGCGCTTCGCGCTCATGAGTTTGAACGTCCTTCAATGCGCGGTGGATCAGTTTTGATTGATGAACCTGTCGGCGTATGCGGTCTGATTACACCGTGGAATTGGCCAATTAATCAGGTCATCGTTAAGGTAGCTGCTGCCCTTGCCGCTGGATGTACCATGGTGCTGAAACCATCAGAAGAATCACCCCTTTCTGCAATCATGCTGGCAGAGCTTATCCATGAAGCAGGTTGTCCTGCAGGCGTATTCAACCTGATCAATGGTGATGGCTTGGGCGTGGGTCAGGCAATCTCCACACACCCTGATATTCACATGGTTTCATTCACTGGTTCAACGAGGGCAGGTATTGCAATCACAAAGGCTGCTGCCGATACAGTTAAACGTGTAGCGCTTGAATTGGGCGGTAAATCACCCAATCTTATTTTTGCAGATGCGGATTTGGATAACGCCGCAGAATGCGCCATTGCAGATTGTTTCATCAATGCAGGTCAGTCTTGCGATGCTCCTTCAAGGCTTCTGGTCGAAGAAAGCATTTACGACACCATGGTTGAAAAAGTTGCAAAGGTCGTAAACGCAATTAAAATCGGCAATCCCATGGAAGAAGGCGACCACATGGGACCAGTCGTTAACAAAAGACAATACGACAATATCC
>CALDZF010000095.1 GCA_937944165.1 uncultured Rhizobiaceae group bacterium | reverse complement strand
TGGCAGTGGCATGATGGCAAGGCTGCGATGGAGTTTATGTGGAGAACTGGGCAATTGGCAGTGCCACGGCGGGAAGGCTTTCAAAAGGTCTATGATTTGGCAGAGCGCGTTATTCCGAAGGTGCATTTTGAAGCTGAAGTTTCGCGTGAAGAATTTATCGATTGGGCGTGCCGTTCTGCGTTTGATCGTCTTGGATTTGGCACGGCAAAAGATATCGCAAAATATTGGGATTTAATCTCGATTGCAGAAGTGCGTGAGTGGCTTGATACGCATGGGCGTCAGGAAACGCATGTTATAACGGTTGACCCGATTGATAAATCCAAACCACGTGAATTTATTGCAAGATTGGATATTCAAAACCTGATTGACAAGGTACCAAAAACTCCATCCCGAATGCGAATGCTTTCGCCTTTCGACCCAGTTATTCGAGATCGTAATCGTTTGTCTTGGCTTTTTGGATTTGATTATACGATTGAAATTTATGTCCCGCCTGAAAAGCGGAAATATGGTTATTATGTTTTTCCCTTGTTGGAAAAAGATAAGCTTATCGGGCGGATTGACTGCCAGGCAAGGCGTGCGGATAACTGTTTGTATGTGACGCAAATCTGGCTTGAACATAAAGTTAAGTGGTCGAAAGTTAAACAGGATAAATTACAAGCTGAACTGACAAGGCAGGCGCGCCTTTGTAATGTCAGTAATATTGTCTGGGATGATAAATGTAATTATCGCCCGAATTGATGTGCCATTTCTTCTTCAGGTGCTAGCGACTTGTGCAAATGCACCATCATGCCTGCGGCAAAAACTGGAGTTAAAATGTTGAGAATTGGAATTGCCATGAGACCCGCAATCACCATGCCGCCAATGAATACAGTTCCCCAGTGTTTGCGCCTTAGTGCATGGGCTTCTTTTTCCGGTCTATAACGCCTGGCTGCGAATTGAAAATATTCCCTACCCAATAAATATCCGTTTGCAACGAAGAAGACAATTACTCCCAGTCCTGCAAACAAGAAGAGCATTAATGCAACCAAATTTGTAAAAATAACAAGTAACGTAAACTTAATGGCTAAGGTAATTGAATCTCCCAAAGGCATATGCGTGCCTTTGCGTTGATCTGGGTAGTGAACTTCTTCCACATAGTCTGCAACTTCATCCAGAAACAAACCAGCAAAGATGGCTGATGTCGGTGCCAGTAAAAAACCTGCGCCCAATATGACACCAACACCTAACACCCAAGCGATTATGCTTGTTATCCATGTCCAACCTTCCAAAAAGGGAAAGAGGTAATTTGTGGCAAGCATTTGCAAACCCAGCCACATGCCAAAAAATAATAGAACGGTTAGTCCAAGGGACTTCCATACTACAGATCGGAATTTTGGTTTTAATATCTCTTTTGTAGATTTTGCCGCTGCTTCATATATCATATTTTTCAAATAGGGATGAATAGAAATAGTTACAAGAAAATATTGTAATAGCCTTTTAATTTGCGCGTGTCAGCGGTATGGCTACTCCAATTGATTTGGAGATTATCATGAGTGATACAAAATATGATGTACTGGCAATTGGTAACGCGATTGTTGATATTATTGCCAAGTGCGATGGTGCTTTTCTGGCAGAACAAGACATTGCCAAAGGCGGTATGACATTGATTGATATGGCACGTGCGGAACAACTTTATTCTGATATGGGCCCGGCGGTTGAAACTTCTGGTGGTAGTGCTGGGAATACGGCTGCGGGTATTGCTAGTTTTGGCGGCAAGGTTGCCTATATTGGCAAGGTTGCTGATGATCATCTGGGCAAAGTATTTACGCATGACATTAAGGCAATTGGCGTTGATTATGATACGCTACCACTGGAAAGTGGTGAGACGACCGCACGTTCGATGATTTTGGTAACACCGGATGGTGAGCGTTCGATGAATACTTATCTTGGCGCATGTGGCAAGCTCTCTTCAAAAGATATTGACGCTGACAAGGTTGCTCAATCCAAAATTACATATTTTGAAGGGTATCTTTGGGACCCGGCAGATGCAAAAGACGCTATTCGCGAGGCAGCGCGTGTTGCCCATGAAAATGATCGCCTTGTTGCGATGACTTTGTCAGATGCTTTTTGTGTAGACCGTTACCGCGATGAGTTTCTAGAACTGATGCGCTCTGACACAGTAGACATTTGTTTTGCCAATGATGGTGAATTAAAATCGCTTTATCAAACATCTGACCTTCAAACTGCTATTGCTTGTATTCGTGATGATTGTAATTTGTCAGCCATCACCATGGGGGCAGAAGGTTCCATGATTGTAACACGAGAAAAAACCGGTCAAATTGATGCCCAACCGATCGATGAGCTGGTGGATACAACAGGTGCTGGTGATCTTTATGCAGCGGGTTTCTTGTTTGGTATGACAAATGGCAAAGAGCTTGGTGAATGCGCAATTTTAGGCGGTATTGCAGCTTCTGAGGTTATTCAACACATTGGGCCACGTCCCCAAACATCGCTAAAAGAGTTGGCGCAACAATCAGGCCTTTAAGATGATTGAGCGCTTTACCCGAATTATAAAATCCTGCTTTGCTTTGCCAAAGTGGGTTTTTATCTGGGTATTTTTTATACTAGTGCCAGCAAACTTTTCTGGCCTTTTATTTCTTCAGTATGATACGGGTTTCTGGGTTGCAGTGCTTGGTATTGGCGGGATTATGCCGAACCTTGTTTTTTTATATCTTAATGGCGGCATGTCGAAAGTTCTTGCTATTCCGCACCTGATTTTTTGGATTCCGCTGCATATTGTTTTAGGTATTCTGTGGACTACCAATCCTGATATGAGTAGTTTTGAACAGATTTATTTGCTGATTATCGTAGCGATTAACACAATCTCGCTGGCTTTTGATTTTTACGATGCAATTCAATGGCGCAAAGGCAAGCGCGATGTGGTTGGCTTTGAAGGCGAGCCTGTTTGGATTTAATCGCAATGGTTTGCGCTTTTTATCGAAATTCCTGCTTTTGGTTTTACGATACTTTGTGCATCGCTCTCAAGGTTTAACTCGCTAGAGCCAAGCGTGGTTGCATTTTGCAGGATTTCGAAGACGGATGCTGTTGTAAGTGATAGGTTCTTATCTGGTGCCATGTCTGACAATAAATGCCCTAGATAAATAGCTGCGGTTAAATCGCCTGGCCCATTGGGAGGGTTTTTAAATTGATCATGGGTTGCGAGTAATTTGGTTTTTGCGCTGTAGTATAGATTGCTGGTTTGGTTGGGGTTTTCTGCTGGACTTGAAGTGGTTAAGACTTGCGAACTTCCAAGCTGTTTTGCCAATGATAAAGTTTCCGCAATTGTATCAGGGGCTTTTTCATCCGTAAGCCATGCAAGTTCAAATCGATTGGGTGTTGCAATGTCACATAAGGGAATAAACTTGTCTTGGATGGCCTGAGCTGTTTCTTGTTGGATATAAAGTCCTGCTTCATCGCCTATTACCGGATCACAAAGATATATAAGATCAGGGTTTTTATCTTTTAATCCAGAAATTAGTTTTGCAACCGAAACTACTTGCGTTGGATTAGCCATATAGCCTGTTAAGATTGCACCGACCTCATCTATCCATGGGGCATTGGCGATGTCTGTTAGAAGATTATCAAATTCTATGTTTGAAGCAACAATTCGTGTGGCTTTTCCATGTCCTGGATGCCAAGGCAATGTAACAGTTGGTATTGCCCAAACCGGAAAGCCCAAAGTCTCCAATGCGAAGACGATTGCCCTATTGCCAACTGAGCCACGTGCGACATGGGATGATATGACAATAACTGCTTTTTTAGACATGAAAAATATAAGTCTGGATAAGATAGATGATTAAAATAATTACGCAGACTGCGCCAAGGGTGCGCCCAATGCGTTTGCCCCAAAGTTCTGCCCATTCGTTTTCGTTGGTATCTTCAGCGCTTAAATGGTTTTTAACACGCTCAGCAATGCGTCTTGTGGAAGAGGCGCCCACTGTTTCAGATTCTTGTGCTACACGTTCCAAAATACGTTTAGATTCAGTTTCACTGTCTATGGGATTTGGTTTCTTGGCCATTTACTCTACCTTTGCTTTCATAAAGACACTGGCAAAGTCTATGCAAGACTGCAATAGTATGAGTTCTACTAGGGGGAATTAAAATGAGTTTTGAGAACGAACAACAGGGTGATGAATTTGTAAATGCAGATAAAAAAGGCATTTGGGGATGGATGCTCTTTGACTTTGCCGCACAACCGTTTTTTACAGTGGTAACAACATTTATTTTTGCGCCTTATGTTACAAAACGAATGGTAGAGGATCCTGTTTTAGGGCAATCAGCATGGTCTTTGTCAGTGGCGATTGCCGGTGTAACAATTGGTATATTGTCACCTATTCTTGGTTCTATTGCAGATACGGGTGGGTCGCGAAAATCGTGGATTGGCTTTTTTGCTGTTATAAAGATTTTAGCGCTTTTATTGCTTTGGTTTGCGGTTCCTGGCTCTAGTTTGATTTGGGTATTAGCGCTGTTTATTTTTGCGACCGTTGCAGCAGAATTTTCTATTGTTTTTAATGATTCAATGATGCCGTTTGTTGTTCAGCCAAAAGATACTGGAAAAGTTTCTAATATTGCTTGGGGACTTGGTTACTTGGGTGGCATGATTGTTCTTGTTGTTGTCTTGCTTTTTATGGCTGGAAATGTCGAAACTGGTAAAACGCTCATAGGGCTCGATCCTATTTTTGGCCTAAACCCTGCTGAAGGTGAAGATGCAAGGATTGCTGCGCCATTTTCGGCACTTTGGTATTTGATTTTTATTTTGCCAATGTTTTTGTTTGCTCCTGACAAAAAGCTTGATTCTAAGCCACTTACTACAGCAGTTCGTGATGGAATAAATCTTCTAAAAGAGACGTTATATCAAACAAAGCAAAGAATAGGCTTATTTAGATTTTTTATTGCCAGAATGATTTATCAAGATGGTGTAACAGCATTGCTTGCTCTGGGAGGCGTCTTTGCTGCTGGCATGTTTAGTTGGGAAACAATTGAATTGGGTATATTTGGAATAATTTTAAATCTTGTGGCTATTCCCAGTTGTTTATTGGCAGGCAATATGGATGTGAAGTTAGGGTCAAAACTGATTGTTATACTGTCTGTATTGTTACTAATCATTGCTACAATTGGCATCGTTTCTACTGGGACTGATTTTGCTTTGTTCGGACTTATTCAATTAAATGATACAGCTGGCACTGGCCTGTTTTCCACTGTAGCAGAAAAAATATATATTGGGTTTTCGATTTTAATCGGGATTGCTTTTGGGCCTGTTCAGGCTTCATCAAGATCGTATCTTGCGCAAAGCATATTACTAAATGAGTCTGGAAGGTATTTTGGACTTTATTCCTTTGTAGGAAGAGCCACTAGTTTCTTTGCTCCATTAGCAGTTTCCATTATCACTTATTTAACAGATTCTGCACGCTTGGGTATGGCAGTGATTTTAGTGTTTTTTGTTGTGGGTTTGATCGTAATGCTGAGTGCTCCAAGACCTGAAAAGAACCTGGAAGTTGCAAAAAAATTAGTGGGTTGATTAATGTCTGAAGTGGCGTGTTCCAGTAAAGACCATGGAAATGCCAGCTTCATCTGCGGCTGCGATGACTTCATCATCGCGCATCGAGCCGCCAGGTTGAATGGCGCTGGTGGCGCCTGCTTCGATGGCTGAAATTAGACCATCGGCAAATGGGAAGAATGCGTCTGATGCAACAGCACTTCCTTTAGTCAGAAGCTCTTGACTGTTAGCCGCTTCCATCGCATCAACAGCTTTTCTGGCTGCTATGCGTGATGAATCCAGCCGACTCATTTGGCCT
>CALDZF010000094.1 GCA_937944165.1 uncultured Rhizobiaceae group bacterium | reverse complement strand
CTTCGTTCTCAAAGCCAAGCGGTTTATGCGGCAGAAAACCAAGGTCATTTTGGCTTACAGCTTGCACGCTATGCGCATTTCACTTCTCCTATCAGGCGGTATGCTGATTTGATTGTGCACCGTGCGCTTGTTGCTTCCCTCGGTCTAGGCGAAGGTGGCATTACCCCGCACGAAGAAAAGACACTTGATGAGATTGCCGCAGGCATTTGCATCACCGAGCGTCGCGCCATGCAGGCGGAGCGTGAAACGATTGATCGCCTGATTGCTGGTTTTCTTGCTGAACAAATCGGCGCAAGTTTCCACGGACGAATTAACGGCGTTACCAAGGCTGGACTGTTTGTCACGCTTGATGATACTGGCGCAGATGGCTTTATCCCTATATCTATGTTGGGCGATGAGTATTTCATTTTTGATGATACGATTCACGCAGTTATCGGCGAAGCAACTGGCCAGCAGTTTCAAATGGGTCAGCGCGTTGAAGTTAAACTGGTAGAAGCGGCTCCTGTTGCAGGTGCACTTCGGTTTGAAATGATAAGCGAGGGTGTTGAAGGCAGCGGTCTTCCGCGTTCTCGTAACACAAACAAACGTACAGGCCACAGAGGTAGACAAACGCCTGGAACCTTTAGAGGTAAAGGGCGCAGAAAAAGGCATTAGGCAAATGAGTACGAATAAATTTGAAAGCGATACAGAAATTCTGGAAACGCGTGAAAAAGGTCCTGCCATAATGAAAGGCCTTCGCGGCAATTGTCCTTCTTGTGGCGAAACAAAGCTTTTTACAGGTGGCCTTAAAGTTCAAGACAAATGCTCAAACTGCGATGAAGAGTTTCATCATCATCGCGCAGATGACCTTCCTGCCTATTTGAATATTTTTGTTGTAGGCCACGTTGTTGTTGCAATGATTATGATTGCCTTGAAGTGGGATATTGTTGGTATGTGGACGGGTATGTTCATCACAATTGGCGTTGCCATTCTTGTTTCCATCTTGATGATGCGTCCGCTTAAAGGCATGGTAGTTGGTGCGCAATGGGCAATGCGCATGCATGGCTTTGGTGGAAATGAAGACTAGAAACGATGACAGCGGACAAGTTTCAGGGAAGCGAAAAAGACCTCAATACGGAAGTAAACCGTATTGAAGGCATGATTAATTCTGACAAGGCTCGAGAATTTCGCAATCAAACGAAAAGCCAATATGGCTATATCCGCCCCAAAAACGCATCAACCATGATTTTGATTGATGATGCACAAAACGCCCCTCGTATATTAATGGGTAAGCGCAACAAGAAACTGAAATTCATGCCAGGCGCTTTGGTTTTTCCGGGCGGTTCTGTCGATAAGTTTGATGGTTCTGTTGAGGTTGCGGATGAATTAACTGACACGACACAATCAAGGCTGTTAAACGCCATGCGTGGAAAACCCTCACCGAGAGGTGCTCGGGCACTCGGCGTTGCTGCGGTGCGTGAAGTGGCCGAGGAAAGTGGCTTGCTGTTAGGCAAGTCTGGCACTTTTAAAAACGATCATGAAGATTGGGCTGATTTTAAAACGCACGGTCTGGTGCCTTCCCTTTCTGCCCTAAGGTTGTTCTCACGTGCGATAACGCCACCTGGCAATTCACGTCGTTTCGACACATGGTTTTTCATCGCCAAGGCCTCTGAAATTGGCTTTGCGCCTATAGGGGGATTTGATCCTGATGGCGAATTGGAAGAACTACAATGGATACGACCAAAAGATGCGATTACCGAAAACACTCGTGAGATAACACGCGTTATGCTGGTTGAACTTATCCAACGCTTGGAAAAAGACCCTAATCTAAGTGATGATTATCCAGCCCCCCATTATCAGACTGTCGGAAACCGCTTTCGCAAGACGATCATCTAAGATAGCGTGCACGGACTACTTCAAGGTCTAATCCATGTCTTTAACACAATCATATTTTCAGAAGATTTTTGCTGGCAGTGATGCACGTGGCGTAATTGCTGCAATTGCCAGTATTTCTGTTGTAGGCATGGGCATGGGGTTAAGTTTCCCCCTGCTTAGTATTTTGATGGAACAACGCGGCATTTCCGCGTCCATCATTGGAGCCAATACATCAGTTGCGGGAATTGCAGCGATAGTATCAGTACCATTCGTAACCCCTATTGCCAGAAAGCTGGGCATTATTAGAACACTAATAGCTTCCATTATTCTTTGTATCATTTCCTTGATGGGCTTTTATTTTACAGAGAACATTCCAGTGTGGTTCGTACTGAGGTTTATCTTTAGCTGCGCAATAACAGCGATTTTTCTATTGAGTGAATTCTGGATTAATTCAGCTGCGATTGAAAAATCAAGAGGATTGATTTTAGGAGTTTACGCAACCTTTTTAAGTCTTGGGTTTTCACTTGGACCAGCATTATTATCCTTTGTTGGGACAGATGGTATTATTCCTTTTTTAGTTGGTAGTATGGTCATTGCTATGGCAACACTGCCTGTTTTAGCAGGCCGTAATAATCAACCTTATTTAGAAAAAACGGGTAAAACACCCTCGATACTACCGTTTGTTTTTATGGTGCCACTGGCAACAATGGCAGGTTTTATCTTTGGCGCTGCGGAACAAATCGAACTGGCACTTCTGCCTGTCTTTGCAATACGTGTTGGATATGAGGAATATGCTGCTGCTTTATTTCTAACAATTCTGGGGTTGGGAAATGTTATACTCCAAATACCATTAGGAGTATGGAGCGACCGCACAAACGACAGACGCACTGTCCTAATGGCATGCGCCTTAACAGGAGCGATTGGCGCAATATTAATTCCTTTAGCAGCTAATATTGGCTGGTTATTAGGAGGAATATTGTTCATTTATGGAGGTATAATTTCAGGCATGTACACCGTAGGTCTTGCTCACCTTGGATCACGCCTTAAAGGTAGCGACCTTGCCCAAGCCAATGCTGCATTTGTGCTTTGCTATGGCATCGGCATGACAATTGGCCCTTTTGCAACGGGCAAGGCTATGGATATTATTGGCCCTTCAGGCTTTGGTGTAATGCTTTTTATATTCTTTGCGATGTATTTAATCTTATACGCCGTGCGAATAAAGAAGGCTTAATAAGCCTTAGGCTTAGGATCTGAGCCTAAACCCCTCGTTTATTGCCCCAAACTAATACATGGAGTTGAGGAAGTATTTTTACATTATACCATTGGTCTTTTAGACTACGTTCAATCAGCCATTCATAGCGGTTATAAATACCGTCCATATCAATTGTCTCATCATCTGCATTTGGCGGTGTGTGGTTGCCAGGTTGCAGATAACATGGCAGTTGCTCATAATTTTCAGCAACTTCTTTTGCCCAAAGATAGTCCTCTTCGTCAAAGATAACAATTTTCATAGCTGTGTTGACGCTTTGTGCTTTTATTAAACACTCATCAAATTTATCCCAATCAATTACCTCGCCTGAAGAAGGCGGCTTGGGGCTAAGCACGAGTGTGTCCAGACTAGCAAACCAGTCTTGGGCGATAGAACCTTGCGTCTCCATGGCAAAACGGTAGCCTTTATCCTGCCCAAGTTTGATTAAATTTCCAAAGGGTTGAATTGCTGGATTTCCACCAGACAGCGTAACCATCAAAGGTTTATTGCCTGATAAGGCTTCAACCTGATTGAGTATTTCATCTGCGAGCATAGGCTTCCAAGTATCGCGATATTCACTATCAACAGCATGGAAGCTATCGCACCATGAGCAACGGTAATCACATCCACCACTTCGAACGAAGACGGTAGGTTCACCAATTAATGCACCCTCGCCTTGTATGGTGGGGCCAAATATTTCTGCAATGCGACACGTGCTTTCACTCATTTAGGCCGGTACTCAGCCCAGGTCTTTGGTGTCTCGCTTACCATAACAGCAGAAACCTCACTCCAGCGTTCAGCACACCATTCATAAAGCGTTTTGGATAAATATTCAGCCGTCATACCGTCATGGCCAAAAACCTCGTTTAAGTGACGGTGGTCTAGTTCATCATCAATATAGTTTTTAAGCGGTGTCAGGTCACGATAATCTTTGACAAAGCCATGTTCGTTTAAAGTGTCAGAAGTCAGTTCAACCTTCACAATATAATTATGTCCATGCAATCTGGCGCATGGGTGATCTTCTGGCAAACCTATTAATTGGTGGGATGCAGAGAAATGAAATTCCTTGGTGATTTTATACATTATTATTCCCCTGCCTGCTTTACGGCATTTAACCAAAAGTCTTTATCTTCATATTTTGTAGGGTCATTTACGCCTGCAATATGAAATGCTTCACGCCGTTCAACGCATGTTCCACAAGCACCACAATGGTTTTCATTGCCTTTATAACAAGACCAGGTATCAACAAATGGCGCATTGATTTTATTTCCTTCAACAACAATTTGCGATTTTGGCGCATGAACAAACGGTGTATAAAGACTGATATCCGCATATCCCTCCAAGGCATGTTTTTGCATTGTCTCAAAAGCATTAACAAATTCTGGGCGACAATCTGGATAGATAAAATGATCGCCACCATGAACCGCCGTTGCAACTGCATCAGCCTTTTTTGAAGCTGCCACACCAAAAGCAATTGCAAGCATAATGGCATTGCGATTAGGGACAATGGTAATTTTCATTGTCTCTTCTTCGTAATGGCCATCTGGCACATCAATATCTTGAGTAAGTGCATTACCTGTCAGATGCTTGCCAATTTCAGTAATATCAATCACGTCATGTGATACGCCAAGCGCATTGGCGCAATTGGCAGCATATTCGAGTTCTTTTTTATGCCTTTGGCCGTAATCAAATGAAACAAGTCCTGCCAACTCGTGCTCGTTGGCAATCTTGTGTGACAACACAACAGAATCAAGCCCGCCAGAGCAGACACATAATATACGCATTTCTTTAGTCCTTGTTTTATCCGGGTAGGCTGCGACCGGTATTTCTTGGCTAAACCTCTATCAAAAGCATGATACGCTCGCAAGTATGAAGTCAAAGAACCCTATTCATTAACTTAATCATCAAAACTGTAATTGGTTTCAAGCTAATACTTGACATTTGGCATGCTTTAAGTAACTTGCGCTTCAACAGATGGTCGCGAGTGTGCGGCCTGTTTTATTTCCGTGTCCAAGTTGCCAACAAAGGCCTAGGATACAAGCTACAGGATTAAAATCATGGCAAAGGCCACCACTATTAAAATTAAGCTGGAAAGCACTGCTGACACTGGTTTCTTTTATGTAACCAAGAAAAACAGCCGTACAATGACTGAGAAAATGGTTAAGCGTAAGTATGACCCGGTTGCTAAAAAGCACGTTGAATTCAAAGAAACTAAAATCAAGTAATTTTGGACTTACAAATCAATTTTAATCAAGCCACTCTTCGTAGTGGCTTTTTTATTGCCCTAACCTACTCTTATTTCATGGCATAAAAATTGCTATTATCATTGCAGTGATTACCAAGGGAGTAAACCAAGTGTCTCCAGACTCAGATAATTCAGCCTGGAAAGCTAAAAACCTTACAAGCATTCATGAACGATTAAAAGAACTGTATGAGGCTAAACCATTTGAACAAGTCCTGCCAGGGGAACTTCAAGGCGTGTTCATTCGTAAATTGGAACAAACGATTGAAATGTATTGTTTTGATAACGAGAGCAAACAACTCAGCAGCATAATGTCCAGAATTGATCTTGAGACACCACTTTGTCTGCTTGGGCATTACACGCAGGTAATGTTTTTGTCTGCTTTTTGGCGCTCTCGCTCCCCTCAAAGTGTTTATATGGCAGGATATGGTGGTGGTCGCATTGCAATGCTTCTACAGCATTATTTTCACAATATTCAAATCGACGGCACGGATATTGACCCTAACGTACTAGCCTCTGCGCAAGTGTTCTTTGGAATGGATAAAAAAGACATGTCCAACATTCATCTGGGAGACAGTAGAGAAGATCTTGCCAGTCGTAATACAACCTATGACATATTAATGTTGGATGTGTTTTCGGGTGGCGGTGAACATGTAAACCATTTGGCGACAAAAGAATTTTTTGAGCTTTGCAAAAGCAAGTTGGCTGATGATGGTATTCTGGTTGCCAATCTCGTTGAAAAAGACCCACTGATGAACGCAAAAATTGCAGCAATAAGAGACGAATTTCAGCATATAAGTGTTTGGGAGCATAATGGAGCAAATGTTGTTTTTGCAAATGACCATGCAATCGACTTAGACGTAATTACTCATAGGATTAAGGGTTTTACGAAACAGGAAAAGCCAAGCTTTCCAACAATCGAAAACATGACGATGATCAAGCCTTACAACAAGCAAAACAAAGCCAAAGCACTGCGCGATAGTGAATTGTAACTGTCTTATATTAAGCATTAAAACTGAAGGGGTCGGCCGGACTTTGGGAATGGTACGAGGAGGCCATTAACTGATCCAAAATTTCCGACCGACGACCCCACGGACCCAGGAGATGCGGCGGACCTGAGCACTCCGTAGGGTAAAAACTAAAAACTGAATTGTCAGAAATATTGAACCAACCAATTCAATCTCTAGGAAATTTGACTCACTTTGATTCAAAAATCAATATCTTAGTAGTGTTTGATGATCAATTTACCAAGTAAAGGTTAGTATTAATGCTTAATTTTCATAATACTTAGCACCGCAACAGTGGTTTCTACGCTTGAAACTGCGTATTACTAATCCGATTTGAGCAAATTAAACTAAGGCGGTATTTTGCAAGATAAAAGGCTGTGAATAACGCTTGTATTTAAGAGTCTGAACTTAAGCTGCTTTAATCATAACTTTATTGCGCCCAGCATTTTTTGCATCATAAAGCGCTTCATCTGCTCGCTTCATAAGTTGTTCGGGAGTGTCCCCTTTAGGATGCAAACACGAAAGCCCCATGCTGATTGTTGTATAAACCTGTTGAGAGCCTTTTTCTGCAATTACCGGATGCTCTTCAACTTCACGGCGAATACGTTCGGCAACCACTCTGGCATATTCAATATCAGTATCAGGCATTATAACAACAAACTCTTCACCACCATACCGACAAGCAATATCAACATTGCGCACGTTCTTTCTAATGCGATTTGCAACCTCAGCAATTACAATATCCCCTACACCATGACCGTAAGTGTCGTTAACGACCTTAAAGCTATCAATATCGCACATGACAGCAGTAATTGGTTTTCCCGATGCTACTGATTTTTCAAAAAGTGATGTGAAATGCATTTCAAAATAGCGGCGATTATGAAGTCCTGTTAGCGGGTCTTTGACTGCCAAGGCAATTGTTTGTTGAACTGAGTCTCGCAAACAATCGTTGTAACGCTTACGGCAAAGTTGCGTTTTTATCCTTGCTTGTAGCTCTTGAACATCCACAGGGCGTTTAATGTAATCGTTTACGCCGATTTCCACTGCCCTACTGACAATTTCCTCCTGGCCGTTGCCTGCAACTATCAACAAGGGCAAGGTTCTTGTTCGTTCCAAAGAACGCAAATGAGAACAAAGACGCAAACTATCAAAATTTTTGATACTTAAAGAAATGATAGCGAGGTCATAATTACCCTCTACAATGCGAAAAAGCGCGTCATTTGGACTGGTTTCAACATCTATATTGTTGGCACCGGATAAATTATGCACAATTTTTTCATAAGATGAAGCTTTATCATCAAGAACAATGATATTCGGGCGCTCTCGAGGGGCTATGACTTCTTCCATTACGGTATTGTAATTCATGGCAAATTCATCACCATTGGAAGCGCGCAAACGTAAATCATCAGTTAGCATTTTTAAACGCACAAGACTTTTTACACGTGTCACCAATGCCAAATCATTTACCGGTTTTGTAAGAAAATCATCAGCCCCAGCTTCCAATCCTTTGATACGATCTTCAGGCTGATCAAGTGCTGTTACCATAACAACTGGCAAATGCATTGTTTCTGGATTTTCCTTTAAGCGTCGGCAAACTTCGAAGCCGTCCATACCTGGCATCATGATATCGAGCAGTACCAGGTCGCACTGGCCATTATTACAAATTGCCAAAGCATCTTCACCATTATCGGCAGTAAGCACTTGGAAATACTCGGCCATCAACCTTGCTTCAAGAAGCTTAACGTTTGTTTTAATATCATCTACGACTAAGATACGGGCGGTCAATTTTACTACTCACTACTTTTACTGATTACTCTTAACTTACGCTCTCGATTTATGCTTATTCACCATCACCAATATGATACTGAATTGTCTTTACAAATGTTGCGACAGAGATTGGTTTTGAAATATATGCTTCACATCCACCCTGTCTTATGCGCTCTTCATCGCCCTTCATGGCAAAAGCAGTTACGGCAATAATTGGTATTGAAGATATTTTTTCTTCTTCTTTTATCCATTTTGTGACTTCCAAACCGGAAACCTCAGGCAATTGGATATCCATCAAAATTAAATCAGGATGGTGTTCTCTAGCTAATTCCAAAGCCTCAAAACCATTACGAGTTTGTATAATATTATAACCTTTAGCTTCCAATAAGTCATTGAAAAGCTTCATGTTTAATTCATTATCTTCAACTATTAGAACTGTTTTTGACATACTATATATTTGCCCCTGGAACTGAAAAAAGCCTCTAATAGCTAATCTTCAACATGCACATGATATTTTATTGTACAGTGAGAAAGTTGACGAATTGGAAACAAGATTAAATAATTTAGGTTTTTTAATCATTTAGCCCAATCCGCTCAAATCTTAACTGTCTCTCCAGTAAAAGGATTTTGATAAAGTTCATCGTGCGATTGAACGCCTTCTTCTATCACGCAATCGCTTTTAGGGCAGGCAACGCATAGCAGGATATAACCCGCCTTGGATTGGCGTTTGTTTAGCGCCGTTGCACCTGGTTGGCGCACTTCTCCTGATATGAGCTTTGCTGCACACGTGATACAGCCGCCATAGTCGCATCCGATAGGCAATTGTACGCCTGCCTTTAGTGCAGCTTGGTAAATCGGTTCATCACTTGCAACGCTTAAAGTAATATTACTATTTTTAAGCGTCACTTCGTAGTATTGCCGCAAAGTCATTTAAATTGCCTGACCAAGTTTTGGCTTCCAAAATGGGCGAAAGAGCTCAATCTTTGGGCATCTATCCATTACGACACGCATGCCGGCATCTTCACACAGTTTTGCAGCCCCTTCATCAAACACCCCTATCTGCCCCCAAAGCACCTTGGCGCCTATATCAATCGATTCCTGAGCAATACCTGGCAGTGCGTGCGAGGCTCTAAAAACCTGCACCATGTCTATCGGCTCGTCCACATCTGCAAGTGAGTTAAACACTTTTAACCCACGAATTTCATCAACACCTTCTTTGGGATTGACGGGTTTCATGTTGTAGCCCTGTTCATGTAACACCCGCAAAACACCATAACTAAACTTCGTTGGATCAGGGCTTGCTCCCACCATCGCAATGGTTTTCACTTCTTTAAGGATGGAGGCCAGATAATTTTCCGGATATTCTTCATTGTGGTTCATATAGCCCATATTAAGTTTCTCCTTACAACCATATGTCAGATGTGCAATCGCCACCTGGGTAGCGCGTTTCGTGACATCTGGAAGGTCCATTGGGTTCTTCACCAAAGTTTACAATGAAATCCTTGTTGATTTCCATACCGCCATTTTCCGTATCACAATCCACCATCAGCATAACGCCGCCCTTGTGGCGAATTTCGGGATAAAACTGATTATCCCAAGTGGAGAAAAGCGAGGTTGTGACATAAAGCCGTTTACCGTCGAGACTTAGTTGTATCATTTGCGGACCACCAGCAATCTCAACACCATTAACAACGGGTGCCTTTTTCAACAATCCTCCCATCCAAACTTGTCCCTTGAGAACAGGATTATGCGGGTCGGAAATATCATATTGGCGAATATCGCCATGCAACCAATTGCAGAGATAGAGATACTTATCATTCATTGATAGCAAGATTACCGTAATCAGCCCTGGCAGCGGTATCGGCCATTCGGGATGGCGTTCGTTTTCTACATCGATGATTTTTTCCCATTGCCATTTTTCATCCTCATCCTTCCACCAGTGAATTATGTTTGAGGACATGGCCGCGCCAACGAAACCGTGGCTACTTGCAGGGTCATGATGAAAACGCACCTCAAGCGGCACAAGGCCATCTTCGCCTAAATAAAAGGTTTCCTTCGGTTCTTTCTTTTCAAAATCCCAAAGGTGAATTTCACGGCCATATTTTAAATGCCCAACTTCCTCCAAATCAAAGCCTGGCATGAACGTATTGGGAGCAGCCCACTCGGATGATACCATGATGTTATGACGCGGCTGATACCAGAAATCATAACCAAACTTGATGTCGCCCATGGAGTTTTCCCAGCGACCAACAATGTTGAAATCCTTGTCCAAATGCAAGTAACCACCTGGCGCATTACCCTTGGCGTCCCCCAGCATCGAGATAATAATATCAGCTCCTAAACAATGCACAGTATGGGGTGCAGATAAATCGGTCTTTTCTTTAATTTCCTCACCGGAAATAACCTTGTGAAGCTTTGGATTGCGCGGATCAGTGGCACAATCTATAATATGTAAATTGGACGAGCGTACGCCTGGAACAATCAGATATTTGCGCTCCATGCCAGCATCATCAAAACACGACGAACAAGCATTCCATCCCATGTGGTGTAACTCATCACCAATATCCGGCATTTCACAACGGCTGATGACTTGCGAATAAGTCGGGCTTTCAGGATCGGCATCCACAGTCGCCAGATAATCTGGTTTTTGAATGCCCGTACCCACATAAATTGCAATCGTATAAAGCAGTTTTTCCCGTGGAGCTTCCATTGCTTCAGCAGGTGAAGCATACCCTGGTCCACAGCAATTTTTAATCTCGTCGTGACCTGACATGTTATGTCCCCCTCTTCAGCAATTAGCCTGTTATGACTTAATATAATTATTTCAGTAATATTTTTTATCATTGCCAATTACAATTAATTAGCTTTCTAAAAACGACTACAGCTATGTGTAATTATTAAATAGCATTATTGGGAATCCACATCAGTCTGGGTAACTGTATATTGTGCTGTAAATTGAACTACATCGCCTGGTCTTAAAACATCCCAAATGCCATTGGTGCCTACATCATTTGAGTCATTTAATGGCACAGTATCCGTAATTAAGATCTCATTATCTGGTATGGGCGGAGTGCCAGAACCTAAATGCGCATCGCTTAAATTTATATTTCTAAGTGTTACATTGCCATTATTGGTCACTGTGTAGGTATAAGTAACAGACGTACCTACGGGTACATCAACTCTCGGCAAAGCAACTTTGGTTACGACCAGCGAGGGATTAGTTGAAACAGGCGTAGAAGCGCTCGAAGTTTGTGCGGTTGCGCCAGTTTCAGTGGTCGTGACAGAAACCTGATTAACAAGATTTGTGTTGTTGTCTATATCATCTTGGGTAACAGTATAAGATATCGTATAGACAAAGGCCTCTGTCGTATCCAAATTTCCATCGCTATTTGTATCACCACTTTGCAGCGTGACTGTTCCACCTGTCCCATCAGGCAGAGTATCATCAATAGTAAGGCCAGTAAGTGGAATGTCGCCAGTGTTTTGCAACTCGATTTCGTAATCGACAACCTGGCCAGCCGTTGTAATTGGATCAGGCCCACCTGATTGTGTTTTGTTTACTGTAAAAGCAATCGTGCCGGTAATTGTAAGTGTAACTGTTGCAGTGTCCGCAAGGCCGCTGGGATCATTAATTTGGTAAACAAATGTGTCAGTACCAATAAAGTTATTATTTGGAACATATGTAAAATCGCCGTTAGGAGAGATTGTAACCGTTCCGTTTGATGGTGCTGCAATCGGGGTGGTATTGATTGATAAGCCAAACCCTTCGGGGTCTTCATCAACGCCATTACCATTATCAACTAAAACATTACCAGTGATATTAGTATTCAAAGGACCAGTAAAACTGTCATCCATTGCCAAAGGTGGTAAATTTGGAAAAGGTGCCTGATTACAGGAAAAACCATCATTATTACCACTTGGATCCCCCTGTGCTACCAATACTCCTGAAGGCGAAGAGCCAAAAACACCTGACACTTCAAATATCTGCCCGGTAGCGTTATGAAAGGCAAAAATCCTGCCTGTTGAGTCCTGCCATGCGGCACCATAGCCACCAGGAGTGGAAAGACCTGTAACATCTTCCACAGTGGAAACACCTGTATTAATATTAATACGCCCAATTCGATTTCCATTAATTGCCAAGATAAAGGGTGTTCCCCCATTATTTACAACAATAATATCAGAACCGCCAGTAACAGGACCTGTTACATTTAAAGCTGTTGTAGCACCAGTCGCCAAATCCACACCAACATAGCGCGAAGTGCTATCACGTAACCACAAGGTGTTATTATCATCTACATCACCCGCAAATGAGTTATAATCAGGATTGCCTGTAAATAGCGTCGTTATACTACCATCAGCGGCAATTCTTATGATGGTATTATTTTGCGAGCCATAGGCGAAATTATCGCGGACGTTAAACCCCACCGCATTATAAGCTCCTTGTGGTGCGCCAACATCAACATAAGCAGAAACAATAGGATCAAATATGCGAAGCTGGCCACTTTGTACCTGAAAAATATCGCCAGAACAGGAAAATGGCATGGCGTATGCTGGAGTGGGCAATGCAACTAAAAGCAAGTTACTGGCTATAAGGCCAATAGCAGTGCATAAAGAAAAGATGAACCGAAGCGCTTTCATGCAACCTGATTTGCACAAATCAAGAACTTTATTAAATCTAAAGAAATTAATTAGTTTTAGCCGCCGCATTTTAATCAAATCGAATCATAAGTAATTCACAGATATTACATGACTTTATGGAAAATCTGAAATCTCAAACAATACTCAATTGGCAAGCTATTAATTGAAAAACATCTCCGGATTTGTAATCATATGATAAGAGTAGTTTCTTGATTCAGAATTCGAATTTATTATGACCCCAGATACAGCAACATCCATTGCCATTTCAGGCTTGCAATTTATTGCTGGTGATGAAGAGCAAATTTCCCGCTTTATTGCGCTTACCGGCATTACACCTGATGAAATGCGCGAGGCCGCTGGTTCGCAGAGTTTTTTAATTGCCGTGCTTGAATTTTTCATGGGCGATGAGCCTACGTTATTAGCTTTTGCTGCCAGTCAAAATTTTGATCCTGCTGACATACAAAGAGCGCTTTATACATTTTCTCCGCCCGGGTTAAATTCTGGCGAAGCCGAGTGGTAGAATGGAACCATCAAAAGCTGAACCAATGGAAGGACTTTGCCGTGATTGTATCACTTGGCAAACGTCTGAAGTATATACCAACCGTTGTAAAAAATGTGGCAGCCCTCGCCTAATCAGCCACCCTGAACTCAAAACCTTAACGATTGCGCACATTGATTGTGATGCTTTTTATGCTTCTGTAGAAAAACGTGATGACCCCACTCTGGCAGATAAGCCTGTCATTATTGGTGGCGGCCGACGTGGTGTTGTTTCAACGTGTTGTTATATTGCGCGCATTCGCGGTGTCCACTCTGCCATGCCCATGTTTAAAGCGCTGGATGCCTGCCCTGAGGCTATTGTTATCCCACCTCAAATGCACAAATACTCAGAAGCTGGACATACGATCCGCGAAATGATGCGAACACTTACTCCAATGGTAGAACCGCTTTCAATTGATGAAGCTTTTTTGGATATGAATGGCACACAAAAACTCCATGGCGCTTGCCCTGCAGAAGTTCTTGTAAGGCTGGCAAAACGCATTGAAGATGAGTTAAACCTTAGCGTTTCGGTGGGGCTTTCCTACTGTAAATTTCTGGCCAAAGTTGCCTCAGACATGAATAAGCCCAGAGGGTTTTCTGTAGTTGGTAAGGAAGAAGCGATTAGCTTTTTACGCAAACAGTCGGTTTCTATTGTTTGGGGAGTGGGCAAAGTAACCCAAAAGATGCTGGCCAAGGATGGCATTACAGAACTTTCAACTGTGCAAGACATGGATGAGATTGATCTTATCAGGCGCTATGGCTCAATGGGGCAGCACCTGGCAAGGCTTGCGCGTGGTGAAGACAGCCGCACTATTAAACCTGGTAGCGGTTCAAAATCTGTTAGCAAGGAAACTACTTTCAACGATGATAAAACCAGCAGCGAACAACTCTTGCCGATTTTGCGAAAGCTCTCACAGGAAATCTCTCGTCAACTAAAAAAGAAGCATATTGCAGGGCAAACCGTTGTTTTAAAACTCAAGACATCAGACTTTAAAACTCGGACGCGTTCGCGCCAAATTCCTGACCCGACACAACTTGAAGACCGGATTTTTCGCACAGGTACAGATTTACTTTTGCCTGAACTTGATGGCACCAAGTTTCGCCTTTTGGGAATAGGCGTTTCTACCCTTGTATCAGATGAACAGGCAGATCCGGATGATATGCTGGATCCGAAAGCCAATCGCCGTGCAGATGCAGAACGTGCCATAGACAGCGTTCGTGATAAATTCGGCTCAGATGCCGTTAAATTCGGGATTAACTTTAAGAAATGAACAAGAAGAACATTGATACGATTCTTGATTATTGGGAGCAACTTGGCAGTAAAGGCTGGTGGGTAAAAAAACCCGCTGTGGATGCAGAGATTCATGCAAGATTTGGGCAACTACACAGCCAAGCCTGCAACAACGAATTGGATGATTGGCTCCAAACACCCGATGGCACCCTCGCCTTAATTATTATGCTTGATCAATTCTCGCGCAATATGTTTAGAGGGTCTGCCAAGAGTTTTGCCCAAGACGCGAAAGCCTTATCAATCGCAAAAGAGGCAGTTGAAAAAGGTTTTGATTACCAATCAAGAGAAAAACTTCGTCTGTTCTTTTACCTTCCCTTTGAACATTCAGAAATGATTGAAGACCAACATCGCTCCATTGAATTATTATATTCGTTTAACAACTCACGCGATTTCATGAAAGCCGCGATTGAACACCGCGACATAATCAAACAATTTGGCCGCTTCCCCCACCGAAATGAAGTGCTGGGGCGCCAGACTACGCCAGAAGAACAGGCTTATCTGGATGGAGGTGGGTTTAAGGGGTGAGTGATTTGGGTTGTTTGAGCGCAAACACGGACTTCCCTTCTCCCCTTGTGGGAGAAGGGTGGGCTACCTGCGCGCTAGCGCAGAAGCTCGGATAACGTGCCATAATGGTTATAAGCTGATGATATTTGGACAGAATACTTAATAGGTAAAGAGTGTACTGTCAGCGTAATTAAACTGTAATTATAATTAGTAATTATCACCCTTCACGGTAATGTCTGGCACCGAATAAGATACAACCCCATGTCCAATCTCTGAATTTATATCCTGTAGTGATATTGAAGGTTTATCGGACAAGGCCATAAACATTTGAACGTATTCACGTTCTGGACCGTATTGATCAAGATCTACAACCGAAGTAACTTCTACCTGTAGATCAGGCTCCATAGTGAGTGCTCAAATAAAAGGCGCAGCTTTCAGGTAATTTTGCTTCTGGAATTGGAAATTCGACAAAATAATCTGGAATCACAGTTTTTCCATATAAAAATCAACGATTAATAATATTTGGAAACACTTGTTTTACTCAATTAACTGCGTCAAGGCAAAACCCCCGCGCATCATCACCAAACCCTACAACCATCTCATCCCCACGCACAAAAACAGGCCGCTTGAGCAAAGTCTCATACTTCCCTATCAAACTAATCGCCTTTGCATTACCGACATC
>CALDZF010000093.1 GCA_937944165.1 uncultured Rhizobiaceae group bacterium | reverse complement strand
TGCAAGATGCAGCCTCCGTTGCTTCGCTTCTGATTACAACAGAAGCAATGGTAGCAGACGCCCCAGCCAAAGAAGGCGCTGGCGGCGCCCCTGCAATGCCTGATATGGGCGGCATGGGTGGAATGGGCGGCATGATGTAAGCATTGGCTTCGCCAATACTTACCTAAATCGTTCATTCGTGCTTAGGTTTAAAGGCCAGTCTCGCGACTGGCCTTTTTCTTTGCCATATCGCCCATGATCTTTTGTTTGTGAACGATGCTCCGCATCGCTTCACTGGCGGTATTCATTTTAATCGAAGAACTTCAATAATTCGCCTTGCTTCATCTGATACATGCATGTGCTGATGACTAGGCTCTTTTGCATGGCAAATTTCACAAAGTGGTATCAAATTTTTATTAGAGTTATCACTCTTAATGCCATTTTGATGATGAGTATGAAGATATTTTTGATGTTCTGGTCTACCCAATACAACTTTACATTCAGCACATGTCCAAGAATATCTTGTACGCACTTCACGAGACTTATTTGACCAGTTCTTTGTATAGTCATAACTTGGCGATGCAAAATCGTGATACTGAGGCGTAACAGCAAAAAAAGTAGAATATTCTGCAAAAAATTCTTCTAAGCTAAATGAGTACCATGCTTCAGTTTTTCCACCTCTATATCCTTTATAGTTTAAGGCTTTTAGACAGTTTTGGCATAGTAGCAATTCAACTTCTCTTGTCGCTATTTTGTTTCCCTGCTTAATAACAATTTCAAAGTTGTTTGTTCGAGAAGTTTGTACAAATCTATCATATCTATTATTATTTCTCGCCTGCTCTAATGTTCCACAATCAAATACATGCAGTCTTCTACGGTCTTCCGCAGGATTTACGGTACTTTTAGTGCCGTTAAATTCATACGTATGGTCTTTAATATAAATAGCTATTTGCTGACCATCATAAGATAACAAGCCGCCATTTGAGATAGTTATTTGATCTAGACTATTTTCCACTCCATCAATTAGATTTTGCTGAACATTTCTGATTTTTAACAAAACATCATCTGATACCCACAGACGCTCTTTCGCCCCCATCTTGCGCCTTAGATTTTCAAGTCCAACTAAATCAACAGTAAGCTTCATTTCAAACTCTGGATAATTTGTTCAATTTTTTTATCTGTATTAGTCCTAACTCGAAACTCTACTCGCCTTGAATTTTCTTTGTCTTCTAAACCATCTGATCTCAAGAGTTTCTGGCTGAATGACAATCCATTTGCTGTTACCAAAGGATGTGCCCAAACATTATTTGAATATACAGATTCCTTTGAAAAGGAATATTCTAATACAGATCTGGTTCTTGCTTGCGATAATTTCATATTATTAAAATACGATTGCAATTCGGTTGTATCATCAGACCATTCACTCGAGGTGTGACCTTCAATTCTTATTTCTTCAATTTCTGTTTTGTAGACCTCTAAAACAGATAAATATCTCGGGAAAAACGAGTCAAGAATTTGTTTAAAACGCTCGTTTATTTCTGAAGAGTTTGTTTCGAATAAAACATCTGGTGCTCTAAAGCGAATTGTTAGAGTCTGTTTTTCTAATTCAGCTTGCCATTCTACCAAGTCATCTTCGAATTCTTCGTTTAATGCTAAATATATTTTTTCCCTTGCATCTTCCCAAGCAGACGTAACTGTTTCAATTTTAGTTTGAGTTTCAACAAGAGGCCTGATGTATACGATTGCAATAAATAAGAAAATCACCATCAAACCAGCCATCAAATCAGATATGGAAAGCCAAGGGTCTTCTTCACGCGACTTTGATTTGGAACGAGCTAAAAAATTGCTCATTACTGCACTTTTCCAAGACTTTGGATCATTCGTTGTAATTGTTGCGTCAATGGTGTGTAATCTTCAACAAACTTTCCAGATAAAGATGTAAGCTGGCTTCCCATCTGCTCAAGCACTTTACTAAGCTCAGATTGCATTTGTTCATCGAATGTTTTGAAGCTTGCATTAATACCTTTTTGAGTTTGCTCTAAGGTGTGCCGCATAGTTTCTGCCATCTCTTTTGAAGAATTCTCCATTACAGCAGTGGTTTCCTGCATAGACTTTTCTATTTTTGGTAAAACTACATCTGCATCTGCTCTAATATTTGCAAGCGTAGCAAGAAGTGTATTCATACTTTCAAAATTTTGTAATAGCTGTTGATTTGCCTGCATCATTTTAGAAGCAGCCTCTGGCAAAACTTTTGCTTCGTCCACAATTGAAGAAATATTTGTAGCTATGCTTTCTAAATTTATTGCTTGCTGTTTCAGTGAAGATTCTGTTTGCTCAACATGAGTTTTATATTCTTCTTGCCAAGTATTTAGATTTCCAACTGCGGAATTAAGTTCTTTAAAATTATCGCCAAATTGCTCAGTAATTTTATCATTGAAATCAACTATTGCCTGTTGAAGTGCTTCAACAATTTTCTCTGTAGCACCTTCTTTCATTTGCTCAGCAAAATCATTGAACGCCTTTAATTGATCCTTAAATCCATCATTTATGTCTTGCCTACTACGCTCTAATATTGAGGCCAAAGACTTATCTTGCTGCCCAACCAAAGCCTTAACTTGGGCTTTTATAGAGCGATCAATTGATCGCAAAAGCAAAACTGGATCATCAGCAGTTGCCTCTTGCGGTTTAGAGCCGAAAATAGCACGCATAGAGTGCTCAAGAAGTCTAAATAAAATTGCAGCTGTCATACCAACAATGCTTGTAGCAAACGCAATTTTTAAACCTGCAAGTAATAAAGGTACACTTTCATCAATATTTGAAACATCAAAGTCCAGTAAGCCTATAAAAATACCTATAAAAGTTCCAATAACACCAATAGTAGACATTGCTGTTGGTACAAAATTCACAAAACCATGAACACGGTTATTAGTATAATCGCTTCCAAATCTTGCCCATAAACCAAAAATTCCACCTATGACAAAAAGACTTAAAATAATTAAAATAAAAATTACAGAAAGGCTACTTTCTGTAATTTGATTTATAGCTTCTGACAATTGATCTACCCTTTTTATATTAACAAGATAGAATATTAAAAACTATTTTATTTCAATAGAATTTGAAAAAAACTTATCCCCACCCCAAAAACCTCAAGCATAATTCTTTCATCAGCAAGATGCACAACCTTAGAACGCGTCTATTGTTTTATGTCTTGTCGAATGCGGAGCGGCGGTAGCCATATCTATCACTTGGAGCAGATGCTCAAACATTTGCAGGGTGGCGGGACTTGGATCGCTTACGGATGCGAAATCATCCTAGAGGCTTTGTCGAAACAGTGTGCCTGAGTAGTTCGACACTGACATCAAATCTCCGCGTGAGGGCTGAAAGCCCAGCACATACGGGCATTTATTATTCAGCCCTCACAGTTGTGCGCTTTATCATTGGCGAACAAGTCAAAAGGACTTGCTTCGCTGTTACAAGAGCCGCGCAAGGGTGTAACCCGTCGCGGGAAATAAATAAGTACCACCGTTCGAATTTCGAGCGAGTGAATGCGGATTTGTGTCTGCCTCCTTCTTGTGGGGAGGCGAAACAAACAAAAAAGAGCGGAGAATTTTTCCCCGCTCTTTAAAACAGTCTTAGAATAAAATCAGAAATTACGCGCTGTAGCGTTTTTTCATGGCGCTAACGCGGGCAAAGGATGATTTGATTTGAGCGGTAGAAATGCGCCCTTCTTTCACCGCATCAGAAATCCAGCGTGTGGCTTTTACTGGCAGCGCTTCGTCGTAGTTGAGTGAATTTGAAAGGAGAAGCAAATCATTACCAGCCGCAAGGGAAAGGATAATCGCCTCACGCAATTGGAAAGACTTTCTAATAGCACCCATGTCGAGATCGTCTGTCAGGATGACGCCCTTATAGCCAAGGCCACGGCGTAATTTTGTTGTGATTGCCTTTTGTGAGAATGTTACTGGTGATTTGCCGTTTGAAAAATCAGGGTGGAACAAATGCCCGCCCATAATCATTGGCGCAGCGGAAGCTAGTTTTTTAAATGGCACAATCTCATCAGCCGACCAGGTTTTGGAAATATCAACAAAACCATCATGGCTATCCGATCGTGAAGAACCATGGCCAGGGAAGTGTTTGAGCGAACAAGCAACGCCTGCTTGTCCAAAGCCTTTTACGAAGGCAGCAGCGTAAGCTGCAATGCGTTCAACATCGGTTGAAAAGCCACGGTCATATTTGCCGATAACCGGATTTTTAGGATCATGAACATCAACGGAAGGTGCCATATTCATGTTAAAGCCTGCAGCGCGTAATTCACGGCCAGCTTTTGCATATAAAGCTTGTGCTTCGGCAACGGATTTGTTTTCTGCCATCCATCTGGCAGTCGGGATTGTGGTGAAGCCATGCTTCTTGCCAAGGCGTTGAACCTTGCCACCTTCCTGGTCAATTGCCAAGAGAGCTTGACGGCTGGCGCCAATCATCTGGGATGCAATTTGTTTAATTGCCTTGCCGCTTTTTACATTATGACGAAGGAAAAGCGCGCCGCCTGCTCGCCCCTTTGCAATATGATCTGTTAGCGCCTTGGTGGATTTATCACCCGCACTGCCACCTGGAAACCCGGTTACAAGCAATTGCCCGGCCATGGCTTCAATGCTTGCGGCATTTACACGGGTTGCGGTTAAAATTGCAGGTGTAGCCAAAGTCGAAGCAGCCGCAAGGCTGATAAAACGGCGACGGTCTAATTTTGAATTACTCATTTTAATCTCCAAGAGGCATTCTTTAATTACGAATCAATTGTTTATTTAGACACAACCATGGTCAAAGAATGACAAATTTCACTTAACATTTCCGTATGGGAAGGATTATTAGCTTTTGTTTTTGAAATAATCAAATTTGCCTCTGATTTTAATATAACCCCATCTGGCAAAATCTTTAGCTGATTTGCTCGCAAGGTAGAACCTGTTGACGTAATATCGACTATCACATCTGCTTGACCAGCGGCGGGGGCAGCTTCGGTTGCACCTAAACTTTCCACGATGCGGTAGGTGTCTATGCCGTGACCTGCGAAAAAGCCTTGTGTCAGGTTCCAGTATTTTGTCGCGATGCGCAGCCGTCTTCCGTGGCGGGAACGAAACTCTGCAGCGACATCATCAAGATCTGCCATAGTTTCGACATCGACCCAAGCCTGCGGCACGCCAATGACAACATCAGCATGGCCGAAGCCAAGTTTAACGGCGAAGTCAAGAGTGTCATCTGCGTTATCAATGGTTTCACGTGCAAGGTCTTCGCCTGTAATGCCTGCATGAATATTACTGTTAACCAATTCGCGAGCAATTTCTGAAGCGGACAGAAAAGCAACGTCTATGGCATCAACACCCTTAACACCGTGTAGACTGCCTTGATAACTTCTTGCATTTTGCGGCAGGCGTAACTCAAATCCTGCTTTGGAGAAAAGTTCGACTGCGCTTTCTTTCAAACGTCCCTTGGAAGGAAGCGCGATTGTGAGATTACTCATAGCGCGGTTCCTTCTTCATAGCCCGCAAGACGATCAACCCAAATGGCAAAACCAACCGCAGGAATTTCCTGTGGTGAACCAAGCAAGGTTAAAAGACGATCATACCGCCCACCACCAACCAGAGGATAAGTTTTATCTTGCGCATAAACTTCAAAAACAAAGCCCGTATAATAATCCAACCGACGGCCAAAGCTTGCATGATATCGCATGGTTGCATTGCTGTCTTTTAAGCCTTGATTACGCGCATATAATTCATCACGCGCCAGAGGCAACATGATTCCATGCTTGTTTTCAAACGCCTCAATTGTACCGTGTGCATCTTTTAGATCTACATCAATTGCCAAAAACTCTTCGAGTGCCGTACGTTTATTAGTGTCCAATTTTTGCGATGCCAGTTCTGCTTTTTCAATTAAACGCTCTGCAATGGCTGTTGGTGTTCGCCCACCAGAAAGTGGCAAACCTTGTTCCAGCATTTCGCTTTTTATGGCTTGCGTCAGCATTTCTAAATTTCGCGTATCAAGAGCAGAACTGATTTCACTTGGCAAATTATCAAGCGCTTCCTCCTCTTCACCACACATCATGTCAAGATACTGCTTTATCATAGCATCATCACCAAAGGCGCGGATGAGTTTTTTACGCCATGCTTGCGGAATGCGAAGTGCTTCAAGAGCAGAGACAAAAATAGCCTGATCCCCCAGCACGAGCGACAAATCTTTTTGACCTGCTTGTTCCAAAACATTAAGTGCCGTCTTGATGCAATCGATGTCGGCATCATTGGCATTTTCGCTGCCGAGGTTTTCAAACCCTGCCTGGGTAAATTCTTGTGCCCCACCCTCACGTTGGCGGAAGACTTTGCCCGAATACGCATAACGCGCTTTTATCCAGCCTTTTTCCAAATGGCGAAGACAAACGGGAATGGTGAACTCAGGGCGCAGGCAAAACTGTTTACCAGAATTTTCCTGCGTCATGAAAATACGGCGGCGCAGGTCTTCGCCCGTTGTATCAAGAAATGGATCGGCTGGTTGTAGCAGGTCGATTTCAGGCACCATACAGCCGGTTGCTTCGAGCGTTTTGAGAAGGGTCATGATAAGATTACCCCCCTCTTGAAGTTTCTAAGGTTTGGCTTCGCCAATTCCAAGAAACTTCATTCTCCCCCTCAAGGGGGGCAAAATATATCGAATTCTTCGCCACACTATTCACCCTGCTCAGCCAAAAGCTTTTGGACTTCGGCGACCAAATCAGCTTCATCAATTTCTTCCTGCCCAGGCCTTGCTGCGCGGTATGCTTCGTTGCTTTCAATCGCGGCAGCTTCTTTTTTGCCTTTGATCATATGCTTGAGCTGGATTTTGCCTGCTTCGCGTTCGTCGGAACCCTGAATGACGACAATCGGGCAATCACGTTTATCGGCATATCGAAGCTGGTTGGGAAATTTCGTCCAATTGCCTTGGTACATTTCTGCGCGAATGCCAGCGTCGCGGAGTTGTTGCACGTAGGATTGATATTGACCAATCGCGTCACCGTCCATGACAGTCACAAGAACAGGGGCAAGGGTTTTGCCTGTATCCAATTTGCCAAGGTTTTTAAGCGCAGTCATCAGGCGCGATACGCCAATGGAAAAGCCCGTTGCAGGAACAGGCTGCCCCATGAAGCGGGAGACCAGACCATCGTATCGTCCGCCCCCGCCAACAGAACCAAAAACAACCTCTTGGCCTTTTTCGTTGGTGACCGGGAAGGTGAGTTCGGCTTCAAAGACTGGGCCTGTGTAGTATTCGAGACCACGGACGCAGGTTGAATCGATTACGATGCGTAAAGGACCGTAATTTGAAGCAGTAAAGATGGAAACCATTTCTGCAAGCTCAGAAAACCCATTATGACTTGCATTATTAAAACCTAATTTCTCTAAGCCTTCTTTTAATCCATCTAGGATATCTTCATTTAAAGATGGATGGTATTTTCCAGCTTCTCCTGGTTCTTTACGCCTTTCATAAAAATCTCTGTCTAATTCACTTACTTTTTCTCTTATTTGAGGAAGATTCTCAATTATTTCATCTAAATTATCAAACCCTTGATTAAAATGATCAAGCCCTGCATCTCTTAGTTTGCCATCTTGATTTGTAATTTCATGAAAGATTAGAGACAAGCCATCAATTTGTTTTTCAGTGAGACCAATGCCTGATGTTTTATCACCACTTTCGTCTACTCTACCCTTATCCGAAAGCAACAAATACACTCCAAAACCAGATAGCCTATCCATTTTATCTAACA
>CALDZF010000092.1 GCA_937944165.1 uncultured Rhizobiaceae group bacterium | reverse complement strand
CGTTGGGATGCTTGATATCTTTAAGGTGTGTAATTATATTGTAATTACATATCAATTATTGAAAGTAACGTCATGAAGCTCGACATTATTAAAGTTGGAAACTCCAAAGGCATACGCATCCCAAAAGCTGTTTTGGAAGCTTGTGATATTGGCGATGCAGTTGATTTGCAGATTCAAGATGACAAACTTGTCCTTATTCCGTTGAAAGATCCAAGGGCAGGATGGGAAGAAGCCTTTAAAGCGGATCCGCCTAACTCAGGCCATCAGGAGGTCTTCGGCGAAAGTATTGCTAATGAGTTTGATAAAAATGAGTGGGAATGGTGAAAAAACAATTCCCTTTTGAAAGGTACGATATTTGGCTGGTTGATATGGAGCCGACCAGAGGTTCTGAGATCTCAAAAACGCGCCCGGCTTTAATTGTTTCGCCAACAATTATGAACCGTAATATCAATACCGTTATCGTTGCGCCAATGACAACGGCTAGGAAAAATTGGCCAACACGGCTGGATGTAAGCTTCATGAAAATAACAGGGCAAGTGGCTCTCGACCAAATTAGGTCTTTTGATAAATTGCGATTTGTAAAACGCCTAGGTGAATTGGATAACCATTCTGCCTCAAAAGTCAGCGCTGCCTTGGTTACCTTGTTCAGGGAATAGATAACGTATGCCATATTCATTCACCCAACTCCTAACAATAGATGAATCGCATTTGGTTGAGCGGTATAATCGAGCTTTGAAGGCTTTTGATTTAAAGCCTGTAAAGCTTGATACGTTCCGTATTGATATGACGGGTTTTTCACCAGAGGTCGCGGAAGCTTTGGGTGATGTTGACTATTTGGATCACAAGAAGGTCAATCGACGTTTTATTATACTGTCCCCAGAACAAGTCACGCTTTCTGTCGTACATGAATCTTTTTCCAATACGCGTGATTTAATGCTTGAGTTTTTTGAGCGCAATCGTCGCGTACTTTATGCGCTTACAATCAAGGATGTTGTGTTTGGCGAGATTGAAGATAATGTTTTTGAAATTGATGATATTGATGATCTGCTATCCATTGAACAGGTTGAGTTCAAAATCGGTACGCATGAAAATCTAACTGAGAAAACCAATCAGCTGAATATGATGATTGATCGTCTTCTCAAGCAGCCGGATGCCTGGCGCGATGATGGCATGCTTGATGAGATGGTAGAAATCGTAAAGCAAACGGGTGATATTCGTGATAATGCGCTCGTTCCTGAAGAAGTGCTTTTCAGGCATGAAACGTTTTGGGCAAGTCATTTTGGTGGGGTTTATGTCTTTAACGATGAAAATCTGATTACTGTAATTTGTGATCCATCGGCGCGCGGGTTTAGAAAATCACGCCCTTGGCAGATTGGATATATTGATATTAATGACCGTGCTCGTGTTTATGATTTTCTTGAGAAAAGTGACCGACTGCAAAAACCTGCAGGTTCTTGGATAGAACGCTCCAGACTTTTAGAGTGGCGAAAACATATGGCAGCTATTCATATGGCCGCAGAACAAGGTGATGAATTGCCGCCAACGCTTATTAATCAAACATGGGTACGAAGATGGTCACGTGAAAACCGCCAACTGATTAGAGATGATAATAGATTGCCACTTATTGATTGGGTCTATGAGCAAGTTGAAGATTGGGCTGACATTGACATGGATGATGTTGAGGATGGTTTAAAGCTTCTGCTTTGTCGTGCTAACCCTGATCACCAAGACATGGCATTGGTAAACCGCTTAATTTCAAGCTACTTGCCGTTTGATTTTATAACGAGATTTGAATTTAACCGACCGAATTTTCACCGTGATCGCGAAACTTGGTCTGAAGAATATTCAGATTTTGTGGCAAAGACGTTGGAAAATACCTATTTAAAAGATAGAGAAAGCGTCTACGAGGAATTATACATCTAGATGATAAGAAGAATTTATAAGGGAACAATATGCTAGATCCGATTATCAACCTTTTTTCGAAAATGTTTGAACTCATTGGTCGAGGGATTGGTTATGCTATTGCCTGGATGCTTTGGCCCTTTATTGCCTTTCGCAATTGGTTGAGAGGAAAAGGCTGGTTTGTGAAAATTCCTGTATTTATCATTCTTGTCCTGATTTTTATCAGTTATGTCTATCTCATTGCAATTACACAAATCTGGTCTATCGGCGATGAGCGTTATGCAAAGACTTACAGTCTGGAAAATACAACAGCGGGTGCTGGTGATGATCTTGGTAATAATACCTGTCAGCCCTCTGCCATGGTGCAGGTTTCGTCTGATTTGATAGATAAAAACGTAAACCAGGGTACTTGGTTACCGTCCAACCCGGTTTATAAGGCAGGTTTGTTCTTTGCTATAGATTGGAAAGAAACTCCGTTTTTTGATAATCGTGCTGCTTTTCAGTTGGGTGTTAATCAGGCTGTACGTCGTACCGCAATTGAATTGGTTGATCGTCTTGGCCGTGTGCGCGGAACATCTTCAATCAATGAGAATTTGCAAAAAGCGCGTGAAGCAGCGAATTATCGTGAAAACGCATGGATATTTACTTTCTCCCCGCCCTTTCTTCAGCCATCGACACAATCTCGCTTGAGAGAAGCGCAAAAGTTATTTGCAGCTTTTAATGCGGAGCTTTCCTCATGCAATGCGGAGTTTGATGCTCGGGCAGACAATCTTTTGCAGTTTTTGGATCGCGTAACGGCTGATATCGGTTCTACGTCAGATATTTTACAAAACCGTATGGTAGATGCAAACTTTATTGGGTTTGATCGACGTGCTGATGATCGGTACTGGTTTACTTATGGCCAGCTCTACGCTTACCACGGCATTCTAACTGCCATGCGCAGTGACTTCCGTAATGTATTTGAACAACGTAATCTTAATAGCCTTTGGGAGCGTGTCGATTCACAATTGACAGATGTGATGAGCACGCAGCCCTTCCTTGTTGCTAATGGAAGTGCCTCAAGCATTATCAAGTCACACATGGAAGCGATTGGTTTTGACTTGCTTAGGGTTCGTGCGAATCTTGTAGAAATCAGGGATGTTTTGGATCGTTAACCCTTAAAAATGCTTTTATTGCATTAGAGTTTCTAATGTAAGTTTTTAAGGTGCTGATATTATTGTGTTATTTAAAATTCAAGTTTTAAAATAAATATGCAACCTATGGTTGTTTTTTATTGATTGTATGTTCTTATAGTGGTATCTATCTTTCAAGCAAGCAGTTCATACTGTAAGCACCAAACATGTAATACTGCCCCCCCTGCTATAGGGTAGTATCGCGTGTACCTGCCTAAGGGCAGGTTACTTAAAAGGAAGGTCTGCACCAATCCGCCCGGCGCAGACCTTCCAAATCTCTTATTCCAATAAAAGCCAAAAATACTTGCACGTAACCTACTCAAGGTCTAAGAGTAATTCATGAACAATTTAATTTCACAATCATGGTGGTGGAGCAGCTTTTAGCGGCCACTGATTTATTGTGTGAAAAATCAAGTCGCCGGAGAAATCCAGAGCGGCTTTTTCTTTGCAAACAAACCAGAAGGGCTTGCTTTGCCGATTTCTTTGCAAACGAACCATTATGGTTTGCTTTGCTGGTTTGTAAGTTGATAGAGGATTAAACGGATGGTATCCGCGACGATAGAATTTGAAACGCAAGGTGGTGTTCGTGTTGAGCGCGAGAGTTTCCCCAGCGATTATGCAACAGCCATTGATAATACGCTTGATAAAGTGAACTCGCAACGTGGTGCAGTTTTATCTTCCAATTATGAATATCCTGGTCGTTATACGCGTTGGGATACAGCCATCGTTAATCCACCGTTTGGCATCGAGGCACAGGGGCGTGATGTAAAGCTAATCGCCTATAATAAGCGTGGGCGTATTTTCCTTGAACCTTTGCTTAAGTTGATGCAGGCGCATGAGCATGTTGCCAGTGCTACGCTTAACGATGATAGAGTAACTTTGCGCGTAATTGAACGTGGCGGCGTCATCAGCGAAGAAGAGCGTTCTCGTGCACCAACTGTATTTTCTGTTGTTCGTGCGGTGGTTGATCTGTTTAGATCTGATGATGATCCCAACCTTGGCCTGTTTGGTTCATTTGGCTATGATCTTGCGTTTCAGTTTGATGATCTTGAATTTAAGATGGAACGTGGGGAGGGACAGCGTGATTTGGTTTTGTTTCTGCCAGATGAAATTTTGGTTGTTGATCATCACCAAGCCGTAGCATGGCATGATAAATATGAGTTTACGGTAGAAGGTGTCTCTACGCGTGGTATAGCGCGCGAAATTATTGAAGAACCTTTCAAGCCAAGTGAAATTGTTCCACCTAAAGGCGACCATAAGCTGGGCGAATATGCTTCATTGGTTAAAAAGGCAAAAGAGAAGTTCATACGTGGTGATCTCTTTGAAGTTGTGCCGGGACAGATGTTCTATGAACAATGCAAAACTAAGCCTGCAGAAATCTCGCGAAAGTTAAAATCAATTAATCCGTCTCCTTATTCTTTCTTTATTAATTTGGGTGAGCAGGAATATCTGGTCGGCGCTTCGCCTGAAATGTTTGTGCGTGTTTCTGGTCGCCGCATTGAAACATGCCCGATTTCTGGAACGATAAAACGTGGGCGTGATGCAATTGAAGATAGCGAGCAAATTCTCAAGCTGCTGAACTCTAAAAAAGATGAGTCAGAACTCACCATGTGTTCGGATGTGGATCGTAATGACAAGTCCCGTGTTTGTGAGCCGGGCAGTGTTAAGGTGATTGGGCGTCGTCAAATTGAAATGTATTCAAAGCTTATCCATACGGTTGACCACATCGAGGGTAGGTTGCGTCAGGGTATGGATGCTTTTGACGGATTTTTATCTCATGCTTGGGCGGTAACAGTTACGGGTGCGCCAAAACTCTGGGCGATGCGTTATATTGAAGAAAATGAAAAATCACCTCGCGCATGGTATGGGGGTGCTGTTGGGGTAGTACATTTCAATGGTGATATGAATACTGGCCTCACACTTCGCACAGTGCGCATTAAAGACGGCATTGCAGAGGTTAGGGCAGGGGCAACACTCTTGTTTGATTCAGACCCAATGGAAGAAGAGCGTGAAACCGAACTTAAAGCCTCAGCCATGTTAACCGCTATCCGTGAAGCGGGCAAAAGCAATGATACTGATCATGGGCGCGATACCGCGCAGGTTGGTAAAGGTCGTAAAATTCTGCTGGTTGATCATGAAGATAGCTTTGTACACACATTGGCTAATTATTTCCGCCAGACAGGTGCAGACGTTATTACGGTACGTTCGCCCATATCTGAAGAAGTGTTTGAAGCTTATAAACCCGATCTTGTGGTACTTTCACCAGGCCCTGGTAGTCCACAGGATTTTAATTGTGCTGATACCATTTCAAAGGCAAGGGCAAAAGAACTGCCCATATTTGGTGTGTGTCTTGGACTTCAGGCAATTACCGAGAGCTATGGCGGGACGTTGAAACAACTCGATATCCCGGTTCATGGCAAACCCTCTCGTATTTATGTGAGTGAACCGGGGATTGTATTTGAAGGTTTGGATGAGGAAATTACCATAGGCCGCTACCACTCCATTCATGCTGACCCGCAAAAACTGCCAAACGAATTTACGGTTACTGCGCAAACAGAGGATGGCATTGTCATGGGAATTGAGCATGTCAATGAACCAGTAGCGGCAGTTCAGTTTCATCCCGAAAGTATCATGTCTTTGGGTGGAGAAGCAGGCATGCGGATGATTGAAAATGTCGTTGCAAGTTTGAGGAAATAGTTGAAATTTGTCGTAAATGAAATATTACGACGTTTTTTTACTACCAATAGGCATTGAATCATGCATAATCTGCCCCATTGAGTTCAGACACTCTGAACCACGATGGGAGAAGAAAATGAAAAAATATTTACTAGGTGCTGCATTTGCAGCTTCAACCGTACTTGGTGGCACTCCAGCAAGTTTTAATGTTTCACAAGCACATGCAGCTGATTGTGGGCAAGTTTCCATTACAGAAATGGACTGGGCATCCTCTCAAGTTGTAACTGCTGTTGCTGCGTTTTTGATGCAACAAGGGTATGGTTGTGAAGTGCAAAAAGTACCTTCATCTACTGTTCCAGCGCTTACATCTTTGGCAGAAACTGGCGAGCCAGATATATTGACTGAAGTATGGGCAAATTCAACACCAGCTTATCAGGGTCTTGTAGACGAAGGTAAATTGGTTGAATTGACAAATGTGCTTTCAGATGGCGGCGTTGAAGGTTGGTGGATTCCTGAATATCTTGCAAAGTCAAACCCTGAACTTACGACTTGGGAAGGCATTATGGCAAATCCTGCTGCAGTTGGCGGCAAGTTCCATGATTGTCCGTCAGGTTGGGCTTGCGATATCATTAACAACAACAACCTCAAAGCACTAAAAGCTGCCGAAGGCGGTCTTGAACGCTTCCAGCATGGTTCTGGCGAAACACTGCAAACGTCAATTGCTGCAGCTTACGCCGATAAAGCTCCATGGTTTGGCTATTACTGGGCACCAACTGCTGTTTTGGGTAAATACCCAATGGTTCAAGTGAAAGTTAGCGAACATGACGCTGATGCTCATACTTGTAACGGTAAAGCTGATTGTGCAACACCAAAGGCATCCGCTTATCCAGCTGCTAAAGTTGCAACCGCAGTTTCTGGTTCTTTTGCAAAAGAAAATCCGGAAATTGTCGAACTGTTAAAGAATGTTTCATTCACAAATGCCCAAATGGGTGAAGTGCTTGCTTGGCGTTTGGACAATAATGCTTCTAATGAAGAAGCCGCTGTTTACTTCCTTACAAACTATAAAGATGTTTGGGGCGCTTGGTTGAGCGATGAAGCAAAAGCAAAGCTTGCTGCTGTTCTTTAATTTAAGTAAAACCGTAAAATATAATTCTCCCGTTTTGGCGGGAGAATAACTGTTAATTTGTGGGGAATATAATGGCTTTTTATGATGGATTATTCGAAAAATTAGGCTTGAGGGAATGGTGCGGAACAGGAAAATCTGATGCGCCTCTTTCCATGAGTGATTTGCTTAACCAGAGTTCTGGTGCGGACGCTGCAAATAGTGGCCCGGTTTTTCCGTTTCCTTCTCTTGACAATTTAAACGAAAGTTGTGCAAACCTTAGCCAAACTCGTGATGTTACCAAAGGAATTGAGGATGGTTTTCTTGCGGCAAAACCTGCGCTTAAAACGGTTCTTGATCCAATAACCCAACCTCTTAGCTGGTTGCTTGATAGTGCGCTTTATACCTTCAGCGCCGTGCCATGGTTTATTATGATCCCAATCCTTTTGGCAATTTCATGGTTCTCATCAAAATCCAAAGGGGTAACAGCCTTTGTGGCCATTTCAATTTTACTCCTTGCTTTCGTTGACCACTATGATGTGGCCATGCAAACCTTATCAATTATCTTTGTTTGTACAGGAATATCCGTATTACTTGGGGTGCCAGTTGGTATTGCCATGTCAAAATCAGATCGTTTGGAACGAGCGGTTGTTCCGGTTCTTGACCTGCTACAAACCCTGCCGACCTTCGTATATCTTATCCCGTTGATTTTTCTTTTTTCTGTTACAGAATCCAAACTCTACGGTGTGGCAATTATTCTTTATGCAATTGTGCCTGTTATTCGTCTTACAAATCTTGGCATTAGGCTGGTTGACAAGGATGTCATTGAAGCAGCGAATGCTTTTGGCATGAGTTCAAAACAAAAACTAATAGGTGTTCAACTGCCGCTCGCACTTCCCAATATAATGGCAGGTATCAATCAAACCATTATGATGTCTCTGGCGATGGTGGTGATTGCATCGCTTGTTTCTGCGCCTGGCCTTGGCGTGAATGTGCTTCGTGGTATTCGTAATCTTGAATTGGGTGTGGGTATTGTGGCTGGGATTGGTATTGTACTTCTGGCAGTAATTCTTGATCGCGTTTCCAAGGCGGCACTTTCACGGGTTGATATGACCCATAAGACACATTAGGAGTTGCGATAAATGTCCAGTCAACCCAAGGTTCGCCTTCGCGGACTTTTCAAGATATTTGGTTCCGATGGACTCGCAGCACTTGAATATGTGAAGCAAGGCCTTGGAAAAGAAGACCTGCTTGCGCAATATCAACATGTTCTTGGTCTGCAGAATATTGATGTCGACATGCAGGCGGGTGAAATCACTGTTGTCATGGGCTTGTCCGGCTCTGGTAAGTCGACGCTTATTCGTCACTTGAACCGTTTGATCGACCCGACTGCTGGTGAAATTCTCATCGATGGCGAAGACGTGATGAAGCTTAATGAAGATGAATTGCGGGTAATGCGTCAGACGCGTATGTCGATGGTGTTTCAAAAATTTGCCCTTCTGCCGCATAGAACTGTAGTACAAAATGCTGCCATGGCGCTAAAAGTGCGTGGTGAGAGCGAAGCGGTACAAAATGCTGAAGCGATGAAATGGCTCGATCGGGTTGGCCTGCAAGGTTATGAAAACCACTATCCGGCACAATTGTCTGGGGGTATGCAGCAGCGTGTGGGTATTGCCCGTGCGTTGACAGCAAACACTGATATCATGTTGATGGATGAAGCTTTCTCCGCTCTTGATCCGCTAATCAGAACGGACATGCAAGATCTGCTTTTGGAACTTCAACAAGAGTTAAATAAAACAATTGTTTTCATCACACACGACCTGGATGAAGCGTTAAAACTTGCTGATCATCTGGTTATTTTGAAAGATGGTGCTGTTGTTCAACAAGGCGAACCACAAGGCATTTTGCTTAATCCAAATGATCCATACATCGAAGATTTTGTAAGTGACATCAACCGCGCCCGCGTGTTGAAGGTTCGCTCTGTGATGGGAAAAGTTAAAAAGGGCGCGAAATATGCAGGCGACGTTCAAATGAGTGATAACCTTGAAAGCATGATTGCGCTTTCTAATGGTGAAACCAATAAGATCTATCGCGTGTTGGATGGAGATAAGGTCGTTGGTCAACTTGACATGTTAGATCTGGTTCGTGCGCTTGTGCCTCGCGTTTCTGGCAGCAAGGGTTAACTCCGTTATTGAATGGTGGCCGTCTTAGCTTGCAGCTTTGCAACCACGATTGCCAATTTAGAAATGGCTTCCTGCAATTCCTTGCTGTCATTAACCTCGCGTTCCTGCAAGCTTGACTGAAGAGCAGCAACGCCTTCGAGTGTTTTTTCAATTTTTTCTGCCAGTGCATTATTTGACATTAAGTTTAGTTCCTTAAATGGAAGCACTCAGAATTGAGTGATGTATTCATAGCATAATTTTTGCCATGATGCAGTATCCTTTATGATTATAGTTAGCGTGATTTATGGAGGAGGGTAATGACTTCCCTTGCACACCATCAAACTTTCCACTATCCTAACCTCATGAACACAAAAAATACACTCCTGCCTAACCTCCTGCTCGCGCTGGTTCTTAAACTGCGATGCGATCGTTGGGCTTGTGTGATTTAAGGGCGTCCAGCGGTCGGAACGGTTTTTAACAAACCTTGCTCTTACAAATCTCAAAATTTAGATAGAAATCAACGTGCATTTTGGACTATAGCTATGTCTAACGCCTGCATGTTTAAAAACAAGAAATGACCGTAAAATGACTGTTAAAAATCAAACTCCCATTATGCCAACTGCTGGTGAGAAATACCGTGCCTATGATCAGGTGGATTTATCTGACCGTACCTGGCCATCGAAAACTATAACTGAAGCACCGATTTGGTGTTCGGTTGATCTGCGTGACGGCAATCAGGCGCTGATTGACCCGATGGGGCAGGATCGTAAAGAGCGCATGTTCAAACTTTTGCTGGATATGAATTTCAAGGAAATTGAGATCGGGTTTCCGTCTGCCTCGCAAACGGATTTTGACTTTGCCCGTTGGTGTGTGGAAAAGGGCAATGTGCCAGATGATGTTTCACTTCAGGTTTTGGTGCAATGTCGCCCTGAATTGATTACGCGCACGTTTGAAAGCCTCGAAGGGGCGAATAAACCAATCGTGCATTTTTATAATTCAACGTCAGAGCTTCAACGTCGCGTGGTGTTTGGGCAAGACCGTGCAGGTATCAAGCAAATTGCTGTGGATGCGGCAAAGATGATCCGCGATATGGCGGGAGATGCGGGCGCCAAAAACAATCAGAATTATCGCTTTGAATATTCGCCTGAGAGTTTTACCGGAACAGAACTTGAATTCGCGCTTGAGATTTGTAACGCGGTGGAAGAAGTGATGCAGCCGACAGGTGATAACAAGTTGATTTTCAACTTGCCTGCAACGGTTGAAATGTCGACACCGAACATTCACGCAGACCAGATTGAATGGATGTCGCGCAATTTGAACAATCGCGAAAACATCATCCTTTCGCTTCACCCACATAACGACCGAGGCACAGGCATTGCAGCCACCGAACTGGGTTTGATGGCTGGGGCAGACCGTGTTGAGGGAACCTTGTTTGGTAATGGTGAGCGCACGGGCAACGTTGATTTGGTGACGCTTGCGCTTAACCTGTTTACGCAAGGCGTAGACCCGCAGCTTGATTGTTCTGACATTCCGCGCATGAAGGATGTGTATGAATATTCCAATCAATTGCGCATTCCAGAGCGTCATCCTTATGTGGGTGAATTGGTTTACACTGCCTTTTCTGGTTCGCATCAGGATGCGATTAACAAGGGCATGAAAGCGCTGGAAAAAGCGAATAAACCACTATGGGAAGTGCCGTATCTGCCGATTGACCCGCAAGATGTGGGGCGTGATTATGAGGCGATTATTCGTATTAATTCACAATCAGGTAAGGGCGGTATTGCTTATATTCTGGCGCAGGATTACGGCATTCAATTGCCGCGTAATCTACAAATTGAAATGCGCAATGAAGTGCAACGCATCACAGATGAAGAGGGCGTTGAACTGCCTTCAGCCCGCATTCATGATGTGTTTCAGGAGACATATGTCAAACAGCCCAATGGGCGCATGAAGTTTGTGGATCATTCAACAACGCTTGCGGGTGAAACAGGGTCCGGCATTCGCAATCTGGAGGCAATCATCATCGATGGTGGCAAGGAGGTTACGATTAAAGGGCAGGGTACAGGGCCAATTGATGGGTTTGTCGATGCACTATCTAAACATTTGAAATTGGAAATTTCTGTGATTGATTATTCAGAACACACTCTGCGCCCAGGCGCCGACGCTTCCGCGATTTGTTATATGGAAGTTGAATCAGGTGGAAAGAAACTGTTCGGTGTCGGGGTGAATTCTAACATCGTTGCAGCCTCACTTGAGGCATTGGTGAGTGCGGTAAATAGGTTGGCTTAGGCTTGTTTAGACTGTAAAAAGGTTAGCAGTATTTTAAAAATATTATGCAATGATCATTACTTTATAGGAGTATTGATATGCCATACGCTGGTATAAGAATTAAATTTGTATTAGCCATGGCTTTTATGGTTCTTGTGCTTAATCTGATGCTGGGTGTGTTTACATATTATGATTATATATTTAGCGGAAAATCTATTGAATGTTGTGATAATCAAGAACTACAAACTCTTATGTTGGTAGTCGTTGTAGTCTGCTCTGGTATAGTTGCAATGTCATTGAGTTCATGGCGTGTTTCGGGCAAGTGGATTAAACTTGATAATGGTAAGTTAACAGGTGCTAAAGCTGGTGCAGCGGCTGTTTTATTATCCTATCCGATATTAGCGGGAATTTTATTTTTTACTATTCCGCTTGTGTTGTTTATCGTTCCAAAGATTATTGATACTGAACCCTTATTTGGAAATACTGGCCTATTATATTCAAGTTTTATTTTTAGTATTGGTGGTATGGTAACCGCGTTTTTATTGACGGTATGGGTTGCAATGCCATTTGGAAGTTTGATCGGTGCGATAGTATCTATTCGCGGTGATAATAGTAATTATAAAGCTATGTCTTTAGGCACATTTATTCGCGGTCTTGTTTTTAGTATGTTGATAGGAATGGCTGCTTTTATTGTCTCGAGATATTCATATCTTGTTTCCAGCTTCGCTACGAATGACTTTGCAATAGCGTGTGCTGTATTATCGATATTAGTTGCTAATATTGTATGGCTATTTATTATGAGTAATGGAGAAGATAAATTTAAAGGTAAAACTGCAGGTTTTATAACAGGCTTTGTCTCGCTTGCTTTAACAGGTCCTGCAGCAACTGTTATTGTTACTATTAGTGAATATCAAAGCTTTAATGAAATCACTTTTAAAATTGGAGCTACTGTATTTACAGCATCTTTGATTAGTTTTTTTGCCATTTTATTATGTGGAGTTTTTGCAGTCCCTGTTTCAACCTTAATAGGATTTATTGTTGCTAAAAATGATAATGAGAACTTTAAAGAATATATTGGCTTCAAGGGAATTATAAAACAGTATTACAAGAGACAAGCGTAGTAGGTTTGCCCAATGGTTAGTCTTTGTGATGTAAAAACTATAGACTTTAAATTTTAAAATTTGAGTGAGTTATAATATGACCGACCTCTCAAACGGTGCAGCTTGGATGGGTGGGGAGATACTCCCTATCTCAGATGCCAAGATTTCTGTGACCGATTGGGGGCTGACGCGCTCTGATATTACCTATGATGTTGTGCATGTGTGGGAAGGCAAGTTCTTCCGCGTTGATGATTATCTTGATCGGTTTATGGTTTCGATTGAAAAACTACGTTTGGATATTCCGCAATCGCGTGAAGAGATTAAGCGTATTTTGCATGCGATGGTGGCCGCATCTGGTTTGACATCTGCCTATGTTTCCATGGTTGCCAGTCGCGGCACGCCTTCCATTCCGGGAACACGTGATCCACGCCTTTGCGATAATCATTTCTATGCCTGGGTCGTGCCTTTCGTATGGGTGATTAAGCCAGAGATTGCCAAACGCGGCGCACATGTTCTGCTGGCAGGTGGTGCAACGCGGATTGGCACGAGTTCAGTTGATCCTACGGTCAAAAACTATCATTGGGGTGATATGACCAAAGGCCTGTTTGAAGCGCTTGATGCAGGTTATGATACGGTAGTGCTTTTGGATGATCAGGGTTTTGTAACCGAAGGGCCGGGCTTTAATGTTTTTGCAGTTGTGGATGACAAGGTTATTACACCACGCTCTGGCATGTTGGAAGGTATCACACGTAAAACAGTTCTGGAAATTTGCGAAGAAATTGGGCTTCCGCATGAGATAAAAGACATAACGGCTGATGAATTTTTATCCGCTGAAGAAGTGTTTACCGCAACAACAGCGGGTGGGCCTGTATCTGTGACGCGGGTGAACAACCGGATTTTATGTAATGATGCGCCTGGGCCAATAGCGGAGAAGATTACCCAAACCTACTGGGATTGGCACAATAGAGAAGAATTGACGGAAGCAATTCAGTATTAGTTATGGTTTAAGGTTAAGCTGTTTACTGCCAAATCTTCCATAAATTCATCTGATATCAAATAAGCAAATTCATCGGGGCGGCGGCTTGCTATCGGGTCGTGGACATTGCTTGCAGGCTCAGGCTTCATGCCCGGATGGCACATGATAAGAGTTTCTCCGTTAAATTTATTTGCTAGTTTAAGCCAGATTTGCATTTGTGAGCGATAGTCGTCCTCAACGTTAAAATTATTAATGCCTAAAAAGAAATTATTGCTTTTGATATTGTTTTTTTGAAGCAAACTTTTCATTGGGCGTGACAGTGTGCTGATGATCAGGCTTCTTGGAAGACTTATGGCTGTTTTGAAAATGGATGAAATCGGTTGATGGCAAAGCCGCATCCAGCCGTTTTGGGGTAAATGTTCTTTTGCCACTTCAAACAAGGCATTTCGTATGATGGGCAGAATATGTGCGTGTTGATGTCCGTCAACGAAGTCTGGCTTGCGCCCGAATATTTCTTCAAACTTTTCAAACTGCGCAGTGATTTCGCGTTTGATTTCTTCGATCTTAATCTGGCGCAAATGCGATTTAATTATGAGTTTACCAATTTCAGGAAACTTTCCGTTTGTCACAAAGGAAGGGAGTTTGGTGAGAGGTTCATATTCTGTGAACGTTAAATGAAGACCTATGTCTACCTTGTGGGATGTGGCTGAAACTGTTTTGAGTAATTTATCTGCATCAAGCTCAAGCATATCCATTGTGGTCATACAACTGACGGCATTCAAACGTCCTTTTTCAACCAATGAAAGAATTGCCTCATTCACTGGCTTATTCATGCCAAAGTCGTCTGCGCATAGTTTTATGGGGGGCAATTCAAGGTCTCGACTGCTAGAGGATGCTTTTAAAAGTATCACAAAGACTTGAAGTTTGAAATTTGTGCAATCTTCTCACACCTGATATTCTACAAGCCAAGTAATAGGGTATAAGTAATGAATAAACATTCTATCGCATCTTTCAATGGCGAATTTGGGCATAGTAGTCCAGTAATCTCTGTTATTGTGCCTACCTTTAATGAAGAGAAAAATATACGCGATCTTTTAAATGCTGTGATTAGCGTTATGGATGAAGCTGATTGTCCGTTTGAGATTATTCTTGTTGATGATGGTAGTAAAGATAAGACATGCGAAGAAATTGTTGCTTTTCGCCAAACGCGCAGTGAGGTTAAACTTCTGCGTCTAAGTCGTAATTTTGGTAAAGAAGCAGCATTGAATGCAGGCATTGCCCATGCCAATGGTGAGGCTGTTATTCAAATCGATGCTGATTTACAACATCCTCCTAAAACCATTCATGCGTTTATTAAACACTGGCGTGAAGGCTTTGATATTGTCTATGGTGAACGGCAATCGCGTGATGATGAGAGTTTTATTACTCGCTTATTAAAAACTGGTTTTTACAAGGTATTTTCAGCGCTATCAGACGTCAAGCTGATGAAAGGGCTGGGTGATTTTCTGCTGATGGACAGAAAAGTGGTTGATGCGCTTTTATCCATGCCAGAGCGAGAACGTTTTACCAAAGGGCTTTACGCTTGGGTTGGCTTTTCCAGAAAGCCAGTACCTTTTGAGGTTGCCCGTCGTGAAAATGGTATATCCGGCTGGAGTTTATTCAAACTCTTCTCATTTGCGATAAGTGCAATTACTTCTTTTGGTACAATACCATTGCGAATTTGGAGTTATATTGGGCTCATGCTGGCCATACCTTCTTTTTCATATGGTGTATGGATTATTTTAAAAACGATGGTCTTGGGCGTTGATGTGCCTGGTTATGCTTCACTTATGGTCGCGGTTTGTTTTTTCTCTGGTGTACAGTTGTTTGGACTTGGCATTATTGGCGAATATCTTGGCCGTGTTCTTACAGAAGTGAAGCAACGCCCGCTTTATCTGGTTAATGAAAAAGTAGGTTTTAACGCAGGCGAAGACAATTTCATTGAGGTTATTGAGAAAGAAGAAAAAATCCTATCTTGATAAGTTTTAATGCTTTAATGTTGTCACAAATGTAAGTTTGTTAGACGCTTCCTATATGACCCAAAAAAATTTGATCAATCAATTTACCTCTTTCTTGAGCGTTGGAGCAATTGCTACAATTTGCCATTATCTATTATTGATAATGCTTGTTGAGGTTTTTAGCGTCAGGGTTTTAATTGCCTCTACAGCAGGTGCAATACTTGGTGGTATCATCAATTATGTGCTTAACCGTAAAATGACATTTCAATCAAATATTGCCCATAAAACAGTTGTTCCAAAGTTCATTATTGTCGCTCTTTTTGCGATTGTTATGAACGGACTTTTGATGAAGTTTTTTACAGAGATTGTTTTCATTCCATATATTATCGCTCAATGTATTACGACGGTTATGTTAATCACTATCACTTTTGGCTTGAATAAAGTTTGGTCGTTTAAGGAATAGATTTTGAACACAAAAGTGGAGACTAAACAGCCACAAATACTTTCGTTGCACACATTTGTGGCTGTTGGTGTTTTATCCGTCATTGCACTTGGTATTCTGGATGCAACTTATAGTTTTGCGAAGCTTTGGGATTTTCGGGTTTATTTAAAAGCACGCGATATATATTTTGAAACTGGTAATCCGTATTTTGATGCAGAGTCCTTGCGATTTATTTACCCGCCTTCTGCAACGTTTTTGTTTTATTTTATCAACGATAGTGCGGTTTTTAGATCGATAATTTTTGCTATAAATGGTGCATTGTGGATTACAACCGCCTGTTTTTTCTGTCGCTCAAAATATGATTTGGTAATTGTCGTTCCTGCACTTTTATTAGTGTTTGGGATGCAAGGTTGGGTGACTATTCTAACCGGCAATATTGCCTGTTTATTATATTTTTCAGCCGCTTTAATTGGGTTGCTTTATTATAATCAGATAATCTCAACTGTAATTTTTACTGCGCTGGTTTTGTTATTGATGCTGATAAAACCTTTCTATGCTGAATTTCTTATTTTTGTATGGTTTGTGCGTGGGGTAATAGAGTTTCTGATTGCATGTGTTGCGGGGGTCTGTGCCTTTTTCGCAATTAATCTGGCGATATACCCTGAGCTTTTTGTAGATTTTCTAAACGCACTGAAAGTGGATAGCTATGATACGGAAATTTATGGAATTACCGCCTTTAGCCATTTAACAGGTCTTGGGTTAAATACAATTAGTGCAGCCACAATGCATTTGGCATTAATTGGATTTATGTTTGTTTTATTTGTTATCAGATTGCCAAGCCTCAATCGCAATCAACAATATGCGTGTTTGTTTATTCTGGCTGTGTTCATAAATCCTAAGCATATCAGTTATGATTTGATGGTAGGAATACCTGCTCTAATCATCTTGCTAATGCAAGCACGGATAAAAATATTGGCAATTGGTAGTGCCATTTTAATATTGGCTTCGTTGCTAGATTTTAACCCGAATGGCAAACCCTATTTCCAATGGTGGTATGCTTTTGTTGTGACTTATATACTTGTGCTGGCAAATGGTAAATATGAATTAACTGGTTTTTGGGATAGGGTGTTTGCACCCACAATACGCGTTAGATTTTAATAGGGGGGTGGTGTAATTTTGCACTTGCGAGAAGCAAAGAACCCTGTTGAAATTAAGTCCTGAGCCTAATCAACAAGGTTCTAATGATGTTGCCTCATAAGTTTAAGTTTACTGCGTTGCAGCAGCAAACTCATCTGCGTTTAATGAACCATCCGCATCACGGTCAGCAGCGTTGAATTGATCTTCTGTCCATGGCAAACCAGCAGCACTTGCTTCTGCCAAGGTGATGCCGCCGCTTTGGTCTGCATCAATTGATTCAAAGGATGCTTGTGCAAAAGTCATACCTGTTGCAAAGCCTGTAATTGCGAGTGTTAAAATAAGTTTTTTCATAATTATTACTCCTAAATTTAACCAAAACTGCATAATTGCGTTTGTTGGTTGAACTAAAGATGACTTTGGATTGCGGCAGGTTTTGGCGGTATTTAAGGTGATTTTCCGGCTTTGAAATCAAACTATATTTCATCACGTAATATAACGAAATGATAAGCTGAAAGGTCGCCTTCTTCACATTGTTGATAGCAATACGCTTTCACATTTCATTTAGTTTAGTTTTGCGATAGGTTATCATTAGAAAAATACAACTTTGGATTTTTAAATGTCTATTTCTAATTTGTCTCGTCGTTCATTTATCACAAGTTCTATTGCTTTTGGTTTCGCAGCAGCTGCAACGCCTATTCATGCTGCTAATGTGAGCAGTGTGATGAGAGGTGATGCGGTTAAATGGAATGGTACGGTTATTAATCTTGACCCATTGAAAAAATACTATCGTGGTAAGTTTGGCAAAGGTATTTGGACAAGCAAAAAAGGTTTAAGCAAAAAAGGTGTTGAACTTGTTAAAATACTTCAGGCAGCAGGTAGTGATGGGTTGGAGTCCCGCGATTATTTGTCTGCTTTGCCAAAGAATATACAAAGCTTGACGGGTAAGGACTTGGCTGGTGCTGAACTTTATCTTTCACAATCTTTCTGGAAGTTTGGACGTGATCTGTCTGCCGGGCGTACAACACCTGCGGTATCAGAGCCTGATATTATTATTTCACGCAAAACAACAGATGTTAAAGGTTGGCTTACTGTTGCTAATAGACGAGGGCCTGCAAAAGTGGTTGCTGACCTACGCCCGCAACACCCACAGTATTTGGCTTTGCGCAAGGCACTTGTAAAAACTAAAGGTGCAAAAGCAAGGCAGATTATTGTTAATATGGAGCGCTGGCGCTGGTTGCCGCGTTCCTTAGGTAAGAAGCATGTGCTGGTCAATCAGGCAGCTTTTGAAGTGCGTATTTCTGATAGTGGTAAAACAATTGACAAAAGACGTGTCGTGGTTGGTAAGCCGTATTTTAAAACACCGATGTTTTCTCACAAGATACAATATGCAGATTTTAACCCAACATGGACTGTACCAAGATCTATTGCTGGCACTGAAATTTTGCCAAAATTACGTAAAGATGCAAGTTACCTGGAGCGCAACAATTATAAGGTTCATACAAGCTGGAAAGCAAATGCGCCTGCAATGAACCCTCATTCGGTTGATTGGAATAGCGTTAGCAGCAAAGACTTTCCTTTTAAGATTGTTCAACAACCTGGTGACAATAATGCACTTGGACAAGTGAAAATCATGTTCCCGAATAAATTCAATGTTTATCTGCATGATACGCAAGCAAAAAATCTTTTCTCGCAAAGTTCGCGTGCTTTTTCACATGGTTGTATCAGGGTGCAAAACCCGCTTGAATTTGCTGAAAAAGTCTTTGGGAAACGTACGCTTAATCAATCCAAGATTAAGAAGATATTGGCAAACCCTCAAACACAGCGCGTTACTTTGAAAAAGCCGGTTCCAGTGCATTTAACTTATTTTACAACATGGGTTGAAGGTGGAAAAGTTATGTTCCATAGGGACGTTTATGGGCGCGACAAACTTGTCGGTAATATTTTGTTTGGTCGGGCGTAATACGCGTTTTCCTTGCAATTTGTTCTGAATTACTAAAATATTATAGTAATAAGAGAAAATTTTTGGAAATTGACCATGATTGAAAAAGAGTTGGAGCCCAGTGACATTGAGCGCAAGGTTCTTGATTTAGCTTCTGCAATGAAAGATATACGCTCAGCACAAGCTGATGACGATGATAATATTGTAGAAATGAAACATGCCAAGCTTAGCCGTTTGGAACTTTTGATTGATGATTTAAAACCCGTAATTGACGATATACCCATAGGATGTGATCAGTTTGATTTTTTACTGTCACAAGGAAAAGCGCCACGGCTCTGGGTGGATATGACTTCATTCGTACGTTTGGCGGGTGATGGCAGTGAGTATGAGTTTGTTAAAGACACGCGTTTGGGACGTGTCATTCTTGCGCGTGAAGAAAATCGTAAAGCGATTGGTGAACATGTTACCAAATATATAGCAGAGCGAGTTTTGGAGCGTGAGCGCATGATTGAAGGGGATTGGGTGTCGCTTTCCAAAATGATAAATGCTTATTCAGATAGCGCCTCGCACACCAGGGAGCCTCATAAAACTCCTAAAGATAAAGATAGTAATCAGGCACCTTTGTCTGACGCATTAATGAAACGCGTCGCCAGTCCAAAAACCCAAAAAACAACTTTTGTAGAAAAACTAAAAGAGAATATAGACAAAAGCGATCAACCTGTAAGGGCAAGCCGATTGTGGTATTTAGTTTGGTTCCTGCTTGGGTTAATTGGCGGTGGCTTGATTTTATTTGCGTTGATGTGGTTAGGACTACTTGAAAAAATCATCCTCTTGGTTGACCAATTAAAGACTACTTCTTGAAATTAATTCAATGCCATTTGAGTGGTTCGTAAAGCCAAATTCCTCCAAGGTTGTATTCCAACCTTCATTAGTTTTTTCAATTGAAAACAGATTATAGCGTGCTGCTGGTTTGTGACCGCCAGGCGCGTTGCCTGCTGCTGGTACGCATATTACCGGTACATTATTATTAGAACCTTCTATATGGTTTTTTGTATCAAGATGGGTATGGCCATGCAGGATAAGTTCTGCGCCTTTGGTTTTTATGACTTGTCTGAAAAGTTCTTGGCCAATTAAGCGTTTATACCACGGTGTTGCGTTTTTTATGGGAGGATGGTGGATCATCACAATGCGGTAAAGATCTTTGGTATCTTCAAGAATTGTTTCAAGGCGTTGAGCCTGATTTTTTTTAAAATAACCGGTTGCAAAAAATGGTAATGTTGCTTGTGCTGAATTACAGGCAATAATGGCAACATCGCCGCGTATTCGAACAATAGGGTAATCATCGGTCTTGGTGATTATCTTATCATCACCTGATAAATAGGGTGCCCATTCAGAAATTGATCGTTTTATTGCGCCAGGCACATAAGCATCGTGATTGCCACAATTAGCGGTTATGTTTTCAGGACTACCAAGCTTTTGTAAAAATTGATGTGCAGGTTCAAATTCATCGGGTAGGGAGAGATTTACCAAATCACCTGTTACGGCAATATGATCAACAGGTTTACTTTTGATATCTGCTACAATCTCATTAAGATAACCGCCAGCTAAAGTGCCTTTTCGATTTAATTTCCAGTTTAAATAACCCGTAATTCGTTTGCTAATCAGTTGATGAAATTTCACTTTCGGAAGAGAGCCAAGATGAATATCAGATATATGTGCCAATCTAAACATGGCTTCTGCATACTATTCGTATTGATTGCCTGCAAGGTTGAATTTATTGTCTGCGCTCGCTAAAGCTTAATGATGGCAGATAATAAAATTCTCAGAAAGTTGTTTCACTTATATTTTCTGTTTTCACGTCCAATGACGTTGGGCGTGAGGGTAATCGTTGAAAATGAAAACGGTGAAGTGCTTTTGGTTCGACATACCTATGTCGAGGGATGGTATTTGCCAGGTGGCGGTGTGGAGAGCAAAGATACGATTGCGCAAACTGCTATCAAGGAATTGCGCGAAGAAGTTGGGTTTGAAGCGTTGAGTGAGCCAAAGCTTTTAAACATCTATAAAAATACTTCTGCATCCAACCGCGATCATGTTGCGCTTTTTAAGATTGAGGATTGGCGTATTGCTGAACCCTTTAAACCCAATAATGAAATCGCCGAGATGGAATTTTTTGCTATTGATGATTTGCCTGAAACGATTACTGCTGGCAACTTAAAGCGTATTCAGGAGCATTATCAAAACCATCCTGTTTCACATTATTGGTGATAAAATTTCTTTGGATATTAAATTATAATAGACGAATATGATTTTGCATGATATTTGAAAGCTGAAGTATTTAAGAGGATATTATGTTCAGCCCAAGAACATTACGACGACGAACCACCTTGCGCCTACAGCGCATGCTTCTGCTCGTCTAACCGTTAGCCTTTGATTTCTGGCTTTGGTTATAAATACCTCTTTTTGAAAAGCCTGAAAAATGAATAAATTTACCGATATTATTAAACCGGAATCGCCTGAAGATTTTGATAAAGTTGAAAAACTCGCTGAAGCTGCATTTGGGCCTGGGCGTTTTGCGCGCTCGGCTTTTAGACTAAGAGAAGGCGTGATGCATGAACCTAGTTTATCTTTTACATTACACCGTGGTGAAAAATTAGCAGGGTCTGTAAAGCTTACCAAGATTTTGATTGGTGTTGATATGGCCTTGCTCTTAGGCCCGCTTGTGGTCTTGCCAGAATATAAGGGTGGAGGTATTGGTGCAGCCTTGATGCTTAAAGCAGTGAGCGCTGCAAAAAATGAAGGCTATGAGGCTATCATTCTTGTTGGCGATTTTGATTATTACAGAAAGTTTGGCTTTGAACAAATCAAGCATGGGCAGATAAAATTACCGGGTCCTGCTGATCCAGCGCGCATATTGATTTGCTCACTGGTTGAAGGTGCGAGAGAAAAGTTTTCAGGTCACGCAAGGCAATATCAATAGTGTTACTCAGGCACAGCTTTGATAGCTGGCAAGTGCTAATCCTAACGACCTTCTCTAAACCACATGGAAGCAAACCCTAATAATAAAAGTGCCAAGCCAATTAAACCTGAAAAGAGCGGAATACGAAAAACTCCGTTTAGGACGCTTGCATTACTATTAACAAGGCCAGCCCAGCCACGACCGCTGGTGGTTGCGTTTTGGCCAATTTGGACAAGCCTTGGAATGCCTGCTATTTCGATACGTTGAATGGAGCCTGATGTTGTTTCAACAATAGGTGTTAAAAGCTCAGTTGTGCTGATAACGGCGGCAAGCTCTCTTGGATTCGCCGGGCCAACTTGTGCAAGGGCGTTAAATTCACCGCTTTTTGTTCTGTAAAGTCCAATGCCATTAACTTCAAGCTCTGCTTTCCAGATGCCTGTGCCTGATTGTTCAAATGCTATGGTTTGGTCTTCTGCGGAAGGCGATGTGATAATTGCATCATCTGGTTTTTCGCCTAGAGTTTGTCTTGTTAAAGTAAGCGTCTTGCCATTTGCTTGTGCTACAAGTCGCTCTTCCTCCAGTTCGGGTTCTTTCATCAACCAATGGGCTAGACGGCGTAATAATTGTACGTGAGGGCCACCACCTTCAAAGCCGCGTGACCATAGCCAAACGTGATCTGACAAGAAGAGTGCAACGCGTCCTTCATCATGGCGTTGAAGCATTAAGATGGGTTCGCCTTTGTCGTTTTCCATGACGCTTTCGCCACCATTTTCATTTACACCAATAGAGCGGAACCAGCGGCTCCACTCTGGTTTTTCTGCATCCCAGCCATCAAGGTCACGGGTAACGGGATGTTTAAGACCTGTTTCAGGTATGCGCGGTGTAAAAGCTTCTTCAGTGATATTGCCATTAGCAAAAGCAGGAAGAACAGAGTTAAGTGGGGTTTGGCCAATGCTTGCAATGTCTGCGTATTCAGGACCTGCTGCGACAAGTACAGCCCCACCATCGCGCACATATCGGGCAATATTATCAAAATATAATACAGGCAGAACACCGCGGCGTTTATAACGATCAAAAATAATCAAATCGAATTCGTCAATCTTTTGAACGAATAATTCACGCGTTGGAAATGCAATTAATGAAAGCTGGTTAATCGGCGTACCGTCTTGTTTTTCAGGGGGGCGCAAAATTGTGAAGTGTACCAGATCAACAGAAGCGTCTGATTTTAGCAAGTTGCGCCATGTGCGCTCGCCTGCATGTGGTTCACCGGAAACAAGCAGAACACGTAGATTTTCACGTATGCCGTTTAGAGTTGTGAAAGTACGATTGTTTACTTCTGATATTTCATTATCTGCAACTTCAGAACTAAGCTCAATAATGTTTTTACCACCATGAGGTACGTCAAAAATAAAGGAGGCTTCTTCTCCAGGGATAACTTCTTCAATTGAAACAACCTCACCATCCATGCTGATGGTAACTTCAACGGGTGATCTTCCGTCAAAACCCGTTTCTTCAATTTCATAAAGAATTTCCTGGCTCTCGCCCACAACACCAAACTTTGGTGCGTTCTTTAATACAATGCGGCGGTCGCGTTCGTTTTCTTTGCCAGTTACAATAACATGAAGAGGACCATTAATATTGGACTGTTGTTTTGAATTGGGAATGTCGTGCACTTGTCCATCAGTGATGAAAATAGCGCCACCCATTCGCTCTGATGGTATGTCTTGTATTGCATTATTTAAAGATGAAAAGAGTGCGGAAGATACATCACTGGTTTGAGAGATTTGATCTGTTACACGTATTTCACGAAGTTCGAAATTATCAAGCCTTTCAAATTGATCGCGTATGTTTTGTGCAGCAGTGAGGGTTTGTTCGTCACGGTTGTTTAATTGCTGGCTTGTTGTTTCATCAATCACAAGTGGGATAATTGTTTTAAGTGGGCTGCGGTCTTCTTGAAGGATAGCAGGATTAAACAAAGCCAGAGCCACCAATACGCCTGCAATGGCACGAATGAAACTGCCTCTTATTTGTTTAAACAATCCACAAAGACATAGTAATGCGATAGCACTGACTAAAAGCGTGAGAAACCAAACAGGCAATTCAGGAGCAAATGTGATGTTTAAATTTTCCATTAAATATCCTATTGCCCTAATCGTTGAAGCAAGGCGGGTAGGTGAACCTGATCCGCTTTATAATTACCGGTTAACGCATACATCATTAAATTAACACCAGAGCGATATGCATAATTTCGTTGAGTTGGATCTGGTGGTATTGTGGGCAGAAGCGGGCGTAAGCTACCATCTACTGCCCAAGCGCCTGCCATATCATTACTGGTAATCATAATTGACGAAACGCCATCACCAGCGCGCGCAGGTCTTCTTCCTTCTACAGGATTTAGATTCTGGGATTTTTCAACCCATAATTCTCCCCCTGCGTATCGACCAGGAAAACGCTCTAATAGATAAAATGATTTTGTCAGGACGTGATCTGTTGGCACAGGTTCAAGTGGGGGGATGTCGAGCGTTGAGAGGATTTGCTGTAATGTTTTTGCTGCAGGCGAGGCAGAGGTTCCACCCAAGACACCAGAGACTTGATCTCTTGTATCAAATAATATGCTTCCGCCTTCTTTCATATAGGCGTCTATGCGTGCCACAGTTTCAGGGGAGGGAAGCTCTGCGCGTGGGTCTACAGGCCAATAAATGAGGGAATAAAATGAAAGTTCATCTTGGCTAATATCAAGGCCAATAGGCTCTCCCGGTTCAAGTGCGGTGCGGCTGCTGATGAAGAAAGTTAATCCGCGCATTCCAGCTTCTGAGATATTATCTACATCGGTGATGCCTGTGACTACATAAGCAAGTCTTGTTTTTAGGGCAGATTGAAAATCAAAATTTTCATCTGTTTCTTGCGCAAAAACTGGGGATGTATTTGTAAGAACCCATAGGCCGACCACCAAGATAGAAATATTGGCTACCGCGCTTCTTGTCGGTCTTTTTGTGCGTAATGCACCTGCCATCCAAAGAACTGCAAGGCAATCGATGAGTAGTAAAATTGCAGCAAGCACTATGAGCCAGATTTTAAAATCAAAGCTTGCGCCTGTTAGATAATTTTGTTTCTCAAAATCACCTATAAAACCTTCTTGAGTGATTGGCACAAGATTGGTTTCCTCTTCAAATAGATTCAATGCAGTAAAGCCATCTTCTGTACCATAAAACCCAGGAGGATTTTCTGGCGTTACAGTTTTGGAATCTCCAGCAGATATGACAAGAGGTTTTATTGATGTTTCTGGTGGAATGAATTGGCCTTCACCATTTAAAACGCGTAATGGCGGCAGCGATATTGTCTCGTTGTTTGATGGTATTGTGCCATTAGAACGTGAAAGGTTCACTGTTCGGCGCAGCATTTCCACGAAAGTGCCTGACAGTGGCAGATTAGACCAATCTGCATCTGAACCAACATGATATAATATAATCCATCCAGCTCCTTGCTTTTTTGCTGTTACAAGCGGAGTACCATCTTCTAATGTTGCCCAAGTTTTTTCTTCAAGATTTGTCTCTTGTAAAGCAAGCAATTGTTTTTTGACCAAAACATCGCGTGGTGGATTAATACCAAAGAAAGGGCTATCGCGTTCAAAAGGGGCAAGTGATTTTGGGGTTTCCCAAGATAGAGCACCGCCAAGGTTTCTGTCACCTGGCCTAATTGCTACTGGCAATAAATTACCTTCAGGCGAGGCTGCTAATCGAGGACCTGAAAAACGGATTAAAACACCGCCTTCATTAATCCATTTTGTCAGCTGTTTTTCTGCAGCCTCAGTAATGACACCAACATCAGCAAGAGCGATTGCTGATACGCCTTGATTAATCAGCTCTGGTACAGAGGCAGTTACGTTTGCATCATCTGCGCGGCGTAAATCTGAAAAAGGCTCCAAAGCCCGCGAGATATAATAAAGTGGGGAAAGCAATGGTTGGTTTCGATCAAAGTTTTCACCAGAAATTAAACCCACAAGGCGGCGGCGATTGTTATCATCTAAAAGCTGAACGGCAGCTGCATTTTTTGCAGTTTCTACTTCAAGTCGTGCAATTTGGTTTCGCAATTCGACAGGGCCATCAAACGCAAACCTTGTTTTTGTTTCACCATCATTGAATAGAGCATTGGTTCTGGAAATTACCAGACCTTTCAAATCGCGTGCAATGATGGATGCTTCTTGAGCCCCATCGCTTTGCGCGCGCGCCAAAGTGCCGAAAAGTTCTTTGGGTTCATTGCTGATTGTTTCGATAAGAAGCAGATTTTCAATATCGGCTTGATAGAGCGTTGTGGCTTTGTTTGTTGAAATGATTGTATCGCCTAACTGCTTTGTGCCTTCGCGTGATAGGCCATCAGATAGCCAGACGATTTGACCAGGGTTGTTTGATTTGATTTTTGCTTTAATACGTTGTGCTGTTTTACTATGATCAGGCTCAATGGCTATGCTTTCGCTTGCTTGCAAAAGGCTTGCAGCTTCTTCTGGTGATAGGGGTTCACCAGTCCAATTTTCGTGACCTGCTGTACTTTCAAGGATAACAGTGCGGCCTGCATTTTTTGCTTCTTCAATAAGTACAAGTGCTGTATTGCGTCTGGTTTCCCATTCTTGTGCGGATGCCCAACCGTCATCCATAACAATCATAATTGGGCCATCGCCTTTTAGTGCAGTTTCATCGGGGTTTAAGATTGGACCGGCCATGGCAAAAATTACAAGTGCTGCCATCAATAAGCGCAATAGGGTCAACCACCATGGGCTTTGTGCAGGTGTTTCTTCTTTTTCCTGAAGTCTTGCTAAAATACGGGTTGGCGGAAAAACCTCTTCTTGTGGTTTAGGCGGTGTTAATCTCAAAAGCCACCAAATAATGGGTAGCGAGATAAGTGCCATCAATAACCAGGGAGACGTAAAGGCTAAAGGAAGACCAAACATTATAAAGCGCGCTCCCCTAAATGCGTATGCAGTTGCACAAGCGCTTCTGACGCCAATCTATCAGTATGGTGACGTGTGAAACTCCAGCCAAGCTTGTTTGTTGTTTGGCGTATGGCTTCACTTCGCGCTGCAATTTCAGCTTCATATTGAGCTTTTAGCATTTCAGCATTGCCAGCGGTAAACTTTTCACCTGTTTCAGGATCGCTAAATTCAACACGGCCTTTATATGGAAAAACCTCTTCTACCGGGTCAACCATCTGAACAACGTGGCCTCTGGTGCCACGCTTGAACAGGCTTTCCAATTGGCCTGAAACTTGTTCTACCGGGTCAAGAAAATCACTGATAATTATTAAGTCACTGTGTTGTCCAAGATCCGGTGCTTTTGGAAATTCTGTTTGAGGCTTTCCAAGAATAAGTGCTTCGGCAAGTTTTTCTGCTGCATTGCGGCTAAGGATAGGGCGAGTAAGACCAAGCCATCCAACACGCTCTCCACTTTTTGCCAAAAGCTCTGCCATGGCAAAAGCCAACACCAAGGCGCGTGATTGTTTGGCGACTGTAGCAGCATCAGACTTAAAAAGCATGGATGGGCTTTCATCAACCCAAAGCCATACCGTATGCGTTGCTTGCCATTCTTTGTCTTGAACGTAGATATGACTTTCATCACGCGCTGAGCGTCGCCAATCAATACGAGACATGTTTTCGCCTGGTGTATAAGGTCGAAATTGCCAGAAGTTTTCACCGACACCGCGTTTGCGTCTGCCGTGCCATCCTGAAAATACGGTATTGGCAACGCGTTGTGCCTCTACAAGCAGGCTTGGAATAAGGCTTGCTCTGGCTCTTGCGCGTTCAATTGTATCGCGCCCGCTTTCTCGTTGAACTATTGCGCCTAAAGGTGCCATATTACAGTCTTACCCGATACGTTTTTTGAGCGTGTCAATAACATCCCGAACCGTCATACTTTCAGCACGTGCAGCAAAAGAAAGCTGCATTCTGTGTTGAAGCACTGGCTCTGCCAATGCCACAACATCATCAACAGAAGGTGCTAAACGTCCATCCAATAAAGCTTTTGCACGTACGGTTAGCATTAAAGCTTGAGAGGCACGTGGGCCTGGCCCCCAAGATATAAAGTCAGCAACGTCAGATGCCGCACTTCCAGGGCGTGCAGAACGAACCAGTTCAAGAATTGCATCTACTACACTTTGCCCCACAGGTATGCGTCGTACAAGCTCTTGAAGTTCTTTTAAGCGTTTTGCGTCAATTGCCTTTTTGGCAACAGCTTCGCTTGTACCAGTTGTTTCAAACATAATTCTCCGCTCAGCCTCCATGTCTGGATAATGCACGTCAACTTGCATCAAGAAGCGGTCAAGTTGGGCTTCTGGTAGTGGATAAGTGCCTTCTTGTTCCAATGGGTTTTGTGTCGCCAAAACGTGGAAGGGAGAAGGAAGATCATAGCGTTGGCCGGCGATTGTCACATGATACTCTTGCATAGATTGCAAAAGTGCAGCCTGTGTTCTGGGTGAAGCACGGTTTATCTCATCCGCCATTAAAAGCTGTGCAAATACAGGTCCTTTTATGAATTGAAAAGAACGCTTGCCTTTTTCGTCTTGGTGCAAGATTTCAGAACCCAGAATATCAGAAGGCATTAAGTCTGGTGTAAATTGAATACGGCTATCATCAAGGCCTAAAACAATGCCAAGTGTTTCAACCAATTTGGTTTTAGCAAGGCCAGGAAGACCGACCAGCAGCGCATGGCCACCTGAAAGCAGTGTAACCAGTGTATTATCAACGACTGATTCCTGACCATAAATTACGGTTCCAACACTTTTACGAATCTTCTTCATGTCGCTAACAGCCTTTTCAGCCATTGCGATGACCTCTTTTTCCTGCTGTTTTGACAGATTTTTGTCGATAGCGCTCATAAAATAAACTCCGCATTATGCTTTAAAATAGAAAATATAGCTTACATATAGCATGGTAGTTGTCGATTGTGTGACTTCAAGTGGAATGATTCACATAAACTAAATTGTGATTTTGCGTGTTTAATGCACTAGAAAGATTTTATTATGGCTGAAATCGAAGATAATCAGGTTGCAAAGGGATTAAGTGGCCTTGAAGCGTTAATATCGCGTGCCGGTAAAAAACAAAAAGGCTTGCCACCTGTTGACCAATGGCATCCTGATTTTTGTGGTGATATTCCTATGGAAATCAAGGCGGATGGTACATGGTTTTATATGGGAACACCAATTGGCCGCAAAGCGCTAGTTCAGCTCTTCTCAACTGTTCTGCGAAAGGATGAAGATGGAAAGACTTATCTTGTAACGCCTGTAGAGCTGGTTGGTATTACGGTTGAAGATGCGCATTTTATTGCCGTTGAAATGAATACACACGAAGAAGATGGAGAGCAAATAATCACAATGCGCACCAATATGGATGATGTGGTTGAAGTTGGTTGTGATAATCCCATGCGGTTTGTTACTGTACCAGAAAATGATGGTGTTAAACCTTATGTTTTGGTGCGTGGGCGTTTGGAAGCGGTGCTTGCGCGGCCTGTAATGTATGAATTAATTTCCTATGGTGAAGAAATCGAGGTAAATGGCCGGTTGATGTTTGCTGTTCGAAGTAAGGGTGAGGTTTTCCCGATTATGCCTGCAGATGAACTTGCAAAGTTGAGTGCATAATTCGCGTGAAATTTGAATTTACAAAAAACAATGTGCGTGAGCTGATTTCTACAAGGCTTGTTTATACAACTGATGAAGTTGATGGCGATTACCATTTAAATGATGGAATGAAAGAGAGTATTATTTCAAATGCTGTTAAGCCAGCGGCGGTTTTAATTGGCCTGATTGAACGTGAAGGTTTAATCAATGTCATTTTAACAAAACGAACCGAAGCGCTTAATAATCATTCAGGCCAGATTGCCTTTCCTGGTGGGCGCATTGATGCTGATGATGCTTCTTCAGAGGCAGCTGCCCTTCGTGAGGCATGGGAAGAAATCGGACTGGATATTAATGAAGTTGAAATTGTCGGACGATTACCCGATTATCATACAGGGTCTGGCTACAAGGTTGCACCCATTATCGGCTTTGTACGTGAAGGGGCTGATTTTGAGATTAATCCAGATGAAGTGGATTATATGTTTGAAGTGCCATTAGCTTTCTTGATGGATGAAGCCAATCACAAGAAGACTAGTAAAACGTGGAATGAAACAGAACGGTATTTCTATGCAATGCCTTATAAGACCCATTATATCTGGGGAGTGACGGCAGGGATGATTCGAGTTCTTTACGATAGGGTTTTTAAATGAGTGAATTAGCAAGCGTGAAAATTACGGATGACTGGTTGAAAGATGCAAAGCTTCAAGAGTTGTTTGATATTTTATGTGAAAATGGTGGAGAAGCTCGCGTTGCAGGAGGGGCAGTGCGTAACGCACTCATGGGGATGCCCACAAGTGATGTTGATCTTTGCACAACCTTATTGCCGCAAGAAGTGGTGGAGCGTTTGCAAGCTAAAGGCCATAAAGCCGTTCCTACTGGTATTCAACATGGCACGATAACAGCCGTCATAGATGGCATTCCTTTTGAAATAACCACACTGCGTAAGGATATTGAGACCGATGGCCGCCATGCAGTGGTTGAATTTGGAACTGACTGGCAAGAAGATGCAAACCGTCGTGATTTAACAATCAACGGCCTTTATTGTGACCGCGAAGGCAATGTCTTTGATTTTGTAAATGGCTATCGCGATATTGAAACTCAGACCGTTCGTTTTATTGGTGATGCAGAAATACGCATTAAGGAAGATAGTTTGAGGATTTTACGTTTCTTTCGTTTTTTTGCTTGGTATGGTGGTGGGCGTCCTGATGCAGAAGGCTTAAAGGCATGTGCAAGTGGGAGAACGCTAATGTCTGGCCTTTCCGTTGAGAGGGTTTGGTCTGAATTGAAAAAAATGCTTTCAGCGCCGGACCCAAGTCGTGCAATTTTATGGATGCGAACCACTGGCGTTTTGGGAGGCGTTATACCTGAAACCCATAAATGGGGAACAGATGCCATTCCAGCGCTTTTGCGCTTGGAGCAGGAGCAAGAAGCTTGGGAACCTGATTATTTATTTCGCTTGATGGGCATGGTGCGACCTGATGTTGAAACCATGCAGACCATGAGCAAACGTATGACATTTTCAAAAAAGGAAATGGAACGTATGATTGCATGGGCTGATAATCCTGTACCAAAACCGGAAATTACAAACGGCGAATTAGACAAGCTTTTATATCGTGGCGATAGGCAAGGTCTGCTTGATTCCATGAAATTGGAAGTTGTGCATTTGCGAGGGCGTGATGATGTGCCTGCAGCCAATAAAATGCTTGAATTAGTGCAATATACGCAAAATTGGAAGCGTCCAAAATTTCCACTTCGAGGACAAGACTTAATAGATGCTGGAATGCAAGCTAGTCCCCAAATGGGAGAACGGCTTAAACAGCTGGAAGAAGTCTGGATTGAAAGCGGGTTTAAGCTTGATAAAGTTGGCTTATTATCGTTGTCTTAAAAGGCGTGCCCAATTCTTAATGCAAAACTTTCCGCGCCAGGATTGGAATCTCCAATACTGGCATTTGATTTGTGTGCATAAGTCAGTGCAACATCAAAATCATTTTCAAAATGGTAACCGATTGCTACTTGACTGCGAAACTCCAATGCGTGCCCCAAATCGAGTTCACCAAAGTCTGTGTATCCTCCTGCCATGAAGCTACCTTCAATGTAAAAAGGCTTTTCATCAAATACATATTCGGTTGAGATGCCAACACCTGCCCAGGCACCAACTTCAGATACATCCGCCCCTAAACGCAGTCTCAGGCCATAATCTTCGTTAAGGATTTCGCTAGCTACTTCTATCGCTCCATAAGTACTAATATCAAACCCTCGCCGTTCGCGTATATTGTCAGCACCAAGGCTTATGTAAACGCGTGGGCCTGAAAATCTATCTTGCAATGCCTCATCAGAAATTACAGTTTCGTCTGCTGAAAAACTAACATTGCCGGAATACAATAAAATGGAAGCTGATAGAGTGAGCAGTTTTAGGATTTTCATGATTTTCCGAATCGCTTTGGGGGGAATATTTTTTCAAACTATATATTGCCTGATCAGTATATGGTGTCAATTTATAATTAGTTAAAAAAACGCAATATAAACAGTGTTTTATACATTTATAAACTTACCTATGGGTAGTTTTTAACTATAGTTTAAGTTGTTTTTTAAACTTTACTTAAGGTAATAAATGCCCATTTTTACAAAGATATTACGTTCAAAAACAAAGTATTACTTGTTTTTCTTATGGCCATTTTACTTCTGGTGGCATGGAAGACAGTATCGTTTCTACATTGCCGCCAGTTTTTAAACCAAAGATGGTACCTCTATCGTAAAGCAGGTTAAATTCAACATATCTTCCACGACGTATAAGTTGCTCTTCGCGTTGTTCTGGTGTCCAGGGGTTGTTCATGTTTTTCATTACCAAAGCTGGATAGACAACATTAAAGGCGCGTCCGACATCTTGGGTAAAGGCGAAGTCAGCATCCCATCCGCCTTTTTCTTCGTCTGAATGTAAATAATCATAAAAAATACCACCAATACCGCGCATCTCATCGCGGTGCTTGAGGTAAAAATATTCATCACACCATTTTTTATATTCGTCATAATTGGCAACCGCATGCCGTTCGCAGGCGAATTTCATACCACGGTGAAAAATACGCGTATCTTCATCTTCTTGAGTGCGGCGGGCATTAAGTACAGGTGTTAAATCAGCACCGCCACCAAACCATTGGCTGGTTGTAACAACCATGCGTGTATTCATATGAACGGCTGGCACATTGGGATTGTGGGGATGGGCAATTAATGAAATACCAGACGCCCAAAATTCAGGATTTTCATCGGCTCCAGGAATTTGCTTTTTAAAATCTTCAGACAAAATACCATGTACCGTTGATGTATGAACCCCAACTTTTTCAAAGACACGGCCATACATCATTGACATGGTTCCGCCACCGCCATGACCTTCCTCACGCTGCCAGTCCTTTTGCATGAAACGGCCTGGTTCTTGGTCAGAATAAGTGCCTTCCAGGCTGTCTTCCAATTGTTCAAGGCTTGAACAAATATCGTCACGTAATTTTTGAAACCACTGTTCAGCCAGTTGTTTTTTAGCGTCCAGATTATCTGGTAGGCCTGGAGGCGGCGGTGTGTGTTTAGTTTCCAAGAGTAAAAACCTTTACGAGAATTTGTTGTTAGACTTGTCCATATTTTCAGTTGATTTGCAACAGGTTGGTTTCACAAAACTTGACTCATTTCAAATGAGTCCCCAAATTAACTTTACATTAATAATTAGAGGCCGAAACCATGGCTGATATTGATTGTAAAAAAGCCAGATATTCTGTAACTGATGCGAGTAGAGCGTCAAGCGCAGTTGAACGAACGCGCGAGGCCAATAAAAGCTGGGCAGAACGGCGCAAAGAGATGCGCAAGAATATATTGGGCAAACGTGGTACTTCGCTTAGTAGCTGGAAACGCGAAACCCATGTTATGCCACGTGCAGAAGCGAGAATGTTTGCCAAAAGCTTTTTGAAAAAATACCCAAAAGCTGCATATTGGAGCGAAGTGGAAAGCTGGCGTGTACTAGACAATGACATCATCGAATTTACCATGCGTAGATTACCAAGCGCTGATTAAGTCCTGTTATAGCCAGGTTAATAAGTCCTGCGCCTAGACATCTCCCAAAAAACAGATACGAATGTTCTTCGGAATTGACGATGCGGAGAATGTGATGACTGCTTTGGAAAAACGAAACTGGGTGCCAGGGGTCTGTGAGAATTATATTCAGGAAATAGCAGTTGCCACGGCAAATTCTGATGCAAGTGCAATTGGGTTGCGTCTGGAAAAACTCATTGAGCAAAACCGCGAAATTCACGAACGCGATTGTTTTAATCTTAATCCGGCAACCAATGCGATGAACCCAAGGGCTGAAGCTGCTTTAGCCGCTGGACTTGGTTCTCGTCCTTCACTTGGATACCCTGGTGATAAATACGAAATGGGCTTAGAGGCTATTGAAGAGATTGAGGTTATTTGTGCAGAACTTTGCGCAGATATTTTTCAAGCCAAATATGCCGAAATTCGTGTTGCTTCTGGCGCGCTTTCCAATCTTTATGCCTTTATGGCGATCTGCAATCCGGGTGATGCGATTATCGCACCACCCGCTTCGATAGGTGGGCATGTAACCCATCATGATGGTGGGTGTGCGGGGCTATATGGTTTGCAAATTCATGAAGCGCCCGTAAATGCCGATGGATTTACAGTCGATGTTGAAGCGTTGCACAAACAAGCCCAAGAAATTAAACCAAAGCTAATTACAATCGGCGGTAGCTTAAATTTGTTGCCCCATCCTGTACGCGAAATTAGGGAAATCGCTGATGAGGTTGGTGCAAAAGTGCTATTCGATGCAGCGCATCAATGCGGAATTATTGCGGGAAAGGCCTGGCCTAACCCATTGCAAGAGGGCGCTCATATTATGACCATGAGCACCTATAAAAGCTTGGCTGGCCCTGCGGGTGGTTTAATAGTTACTAATGAAAGCAATCTGGCAAAACGCCTTGATGAAATTGCATTCCCTGGAATGACTGCAAATTTTGATGCGGCAAAGTCAGCAGCCCTTGCGATTACCATGCTGGATTGGAAAACCCATGGCGAAGCTTATGCAAAGACAATGATTGATGTTTCCAAAAGTCTGGCAAATGCGTTGAGTAATTTGGGTGTCCCTGTGTTTGGTAAAGACAAGGGTTTTACGTCTTCACACCAATTTGCCATTGAAGCGACCTCATATGGTGGTGGACAAGTTGCGTCTAAGACGTTGCGAAAATCAGGTTTTCTGGCTTGTGGTATCGGTTTGCCGATTGAGGCTGTGGAGGGTGATATGAATGGATTGCGAATAGGCACACCTGAGCTTGCTCGTTGGGGTGTAGAAGTTGAAGATACACCAAAACTAGCTGAACTTATCGCACGCGGATTAACAACCAGTAATCCTGAAGCATTAGCCAAAGAAGTAGCAGAGTTTCGCAAAGAATTT
>CALDZF010000091.1 GCA_937944165.1 uncultured Rhizobiaceae group bacterium | reverse complement strand
TGAAAGTGATAATGAACTTGCCGCTTTCTTAATATTGTTCACACTTGGAGCGGGGCTGGTAATTGCAATACCAATCTTTATTGCTTTTTACCGCAAGCATCCCAATAGGTGGCTAATCTTTGTTATAACAATCATCTTTGGAGCAACAGGCCTTGGCTGGCTTATTGCATTAGTGTGGTCACTCAGTGCCGCTCATTTAAGCCCTACAGGTAACAATGGTGGTGAGAGTGGGTTAAACCTGTTTGCCAATGATACTCAACGGGTAAAACTTGCTAATGAACTGCCTGACAATCCCGATGATGCCGTTGATAAATTGAAAAGGTTAAAAACACTTTATGATACTGATGCGCTATCAAAAGAAGAATATGAAGCGATGAAGAAGCCGCTGATAAAGCAATTGATGGATTAGCAATTCTATTGCAGGCGATGGTTCATTTGGTGCTCTCGGTTCAATGCGGTCATTAAGATTAATCTATTAGAGCCATCCAGAAAATTGAAAAGCATTCATTGCGGTTTGCTCGACTTTTCCAGAGTGCTATAACTGATCACACTTTAAGTCACTGATTAAGAGGTGTATTTTTGATTTTTTACAAATTAAAAATACACCGTCTTTCATTAAAACATCACTAGTTGTTCCGGGTTTTTGGGCGAATCGGTACGTCTTTGACCACGCAGGCAGACAATATTTTCATACTGTTTGTCAGTGAATTGTAAAATGTCGACTTTCCCTTCAGGTGGCATAGCAGCTTCGACTTTACGAATTATAGCCTCAATTGCATCTTTACCGTTTGTGTGCCTAACATACACAGAAAACTGAGCCATTTCAAAACCCTTATCCAAAAGAAAATCCCTGAATTGTGTATAAGATTTCCTTTCTTCTGGTGTTGTTGTTGGCAAATCAAATAAGACCATAACCCACATAAACTTGTACCCGCTTAGTTCTTTGAACCGATCCGCCATTTGCTTATACTGTCGCAGAGAGTGGTAAAGGAACTCCAGGCATTTCCATCTCCTTAGCTTCACTCATAAATACTTGGGCAAGGGATTGCGCCATTCGGTCCATGCAGATTTGCATTGGGCTTGCCCCTAAAGGTCCAGAAAAATCCAATTGCAGTACAGATGCGATCTCTTTTTTAATTTCAGTTGTTAAATCGGGTAACCCGAAACTTTGCTCCATTATCAGTCTGCGGACTTTATAATCAACCCATGGCCGATAGGGTTCCATCATATCATCAGCCAATCTCAAAGCATCTCCGCGACTTTGATGCTGCAATGAAAGTGAAGGATGCAAACCTGCAGCAAGTATCGAACGAGCGATCGCTGCGCGCAAAACTGTATATCCATAATTCAGTAATGCGTTTGCGCCATCAGCCTTGCGATCACGCCGAAACTCTTCCCCCATCAGGCGTTGCCAATATCGTCTCGCTGCTTGAGCTTCCAAATTTTCAGGGTCACCGGATTTAATACGTTTTGCCATAGCTTTAAGATCATCACTATTTAGTAAGAAAGCTGCCAGAACTTGCGATTGACCTTCAATCTTGGCTCGTATTAATTGTGACCATAATCGCTTCAACAAGGGTTTTTTTGCAATTGCCTGTGCTTGCATGTGAAAACCTTGTGCAAAATGGCCTGATACCGGCCAGATAACCGATGCTGGAGATTGGTTGGAACCACAAATAACAACAGGGACATTGGCATCTGCCAGACGGGAGCACACATTTACAGAAATGCTGACGCCATGCCCACGAATAACAAGTGCAGACATGTCTTCAATAGCCACTTGGCCAGCTTTTTCTTTATCAATGGTTACTACGAGAAATCCGCGAGCAACATTTAAATACGCTCCATCAGAATTGATTTCTACAACTCTATTCTGCATGTCAATATTCCATAAAACTATAAAACTTTACAGAACAATAAACGAGATATATTAATTATATACTTTCAAAATGCCAGATGGACTTACAGTAGCATACTTAGTGAATGACTTTTGAAGGGAGCTTGGTGATTTAAATATGAATTTCAAATCATCTTCTTTATCACGGGTACGTGCATCAACATTGGCTTCATTATGTGCCGCAAGTGCCAATGTTCCTGATGTAAACTTGATTATTTGCACAACTACATCACGGCTTTCATATTCTAATTGCAGATAATCACCCTTACGCAGTCGCATCAACAATTCTTGGCCTTGCCGACCAATCTGTTTTTTCCACCAATCTGGTTTTTCACGTGACAGTTGATAAGCCTGATAGGTAGAGATAACTTCTCCAGTCCACTTACCCTGTTCATCAAGCCAAATATCATAACAATAATTGCCATCACCTTTATAAGCCTTGTACTCCTTGCCTTGTTTATCATTCATCGGAATGACATTAAGATTTTCCTCAATACGAACTCTGTAGACTGGTGGCATCATAGCTTTGGTGGCCGAAAGCAGCGCATCTTTAAACGTATTACCAGATAATCCTTGTGTTAATTCAAGTAATTGTAACTTAAGTTTATAATCTCGGATTTTTTCAAGGTCAGCTGCTTTTTCAAAGCTCTCAATGGGTTTGCGCGTAACAACCTTACGCACACCTTTTTCATTTGGTTCACCTTCTTTTCCTTTGGGTATTCCATAAGCAGTATCGTTGTGCATAGCATCTTGAAACCCATGGTCTGGCTTATGACTTACTATAATATTGCGCGCAACGTTTTCTACATCTGTGCGGAAATTTTCCCATGGTGATGGAGTTCCAGCGAGCAAACGACCCGACAATTCCCGTTCGTTTTCTTGTGCTTCACGCGCTGCTTGTTGCAACATAGAACGGTCTGTAGAAGCGATTACAATAGCATCTACGGCGTGATGGCGATGGTCATTGCGGTTCTTCTTATGTGCTTCTGATTCGGGTAAATTATCCCCCAACAGAACGCTATTGAGCCCCCAGTAGTGACGCAAATCTGCAGTTAAGCGTCCATTGATAACCCAAACTTTGTTCCGGCCACCTTCGTGACCCTGTCCGCCATAAATAGACTCTAAATACGTTTTCGCAAGACTGGATATATATTGAGTATCTGTCAATTGACGGGCAAGAAAGCCACCTTCAAATTTTTCATAGCGTTCCATCGCATTGGGGTTAAATCGCCATTTTTTGCTGTTTGAAAGTTCAGCTGCACGCTTACTAATTTCCTCCCAGTCATACCCATCAGGAGAATGCCCAAACGCCTCATACGGCGTTAGGTTTCCTTTATCTCGGTTGGCCTGACGCGTAGAAAGAGTTTTGTTTGAAAAACTATCATCGAATGTTCTGGAAAATGGTAAGATGTGTTCAATCTCTACATCCGATGAAAACAAATTATGAGCACCTATTTGCTCTCCAGTAAAGACGCAGCGTTTGCCCAAAGCCTCAAGTTCTTCATACAAGCGCAGGCGCATTCGGTTTTCGTAGGTATTAGGTTGTCCCCCATAAATTTCTTCTAGCTCTTTAGCACGGCGCTCATTTGCATCACGATTCTTGCGTTGTTCACTCTCAAGTTCGCTTTTACCTTTTGCAGACAAAGGTAATTCCCGCGCCAGCTCCAACACGATCTGCTCGGGCGCTCCGAATCGCTTAATCAAATCGTTTACAACAACGCGTATCTGGTTAAGCGCCACATGCACAGTAGGGTTTGCGATTTTGCCGTAGCGCTTTTCATCAGAATCATCTGGATTGCCGGATCCAAAAGCGACTGAACGTTCTAGTACATAACCGTAGTAAGGAAGTTCAAGATCATGCAATTCTCCCATGGCAAACTGGCTGTGATCCATACCCGCTTGTTTTACCGCATCCGAGTAAACGGTAACGTCAGCTTCCAGAAACGGTTGAATTTTATTAAGCGCTTCTTTGCTAAGATTGCCATGACCATCAGGCAGAGGACAATCAGCAACACGATATGCCTGTTCACGCTCCAAACCATAATTAGCACATAGCCAGTCAACTAAAACTTCTTCTTTTTCCTCGTTTAAAAGTTTACCGACGATTTCATCTTGCGTTGCCAGATCAAGGTCAAGCCAACTTTCACCCCAACGTTCTTTTTGTTGCAATGCAGCTGCAGTAGTATCCCCTACCAGATCTTTGCGTTTTTCTGACTCTAGGTTGAAACTATCGTAGATTGACAACCCTTTCAGCTTTCGCAATTGATCAAAGGTGCGCTTAGCCGTTTTATTGGATGGCTTTAAGAGGCTTTCCGCGATTATATCTCGTTCTTCCTTTGCTAATGCGTAACTGGCTGCTCCTGTAGGCGCGATACGCAAATTATTTACCTCCTGAAAAATCCGCGCACGCTGTGACGAGGGCAAAGCTTTGGCAGCACGTGGAAAATCTGGCATTAGTGTACACTTGCCAACAGGCTGATGTTTTAGATCATGCTGCCATTCAATAGTGTCACGCAATGTCTCACGAGCTTCCTCGGTCAAAAAATCCCTATTGTATTGCTTTTGTACCTCCCAAATCAGATCAAACTCGTCAAGTATCAGCTCACGAGTTGGATAATATTCGTATTGCCACTTTGCACCTTCACCATCTTTTCGAACACGAGCAAGGGGTTGTGGCTTTCTTGTGCCTTTAGATGTTTTCTGGTTCTCGACAAAATTCTCTGCCCGTCTTTTTCCAAATAATTCTCCAAGTGTTCGTACTCCTTTTTCTGCAAGTTTTTCTTTAGTGCGAACAATAGCTTCTTTTACCTTGCCTTTTTCATTGTCAGCTCGATCCATCTTTCGATTTGACTTAAAACCACGTCTTTGATGCAGATGAAACAAGGCGCGCCCCAACTGGTAAGGCGTGATTTCCTGACGCAAGGCGCGAAACCGCAAAATCCATGGGTCACTATCTCCCTGAGAAATATTTTTCCCGCCTTCAAGCTTTTTCCGCTCAGCTTCATCTTCAGGCATTAGGCCAAATTGTATTAATTGTTTCATCAAGCGAGTACGGCGACGGATGTAACGGTCACGGTTGCGACGCGCACTACGAGGTTCCCGACGTTTGACAGCGTTTGATTGCTTGTCTTTGGCGTTGCGTCCATCAGAAAATATTCTGACACCAGAATCTTTCAATCCGCAAGGAACTAGAACCCCTTCCACATTCCTCAAATTCAAAGCCGCCCAACCTAGCGAATTAGTACCTAGGTCAATTCCCAATCGCCAAGTCATATTTTACTCCCAAAAATAATATATAAAATATAGTCGATATAATCTTGATATTTATACGTCAAGTGTACTACTATTATTATAGCATTTATAGCACTCTGGAAAAGTCGGGCTTTCCGTTAACAAGGATTTAGTCCATAAAATGCTTAAAGCCAGTTTGATTTTATTCAAACTGGCTTTTTTATTTAGGGATTTTAGATTTTAAGCTTACAAATTGGATGTCAGCTCTTGCTAAACTGACAATCAGCTTTGGAATCAGACCAACGACCGTTTCCCCCCAATATTAACAAGCAATCAAATATTACACGTTTAAAATCCGATAAACCTGCATTCTTGAACACCCCAATTCAGAAGCAATCTGTGATGGTTTCATACCTTCGTCTTTTAACTTCACAACAGCGTCTCTATCAATGCGCCGCTTGCCGCCTTTATAAACACCACTGGCTTTGGAACGTTCAATGCCTTCACGTTGACGTTGCTTGATAAACCTGCGTTCCATTTGGGCAACCATGCCAAGCACTGTAATCACCATATGCCCCATATCACCGCGTGTTGATATGTGAGGGTCAAGTATGGTTACAAACGCGCCACGTTGCTCACAGTCGTGTATAATGTTCAAAACATCACGTGTATCACGCCCTAAGCGATCAAGGCGCGTTACAATTAATTCATCATCAGGACGAAGGAATTCTATAACTGTTTTAAGTTCTGTCCTACCATTACGGCTTGCACCTGATATTTTTTCTGAGCGAACAATGTCACAACCTTCAGCTTGAAGTTTTGCGATCTGTCCATCAAAGTCTTGGTCAACGGTGCTGACCCTCGCGTAACCTATTTTTGTCATGTGTAACCTCAGGGTTTAAACCTAAGGCTACCTTGTAACAAATAGGCTATGTCAACCCAGATGTTACGCCTTGTTGGCAGATAATGTTACGTCACATTGAGGTATGCTTTGATGTTATAAATGTTATTATGACAAACGGTGGATGTATTCAGGTGATTGTTGTAATATTAAATCTTAAAATATGCATAACACAAGCTACGTATCGATAGTGCTGGAGAGGATAACAGATTCAAGCATTGGTGCGATGAAATAGAATTGCTTATGAAAAATTAATTACTTTAAGTTTGAGTCAATTGATCGTTTGTATGGCATTTGCGGAAGTTCATACCATTCATCGTAACACAAATTAACAGGACAAATTTCTTGTGGGCACGCTTCTAATTCACAAAGGCGGCAAACGTAATGTTGATCATCTCCGCCAGTAACCACAGCTGGCATCATTTTCTCTATTAATTGATACAATAAATTGATCTCTGTATCATCAAGCAACCCCGTTACTGGTTGTATTACTCGACGGCGCGCATTTATAAGTTTTGTTAGGACTTTTTCGCCGTCATCAGATAAGAAAATGCTTTTTTCACGTTTATCCAATTTATTATCCAAACGTTTGATTAAACCATCTCTTTCAAGTTGGTCTAGCAACCTCACAAGGCTAGAGTGTTGCAAGCTTAGCATTTTACTTAACGATTTGATTGAAGAGCCAGGCTCACATCCAACTTGGTTTATTGCATAGCATGAACTTATTGTTCTTCCAGTAGCAGTTGTCCAAGCAACATCAATTTTGTCAGATAAAGCACGCCCGAATGCGCCAAGAGAATTTCCAACAAATGTATCAACTGCAACATCGTTTTGTAATAAATTTAAATCAGTCATGACACCTCTTTACTCAATACTAATGTTATTATCATAAGTGTTTATTAAGTTAACTGTAAAGGTTGTTTT
>CALDZF010000090.1 GCA_937944165.1 uncultured Rhizobiaceae group bacterium | reverse complement strand
GCGCTCGTAACCTCAGCCATGGCAACGCTGAATAGTTTCAACATTTCCGCTTTGATTGTGACCGATACAGACGGTAAGCCTGAAGGCATTATTCATCTGCATGATCTGTTGCGTATTGGTGTTGCTTAGGTGGTAATGGTTGCTTAGAGCCCTTAATGGTTCTAAGCGGTAGTTTAGCTAATGTCTGCGTTCGGTGGCTCAATACCGCTGAATAGACTTTGACTCATTAGATTTTTGATTTAACCCTTATTAAGTAGATCTTGCAGTCGGTATCTTGCTGCCCTGTTGGTTTGCAGAACTCGTTGCGTAGATCTACAAACCAACCGTTTCCGTTGGCGTCCTGAATTAACTGTCTTTCTCCGAATGTTTTGATTTCTGAAAATGCCTTATAAATCTCTTTCATGGGAAGATGGCCCGTATTCTCTTTTCGAGGCCTCCGTTGTCCGTGAACAATATTATCCAATTGACCTTTTAGACCTATTGCGGCGCTTGGTGATTTTAAGAGCTGATATTCACAAAAGGGAGCGACACCTTTTGTAACTTCTACAATGTTCGTGTCCCACGTGCTGCGGACTGCTCTTGGCCAGACCAGTACGTCTTTCCTCTTCTTCAAGATGGTATCTAAATCTTTCTTGGATTTTTGATTAGTGCCCAACAATCCGTGTTTAACTTGATCAAAGTCTACGACAGCAAAGCAAAGGAGTTCCACGCATATCCGTAACTGGAGCGCCCATACCTCCTTTTGAAATTCTCCGGAATCGATATTCCTACCGACATCGGAATGTTTAAGTTGCCACAATCGATTTTGAACTTCACAAAGGTAACCTGCGTAAGTTGACGCAAAATACTTATTTAGATCTTCCTCTGGTACTGTTTTTGGCTCTACTAAGCCCTGTTTCAATTTCCGCACCTAGCGTCCTCCTAGTAATTTCTGAAATTCGACACTTAAACAGTATATCAAAAGTGGTCGTTGGTCACAGAGAGGGAAGGGTTCACTTAATCCGCATTCCAGCCAATTGGCATTTGAAAAGTGTCGAGCATAGAAAGCCCTACACTTTAAATTTCAGATCAGGCAGATTCCACAATCAGCGTTCCCGCATCATAGTCAACAACAGTGACTTTCGCGCCTGCTTTGGTATCATCGCCTTTGACGCGCCATGTTGTATCGCCAATTTTTACGCGACCCATGCCGTTTGAAATCGGGTCAGCTAAAATGGCTGTTTGACCGATAAGCTGTGCGCCGCGCTCATTTAATATCGGGTTTTCGCTCTCGTTGTATTTTCTGTTTTTCATGATGCGCTTGCCAATAATGGCTAATACAACTGCAAGGATCAGAAATACCAGTACCTGCGCCTGCCATGGCCATATGGCTGCATCGGTGCCTAGAATGAGGGTTATGAAACCCACTGCCAAAGCTGATAATCCTGGCCACAAGAGGAGCGTACTTGGCATCATGATTTCGATGCCAAGGATTAACAGACCTATAGCTACCCAAGTCCATGGGCCTAGAGCTTGTATAAAAGATAGTACCATTTAATGCTCCAATTCGTTATTTATCTTCAGACTTGCCGAAAAACGGTACGCCTGATTTTGATGATGATGAACGCGATGATTTTGAAGAACCTCCGCCAGTATTGTCATTGCCACCGTCACCAAAAACATCTTTGGCAATTGAACCGATACCGCCCAAAGAGCCGATTAAAGATGAAGCTTCCAATGGCATCATGATAATCTTCTGGTTTGGTGCGCTGGCAATCTGTGTTAGTGCTTCTGTGTATTTTTGAGCGACGAAGTAATTAATTGCTTGCGAGTCGCCTGTAGCAATCGCATCAGATACCATGCGGGTTGCTTCAGCTTCGGCTTGTGCAAGGCGCTCACGTGCTTCCGCTTCACGGAAAGCGGCTTCTTTTTCACCTTCTGCTTGCAGGATTTGTGCTGCCTTTTCACCTTCTGCCTTTAGAATTTCAGCTTGGCGGAAACCCTCTGCTTCAAGGATGTTAGCGCGCTTATCACGTTCAGCTTTCATTTGGCGACCCATAGAGGCAACCAGATCTGCTGGTGGATTAATATCCTTAATCTCGATGCGTGTGATTTTCATGCCCCAAGGCGATACCGCTTCATCAACAACACGAAGAAGGCGGTCGTTAATCTCATCACGCTTTGAAAGCAATTCGTCGAGATCCATGGAACCCATAACAGTACGGATGTTTGTCATTGTCAGGTTGAGAACCGCACGTTCAAGATCGCGAACCTCATAGGCTGCACGCGCTGCATCCAAAATCTGGAAGAAGGTGACGCCATCAGCGCTAATGGTTGCGTTGTCTTTGGTGATAACTTCCTGTGTTGGCACATCCAACACTTGTTCCATCATGTTCAGCTTTGCGCCAATGCGGTCGATGAACGGCACAATTAAGTTAAGACCTGGCTTTAGTGTTTTTGTGTAACGGCCAAATCTTTCAACAGTATAGTTGTACCCCTGCGGTATCTGTTTGACACCTGCAAATATAACCAAAATAACGAGAAACGCGAGTACCGCGAGTGCAATATCAAATCCGAACAAATTCTTTCCCTTCAACAAATATCTTCAATTTCATAGTAGTTATATGGTAGTTTTCTTGCGATATTACAAACAAAATCGCTTTTGTTAAGTAAATGACATCTTAATATTACTTTGATTTTGATTTGCCTTGGCTTTGTCAAAAAAGCTGGTGTATTAAAGAATGAAGGTAGGCGATAGCGCTCTGCACATATTGAATTTTTGGGAGCAGAATTATGAGTCTTTTAAAAACACTGGCAAAAGTAGCAATTGGTATTGCGGTTGCAAAAGGTGTCGGTGGCATGATGAATAAAAGTGCAGGTGGCCAACAAGCGCCAACAGGCTCTGGCGGTGGTTTGGGAGATTTGCTCGGCCAACTTGGCGGCGGTGCTGCTGGTGGACAGTCGGGCGGTGGTCTAGGTGACCTGCTTGGAAAACTTGGCGGTGGTGCAGGTGGTCAAGGTGAAAGTGGCCAGAGCGGAAGTGGACAAGGCGGCGGGTTAGGTGATTTGCTTGGCCAATTGGGCGGACAAGCAACTCGCGGCCAATCTGGTGGCGGCTCAGGTGGTGCCTTGGGCGATGTCTTTGGTGACTTTATTGGTGAAAGTGCAAAGCAAACACAAAACAATGAGTCCTTTGGTGACATGTTTAATGATGCGATTGCAAAACAAGATGAGCCTGCTGTGCAACCTTCTGCAGATCAGGAAGCTGTCGCTGCATTAATGCTAAGTGCGATGATCCAAGCCATGAAGTCAGACAACGAGCTTGATGCAGATGAAGAGGCTAAGTTGATGGAACATCTTGGCGATGTGTCCCACGAAGAGCGTCAATTCGTAAATCAGGAATTGCAAAAGTCTGTTGATATTTCTTCTCTTGTAGCAAACGTTCCAAATGGCCTTGAACAACAGGTTTACATGATGTCGCTGATGGCAATCAATTTGGATAAGCGTGCTGAAGCACAATACTTGCACGACCTTGCAACAGAACTTGGGGTCGGGCGTGACGAAATTGATGCTATTCATGCGCATGTTGGTGCGCCTAGTCTTTATAGCTAAGCGTCAAACATGGGGGAATTTGTTCTAAACCCGCAGCTTGAAGCTGACACGCATTTGGTGAGTGAGTTGGAGAGTTGTTCTCTACGATTGCTGGATGATGCGCGTTGGCCCTGGCTTGTGCTCGTACCACGTATTGCAGGTATTGAAGAGTGGCATGATCTTTCAAAAGGGCAACGCATCATGATAGATGATGAAGTCGCTCGTGTTGCATGTGCTTTGAAAACCATGACGGGCTGTGAGAAAATCAACATCGCCACTATTGGTAATATGGTGCGGCAGTTGCATATTCATGTGATTGCCCGCAACCAAGAGGATGCTAATTGGCCAGGGCCGGTCTGGAGCTATGGTGAGCGTGAGCCTTACGAGCAAGATGATGCTGATAGTTTCATCACTGCGTTTAAACGGAATTTTTAATGACACTTAACTTTGATGATCTGCCAAATCCTGAACCCAGTTCTCTGGTTGGGTTTTCCAATAATACGCTCAATCGTGATGCGGAAAACCGTGACGAGAATACAATTCTCAAAGCGCTGGCTGATGAAAAGACGCGCTATTATCTTTTTGCTCAGGGCAAAGTTATCTTGCATAAGGCAGGTACTGTTCAAGTGCTTTTTTCTGCGCAAGAAGTTGAGCAGTTTAATGCCAATAAAGACAAGGCTGTTTTACTAGGCGAAGCCAAGGATGGGATGCGCATAGCGCTTCCTTGCGAAGTCGATTTGGAAACCTTGCAAGAACCTTGGGTTGCTTATGATCTGCGGTCGCTTTTATATTCTGGTTCTGTCAGCGAAGAAGATGCAGGTGCAATTGCGCAGGCTGGTGGCTTGTTGTTTTGGAATGCGCAAAACCAATATTGTGGTAAGTGTGGAACAAAATCCAAAAGCGCCATTGGAGGTTATCGTCGTGATTGTCCTTCATGTGATAGCAGGCTTTTCCCGCGCACTGATCCAGTCGTCATTATGCTTACGATTAAAGATGATAAATGCCTGATGGGGCGTTCTCCACATTTTCCTGAAGGGTGGTTCTCGACGCTAGCAGGATTTGTTGAGCCGGGCGAGACCATGGAAGACGCCATGCGTCGCGAGACCTTTGAAGAAAGCGGCATCAAAGTAGGACGCGTAAAATATCACGCCAGCCAACCCTGGCCGTTCCCGCACTCCCTGATGTTAGGACTTTACGGTGAAGCAATCTCGGAAGACATCGCCATGGACGCAACCGAACTCGAAGATTGCCGCTGGTTCCACCGCGATGAAGTAAAACTCATGATGAGCGAGACGCATCCTGATGGTTTGATATGCCCACCGAACAAAGCGATTTCATCTGCGCTGGTTAAGTATTGGGTTGAGGGGTGATTGTGAAGTTCATTAATTACTTTTTACGAAAGGATAAAAAATGGTAAGAAAAGCAACTGCAATGGCTGCATCGCATTTAGATGGTTCTAAACTATATCATGAGCGAGCGAGAATTGTTTTGCCAATTCTTGTTAGGCAGGCCAAAGCAATGCAACCTATATTTTACAGTGACCTAGCTAAGGAAGTAGGTATGTCAAATCCCAGGACGCTAAATTATCCGCTTGGAAGCATAGGTAGATCGTTAACGGCGTTGGCTGATGAGCTTGATATAGAGATTCCCATGATTCAGTCTCTGGTTATAAACAAGAATAATCAGCTACCTGGAGATGGTATTGGTGGCTTCATTATGAAGTCAAAAGATAAATATAGACGACTTCCCAAGCAACAAAGAAGAGAATTGTTTAAAGCTTTATACCTAGACGTATATGCGTTTGATAAGTGGGATTTAGTATTGAGCAAACTGGGGTTGAAACCGGTTTATAACGATGTGGAGTCTCTTGTAAAAGCATCTAAGGGTGCTGCTGGTAACGGGGAAGGTGTTGAGCACAAACGCCTAAAAAATTATATTTACCGAAATCCTGAAATCATAAATGCTACAAACTTGCTTAGCCGTGCTAAAGAAAAAGATCTCGCATCTGGCGATAGATTAGATGTGTCTTTTGAATCAGCTAAAAGCTGGATTGCGGTTGAAGTAAAGTCTAAAGTTTCAGGAGAATTTGACCTTACTCGAGGAGTTTTTCAAGTAATTAAATATGAGGCAGTTATGGCTGCTGAATTAGCTGCATTTGGGCGTCGTTTGGATGTAGATGTTGTTTTGGTAATAGAAAGCGAACCGGTGCACAAGATTAGCGCTCTAGCAAATACCCTGGCTGTTAAGATTATATGGGTTCAACGAGAGGGCAGTCATTACATCGTCTTGTAGCTGTTCAGTTTGTCCTTGATCATTACGCAAACCATAATATTCTCACCCCCGCGCCTTTGCCGATGGATAAACCCCTAAAATCTTGAACTCATCCGTAAAAAACCCAAGCTCTTCAAAGGCCAGCTTCAAGTTTTTGTCTTCCGGGTGACCGACTACATCCGCATAGAATTGTGTCGCGGTGAAGCCGCCTAGTTGGTAGCTTTCGAGTTTTGTCATGTTAACACCATTGGTGGCGAAACCGCCCATGGCTTTGTATAGGGCTGCGGGGATGTTTCT
>CALDZF010000089.1 GCA_937944165.1 uncultured Rhizobiaceae group bacterium | reverse complement strand
GCGCGCGCAGCAACCTCATCATCATTAGTTGTAAGAAAACCACCCTCACCTGAATTAAGATGCTTATAGGTCTGGTTGGAAAAACAAGCGGCTCTGCCAAAGTTGCCAGAACGAACGCCCTTCCATTTGGCGCCCATGGTGTGGGCACAATCTTCAATCATAGAAATGCCGAACTCTTCGCAAATTTCAAAAATTGCATCCATGTCAGCAATATGGCCACGCATGTGAGACAACATCATAAACTTCGCACCACTTGATTGTGCCTTGGTGCGTAAGTCATCAATATCAATGTGCCAATTATCTTTGATTTCAACAAATACAGGCTTGCCACCAGCGGCATGAATGGCACCTGGAACAGGAGCAAGCGTGTAAGCGTTGGCTAAAATTTTGTCACCGTTTTTAAACCCGCACGCACGCAACGCAATCTGCATGGAATAACCACCAGATGTGCAAGCGATACAATATTTGGTTTCCTGATATTGGGCATATTCCTGTTCCAGCAAGGCTGCCTCTGCAATTTCATCTGCAAGCGTATTATAACGATGCAATCGCCCGCCTTTTAAAATCTCAACAGCGCGATCAATCACTTCATCAGGCATGCCTTCTTGTTGGGTGAACGGTTTTTCAAAATTCAACTTTGTCATTTGCTTGTCACTTGCATTATTTCACAAAAAAGCCGGGGCAGTTTCCTGACCCGGCTTTGAATTTTATATCGAGGCCGGAATTAGCCACGACCTTTCCACGGTATCAAACGCTTTTCAATAATGCGCATTAGCACCTCAATGCCGAAACCAATAATACCAATGATGATAATACCAACGATCACAATGTCTGTAAGCTGGAACTTTGACGCAGCAATAATCATTTTACCAACACCTTTTTCAGCAGCAACCAGTTCAGCCGCAACCACGGTACCCCAACAAACGCCCATGGCAACACGCGCACCTGTAAAGATATCAGGCAAAGAGTTAGGAATAATGACACGTGTCAATATCTGTCTTTTACTTGCACCTAAGGAATATGCTGCATGAACCTTTGAAATATTCACACCAGAAACACCAGAGCGTGCTGCAATCGTCATAATCCAAAGAGCTGCCAGGAAGAGAAGCGAAATCTTGCCCTGCTCGCCAATACCAAACCAGATAATGATTAGCGGAATAAGTGCGAGTGGTGGAACAGGACGCATGAATTCTACGATTGGGTCAAACCAACCACGCAGCCAGCCTGTTAGACCCATGGCATAACCAAGCGGAATACCAAAGAGACAACCCAATGCAAAACCAATCACAACACGCGCAAGCGACCAGAATACATTCTCCCAGAGCGAAACACCCTGATAGCCTTCGTTATGAAGTTGGATAAATGTTGACCATACTTTCTCTGGTGGTGGTAAAAACAATGCCTCCATCGTCATGCCTTCAGCAGGTCGGACTGAAAAGCTACCGCGTTTGGTGAAAAGGACATCAGCGCCCTCTACCGTGACAACGTCATCCGCTTTTATAGGCTGGCCATTAATCTCAGTGATCGTATAACCTTCATTCTTACCACCTTCATCGTTATTTTGCGCTTTTAGAATTTTAGAGCGACGTTCCAGCAACATTAAAACATCATCTTTGGCAAAACCCTCAGATGTAGCAGGCGCTTCCAGTTTTTCTACTTCTTCACCCTGCTTTGAAACACGAAAGGTTACTGTACCTTTATCAATTTCACCCGCTGCATTCTTGGCAGTATATTCAAATTGAGAAGTACCATTAAACGGGCCAGGCAAACTAAAAGGTAAGAGCTTTGACTCTGTGGCCAAACCCCATAGGAAGAACAATGTAACAACACCAAGAACCGATGCAATACGGTTTGCGACCACAGCACTTTCGTCACCGAAAGTAACAGTCTTAAGGGAGCCGAAACCTTTAGCTTCTTTACCTTTTGCATAAAGACTGTAGATAAATGCAAAAGCAGCACTGAAAACCAAATAGATTGCAAAAATTCCAGCAATACCAACAATCATCCAAAGTGATGTAGTAATCGCAAAACCAAATTCGGATATAAAATCTTCACTTGTAAAAAACATAACTCTTCCCCCTACGCGCTTTCGGTTCTGCCCATGATTTCTTCTTCCATATCCCAAATCATGGATAGAATTTCATCACGGGTTGTGCCGAATTTTTTGTGTTTCTTAACTTCACGAAGATCAGCGCCAACGCCCATCTCTGCAAAAGGAAGGTTATATTCTTTGTGAATGCGTCCTGGGCGCGGTGCCATTACGATTAGACGCTCACCAAGCAGAAGCGCTTCTTCAACCGAGTGTGTAATCAAAATGATTGTTTTGCCTGTCTCTTTCCAGAGCTTAAGCACAAGCCCCTGCATTTTTTCTCGCGTGAGCGCATCAAGCGCACCAAGCGGTTCGTCCATCAAAATCACGTCCGGCTCATTTGCCAAGCAACGGGCAAGTGCCACACGCTGCTGCATACCGCCAGAAAGTTCATAGATTGCTTTTTCCTTGAAATCCTGAAGACCAACAACATCCAGCAAGTGGTCAACAATTTCATTCATTTCTGCTTTAGGCATACCTTTAAGTTCAGGACCAAAAGAAACATTTTTACGAACTGACATCCATTCAAACAAAGCGCCTTTCTGGAAAACCATGCCACGTTTAGGGCTTGGGCCTGTAACCAGATCACCATTCAAAGAAAGTTGACCTTCGCTTTGTGCAAGGAAACCAGCACAGATGTTAAGAAGTGTAGTCTTACCACAGCCCGAAGGCCCCAATACTGACAGCAATTCGCCTTCTTTAATATTCAAATTGATATTTTTTAACGCCTCTACCTTACCACCGTCTGGCAGTTCAAAGGTCATTGAAATATCATCGATAATAAGCCCGCTCATGCCTACCTCTTCCCAAAATTATTTATTATTATTTTTGAAATGCAGCCCCAAATAAATGAGGCTGCACCTGATATTTAGAACAAGATTAAAGCTTGGAAGCAGCTTCAAGGTAGCTTGTGTTTACAAGTGCATTGTAATCGCTAAGCGCTTTGATTTTACCACTTTCTTCAAGTGATTTTGCACTGTCAGCTAGATTTTTAGCAACAAAGCCACCCATCCAAGCATCAGAAAGTTGCTCTTCAACTGAAGGGAATACGAATGTACCAATAACAGCTTTCGTACCAGCAGCATCCATACCAGCTGCTTTGCCAATAGCTTCCATCATAGGAGCGCTGTCTTTTGCATATTTTGCATTCATATCAGCAGTCACTTTAAGAAACTTAGCTAGTAGCTCAGGGTTTTCCTCACCAAATGATGTTGGGACAGATGTTACGTCGAACACTTTACCAACAACAGCTTCTTTTTCAGCACCTGAAATAATCGGGTTACCATGCTCTTTCATTGTGCGAAGTGAACCACCCCAACCACAAGCCATTGCAAGGTCTGTGTTTGGTTGTGAGAATGCAGCAGCTGAGTCTGATGGCGCCATGTCAACGATGGTTAGATCAGATTCTGCAATGCCGAAATGCTTCATTTGAGCAAGGAAACCAGAATGAGCTGCAGTACCTAGTGGCACAGCAACTTTCTTGCCTTTAAGATCAGCAACATTGTCTTTTGTGATTTCAAGCTCAGAACGAACAACACAGTTGTCATTGTCAGAATAAGAAACAGCAATATCGACTACCTGAAGGTCTTGACCAGCAGCAGTTGCAACTAGGAACGGTGTTACACCTTGTGAGAACGAGATGTGAACGTCACCGGAAGCCATTGCAGCAGACATCGCAGTACCAGCATCAAAAGATACCCAGTTTACTTTTACGCCAAGCTCTTTTTCGTAGATTTTGTTAGCTTGAGCGAACTGGTTTGGTGTTGGCCACTCCAGGAAGTAAGCAACTGTTAGTTCGTCTAATGCATTAGCTGGTGCAGTAGCTACAAACATCGCTGAAGATGCTGCAAGCGCTGCTACCATTGTTTTTAGAGTTTTCATTTTTCTCTCCCTAAGTTTACAGCGTTAATTTAAAAGTAACGAAGGCTTCGCTGCCTTACCTTCCTCACAAACTTTAAGCTTATCAGCTCAACTTCTATTTCTATGCGCTTCTGTTAGAATGCACAATAGCTCAAATAGGATTGAAGCCCCTACCCATGCTGTATTTCCTGATGCATCAAACGGTGGAGACACTTCCACCATATCTGCGCCAATAACATTTACACCTGTTAAACCTCGCACATACTGTTGTGCAGTCCATGTGTCCACACCGCCAATTTCTGGCGTGCCCGTACCTGGTGCAAAAGCAGGATCAATAAAATCAATGTCAAAACTAACATAAGTTTCGCTATCGCCGACTATTTCTCTAGCTTGCGTCATTACATCTTCATAGCCACGCTTCATGCACTCATCTATATCAATAATAGTAACGCCGCGTTCCCTGCCCCATTCAATATCTTCGCCGTCATACATGGTGCCGCGAATGCCGATTTGGACAACTTTTTTAGGGTCAAGCAAACCTTCTTCAATTGCACGCCTGAATGGCGTTCCATGTGTATACATCGTGCCGTTAAAATAGCCTTCAAACAAATCCGTATGCGCATCAAAATGAATCATCGACAAAGCTCGGCCATTTGACAATCCACGTAAAACTGGAAGGCTGGTCAGATGGTCACCACCAACAGAAAGTGGAACAATACCATCTTTTTGTATGCGCTTGTAATAAGTTGTGACACGCTCAAGTGTATCTTCAAGCCCTGCCGGGTTTGGCGCAACATCGCCTAAGTCAGCGCAATTACAAAGTTCAAATGGTTTGGTACCCGTTGCCGGGTGCATAGCGCGGATCATCGTGGATAGATCACGAACTTGTCTTGGTCCGTGGCGCGCACCAGGGCGGTTTGTCGTGCCACCATCCCAGGGAATGCCGATTAAACCAATATCCGTTTGTGAATAAAGCTCGCTTGCTTCATCAACATGAGGCAAACGCATGAACGTTGAAACACCCGCAAAACGCGGCAAATCAAAACCAGAAACCGGTTGGAAACGATTATCGGACAACAACACCCCTCCCAAAGCAATTGTTACAATTTTCACTTTTAAAAAATAAAATTTCTAACTTAAGCTAGTATCTAACTCAATTTTCAAATAGAACCAAAAGAACCTTTGTATGGTGCCAAAAAAAAGTTTATTACATGAAAGAAATTCTCTTTGAATTAGATCCGACACTACCTGCAAGTTTACAGGCTCAATTGCGTGAGAAAGTTGTAAACGCGATTTTAAGCCGTGCACTTCAGCCAGGCGAACGCTTGCCGTCAAGTCGGAGCCTCTCCAAGCATCTTAAAGTTGCCAGAAACACAGTCACGCTGGCTTATCAAGCCTTGGCAGATGATGGTTATCTTACTCCAAAAGCGCGTTCTGGGTATGTTGTGAATGAAGACGCACCCGTTAACCCACTCGGGTTTATGGAAAGTGCACGCGAACCAATTGAAAAGATTGATTGGCAACATCGGATAAAAAACAACTTTAACAATTTGCGAGTAATTAGAAAACCTCTTAATTGGCGCGAATATGAATTTCCATTTGTTTATGGACAGGCAGACTTTGGACTATTCAGTCATTCCGAATGGAGAGACTGCACACGTCAAGCCTTGGGCGCGAGGGACTTTGGCGTGTTAGCAGGTGATTTTGGTTATAATGATGACCCAATGCTCGTAAACTACATTGCAAGCCATAGTCTACCACAGCGTGGTATCTATAAGGTACCAGAACACGTGCTTGTTACACTTGGCGCCCAAAACGCGCTTTATCTGGTAGCCGAACTCCTCATAAGGCCAGACACAACTGTTGGTCTGGAAAATCCGTGTTATCCAGACATTCGAAACATTGTCACAAACCGCACACAAAAAATCGAATATTTCGATGTTGATGAGGGTGGCATGGTGTTGGATGAAGAAAAACTTTCCAAATGTGATGTCGTTTTCGTAACCCCAAGCCATCAATGCCCAACAACGGCGACGATGCCCATAAATCGTCGTAAGAAACTGATGGAATTGGCTGAAAAATACGACTTCGTAATTATTGAAGATGATTATGAGTTTGAAATGAACTTTCTAGCACCACCCTCACCTGCACTTAAATCAATGGATGAAAAAGCACGTGTGGTCTATATAGGCAGTTTTTCCAAATCCTTATTCCCAGGTTTGCGTTTGGGTTATTTAGCTGGTCCCGATTCCCTTATTGAAGAAGCCAGGCGGTTGAGACATCTGATGTTTCGTCACCCACCTGGGCACAGTCAACGAACAGTCGCTTATTTTATGGCCTTAGGGCATTACAGTTCCCAGATGCGAAAACTCAAAAAGAAATATGCAGAGCGACATGCCACTATGCTTGAGGTATTGGAAAATAACGGCTTAAGCAATTCCAGCGCTGCCAAATTTGGCGGAACGAGTTTTTGGATTAAAGGCCCTACAAGCCTAAATTCCAATATATTGGCTGAAAAGCTTGTTGATGAAAGTGTACTGATTGAACCCGGAAGTGCATTCTTTGGCGCGCAAAACCCACCAAGAAACTATTTTCGTATTGCTTATTCATCCATAGCCAATGAGAAAATACCAGAAGGCATAAGTAGAATTGCAAAAGCAATAAAGGAAATAAGCTAGACTCAGTATCTAGGCTCAGGACCTATTAATTTGGTTAAAATGGTTGGGACAAGTTTTTGCGGATAACTAGGCGTGAGACGCAGTAAACCTCTTGGTTTGCAGGTCGAGACAACGCATTAGCCCGTGAAAACCTGCCCAATTCACCTGTCAATCCGAAGGACGATTGTTATGACGGCGAACTACAGCGTTAAAGCTTTTGACTGGGGATAACCCCCACTGCGCAAGCTTTGCCTTGTATTTCTTGTCATAACAAACGCCATTTCAATCAAATTAATAGGTCCTGAGCCTAGTTGATATGCTGCGCTGTATAACAGGATGTGCACCATGGCATTTGTTGTTGAGCGGTGTCGGGTATGTACCAGTTCGAATTGGGATTTGAGTGCATCAAACACAGTTTCCACAGCGCAGCAAACAGTTTCTTCGAGATATAAA
>CALDZF010000088.1 GCA_937944165.1 uncultured Rhizobiaceae group bacterium | reverse complement strand
ACCTGATCTGGTATCTGAATAAATCACATGCCGATCTGTTTACAAACGACCTGCACAACCTTATCGCTCAAAGCGAAAGAATAAACCAACGCTTGAAAAACCAAAATACCAGAAATAAAAACTCAAAAATAAGACATGAGTTGACAAAGTAGCGTGAGTGTTAAAAAATCTCGTTAATTATAATTCAAGGCATATGGGTAGGAGAATTCCATGAAAAGACAAATCATAATTGGTGTGCTGGCATCAACTTTACTGAGTACAGCAGCATTTGCGGAAAACATCAAAGTTGGGTTTGTTACAACGCTTACAACGCCTGCTGCGGTTATTGGTAACGACCAAAAAAATGCTGTTGATCTTGCAATGGAGCACCTTGGTGGAAAACTGGGCGGTAAACCTGCTGAAATAGTTTTTGAAGACGATGGTTTTAAACCTGAAATTGGCAAGCAAAAAACTGATAAGCTTGTACAAGATGATGATATTTCAATTATTGCAGGATATATCTGGTCAAATGTCTTGATGGCATCCGCAAAGCCGATTTTTGACGCTAATAAGATTATGATTTCAGCTAATGCAGGGCCATCCGCTATTGCGGGCAAACGCTGTAACGCGAATTTCTTTTCCACCTCTTGGCAAAATGACCAAACCCCTATGGCAATGGGCGAACACCTTAATCAAAATAATGTTAAATCTATCTACGTTATGGCGCCCAACTATGCAGCGGGTAAAGACATGGCGGCAGGGGTTGCACGTACTTTTAAAGGTGAAGTAAAAGGCCAGGATCTAACAACTTGGCCAAGCCAATTGGATTTTTCTGCTGAACTTGCAAAGGCAAAAGCATCGGGCGCAGAGGCAATTTTTGCTTTTTATCCTGGTAAAGCTGGTGGCGCATTCATCAAGCAATATCAACAAGCTGGCTTAAAAGGCTCAATGGATCTTTTCACTGTTTTTTCAGTAGATGGAATTTCATTGCCTAAAATGCAGGCTGGTAATTTGGAAGGTGTTTTAGGTTCAAAGCTTACTCAGCAGTGGGATCCTACACTTGAAAATGAAGCTAACAAAAAATTTGTTGCAGACTTTAAGGCGAAGCATGGCACATATCCTTCATTTTATGCTGCACAGGCCTATGATTCAATCAAACTTATTGATTCTGCTGTTGCAGCAGTTGATGGCGATATGAAAAACATTGATGGTTTGAAAGCAGCGCTTAAAGAAGCTAAATTTGACTCTGTGCGTGGCAGTTTTAAATTTGGTAATAATAATATGCCAGTACAAAATTTTTATCTTCGTGAAGTTGTTGAAGATGCTGATGGTAAATGGGCAACTAAAGTTGTTAGTACAGTTTATACAGACCATGTGGATCCACATGCTGGTGATTGTAAACTGTAAGTGTTTTAAAAATTAAATAACAATTTACAGGCTGCGATTTCGTGGCCTGTTTTTATTCAGACTTTCAAGATGAAATCTGTAAGATGGGCTGATGAGTACACTTTTTCTAATTCAACTTCTTAATGGCCTGCAACTTGGCGTGCTTTTATTTCTGCTGGCGGCTGGATTAACGCTCGTCTTTGGCATCATGGATTTTGTAAACCTCGCGCATGGTTCGCTTTATATGATTGGCGCTTTCATATGCGCGTCTTTGACGTTTTGGACGGGGTCATTTGTCTGGGGTGTTGTATTAGCCATTCCGATTGTTGCTGGCGTTGGCTTTTTGTTTGAAGTCATTGTGGTCAGGCATCTTTACGCAAGCAACCATTTAGACCATGTCTTGGCGACATTCGGGATTATTTTAATTGCTGATACGTTGGTTCAGCTTGCATGGGGGCCAGAGGGGATTGCAATTCCTTTGCCTGAATATTTGTCAGGGCAGGTTGAGATTTTACCAGGTATAATTTTTCCGACATTCAGGTTGGTTATTATTTCAAGCGGCTTGTTAATCGCTGCCGGGCTTTATTGGCTCATAACTTATACCAAACTTGGTATGTTAATTCGCGCTGGTGCTTCTAATCGCACTATGGTTTCAGCGCTTGGGGTGGATATAAAAACCTTGTTTGCTGGTGTCTTTGCGCTTGGTGCAGTTCTAGCTGGTATTGCAGGCATGTTGATTTCACCAATTACCGAGGCGACTATTGGTATGGGGAACGATATAATCATTACTGCTTTTGTCGTTATCATTGTGGGTGGTATTGGCTCAATGAAGGGGGCTTTTATTGCAGCAATTTTAATTGGTATAATCGACACCTTAGGGCGTTCATTTCTTAAAGATATTTTGGCCGTATTTATTGAAAGTGCTTCTGCTGAAACTGCAGGACCAGCACTCTCCTCGATGTTGATTTATATTATCATGGCAATTGTATTAGCACTTCGTCCGCAGGGTCTTTTCCCGCCAAAGGTGCGCTAATATGAGCGTACAGGAAATTCCAAAAGAACTTGAAAGCCATCTTAAACCGCCCTTGCTATTTGGTAGTGGGCGAGGGCGTGTTCTAACAATCTTTATAATGGTTTTGCTATTTGCTTTGCCGATGCTGGCCTGGGGTATGGGTAATCAATTTTATCTTGATTTTTCATCCAGAATTGTTTGCCTTGCAATTGCAGCAGTAAGTTTGAATTTAATATTAGGCTATGGAGGGCTTGTTTCTTTTGGCCACGCAGCTTTTGTTGGTATTGGCGCTTATGCAGTGGGTATCCCAGCTTATCATGGGTATGAATCTGCCTGGTTGCATTTTCCTCTCGCGATGTTTGCTGCTGCACTTTTTGCGCTTGTAACAGGTGCTATAAGTCTTCGTACCAAAGGTGTCTATTTTATCATGATTACCATGGCCTTTGCGCAGATGGCTTATTATTTCTTTTTGTCGCTGGAAGAATATGGCGGCGATGATGGTATGACCTTGTGGGATAGATCTGATTTTGGTTTTATCGATATATCAAACAAGCTGACCTTTTTCATGCTCGCTTATGTGCTTTTGGCAGTTTGTATTTGTCTTACTTTTAAAATTGTGCACTCGCGATTTGGCATGGTTTTGCGTGGTTGTAATTCCAATGAAGCACGCATGAAAGCGTTGGGTTATAATACTTACGCTTATCGCTTAACCGCCTATGTAATTTCAGGTGCAATGTGCGGGCTTGCCGGTGCTTTGATTGGTAATTTGCAGGACTTTGTAACAACCGATACAATGACATGGACACGTTCTGGCGAATTAATGTTTATGGTCATTTTAGGCGGGGCAGGCTCGCTTTTTGGTCCTGTATTAGGGGCAATTGTTTTCCTGCTTCTTGAAGAGATATTATCTGCCTATACAATTCATTGGCATCTGCCATTTGGTGCCTTCTTAATTTTTTGCGTTTTGTTTGTTAAAGGCGGCATGAATGGGCTTGTAACCAGAGATTGGATTACGGGTTCTAAGCAGGGTGAAAAGTAATGAGCAAAACCTTGTTAAAAGTTGAAAGTTTGAAGAAAACATTCGGGGGTGTTGTTGCCACAGATGATGTGAGCTTTGATGTTCAACTTAACGAAATTCATGCTGTTATTGGCCCCAATGGTGCAGGTAAAACAACCTTGATTACGCAGCTTTTTGGTGAGCAATTGCCTGATGCTGGTTCGGTTTTTTTTCAGGGGGAAAACATCACAAGACTTGCAACCAATAAGCGTTCGGCCAAGGGACTTGCGCGCTCATTTCAAATTACGTCTGTGTTTTTTGATTTCTCCGTATTGGATAATGTTGCCCTGGCCGTACAAGCGCATAAAGGGCATTCGTTTAAATTTTGGCAAGCAGCAACAACAGAAATTGAGTTGCGTCAAGCTGCAATGGATGCATTGCATAAAGTTAAATTGGATAAGCGCGCTTCAATGAAAGCTTCAGAACTTTCTCATGGGGAGAGGCGTCAATTAGAGATTGCGATGGCGCTTGCAACTAATCCTGTATTCCTGCTTTTAGATGAACCGATGGCCGGCATGGGGGCGGAAGAAAGTGCTTCGATGTTTGGGCTTTTAAAGTCCTTAAAAGAGCAGCGTGCCATCTTGCTGGTTGAGCATGACATGGATGTGGTTTTTGGATTAGCAGACCGAATTTCGGTGCTGGTCTATGGCAGGTTAATTGCGACGGGCACGCCAGATGAAATCCGTCGTAATCCACAAGTGCGTGAAGCTTATTTGGGTGAGGAATAAGTCATGTTACAAGTCATGTTACAAGTTAAAGGTCTTCAAACTTTCTACGGCAAGAGCCAGGCGCTTTTTGGAATGTCTTTTGATGTAGAGGCTGGTCAAGTTGTAACCTTGCTTGGTCGCAATGGCATGGGCAAGACGACCACCGTTAATTCACTCATGGGCATTATAAAACCTTCAAAGGGTTCTATTTTGCTGGATGATATTCAAATCCTTGGTCAGCCTTCGTTCAAGATTGCTAACAAAGGACTGGGACTTGTACCTGAAGGGCGGCAGGTTTTTCCTAATTTGTCTGTTCGTGAAAACCTGATTGCGACTGCATCCAATCATCTTGGTTTAAAACAACCATGGACGATTGAACGTGTCTATGAATTATTTCCGGAATTGCTTTCGCGTTCTACATCCATGGGTAATTTATTATCAGGTGGAGAGCAGCAAATGTTAGCGATTGGGCGTGCACTTATGACCAATCCTAAGCTTTTAATTCTTGATGAAGCGACAGAAGGTTTAGCGCCATTGATTAGAGAGAAAATATGGCAGGCACTGGGGCATTTGCGTGATAGCGGACTTTCGATTTTGCTGATTGATAAAAACCTCAAAGACTTATTGAAACTGGCTGATAGACATTTCATTGTAGAAAAAGGCCTAGTTGTATGGTCTGGCACCTCGGATGACTTGCGTAAGGCCGTTAAAGTTCAGCAGGATCATTTGGGTTTATAATAAAACACGATAATGAAGGAATGCGGTCATGGGAAAAATTATAGTCTTTACAGATACTCACATGGAACCAGAAGTTGCTGAAGGTAAGTTAAACCCGGATGTTCAGCTGCAAAAAGGCATTGCCCATGTTAATGAGTTTAATGCTGATGCAGATAGGGTTGTTTTTGTTGGTGACTTGACTGATGTGGGGGATAAGCAATCTTATAATATGCTACGCAGTCGACTGAAGGACTTAAAAATTCCATATCACTTATTATTGGGAAACCATGATAATCGCGAAAATTTCTTAGAAATTTTTCCTGACATAAAATTGGATAAAAACGGCTTTGTTCAAGATGTGATTGAAACGCCGGAAGCTAATCTCATTTTACTCGATACATTAAATGGACCGCCCTATAATTATCCTGAATCTCACATTGGTAAATTGTGTGAGAAAAGAATGAGCTGGCTTGAGGCACAGTTAGACAGATCTGGTGATAAGCCTTGTATAATATTTATGCACCATCCTCCCCATGATACCCATTTTTCTGGGATGGATTTGATAAAATTGGCTGAACATGAAGCGTTTTATGAACTTATAAAGCGCTACGACAATGTGCACCACATTGTAGCTGGGCATGTTCATCGTACTATTTCTGGAAGTCACCAGGGAGTACCTTTTTCTGTTTTTAAAAGTACAGTCGGTCAAATGCCGATGCTTTTTGATGCGATGGCTTGTCATCTGGAAGTAAACGAACCCTCTGCTTATGGAATTATTTTTGTTAATTCAGACAGTATTATTGTGCAGACGGAGGACTTTGAATTAACGGATTTAAAAAAGTTACAGTCTTAAAATCAAGATTGGTAAATATTCTCCTTGGTGCTTTGTCGCTTCAGTGTTAGGCTAATTTCAACAGTAAATATAAGCAGGTATATATTAGCCTGATTAAAAGGATATTCGGTGTGAGCGATCTTTCCAATGGCGATAAGCCAAGAGGGAAAGAGCCAAATCCGAGACGGCGGCGTACAAGAAGGCCAGCTGACGCGCAGCATAAAGCTAACAAAGCCAATGCTGTAGATGTCGCGCCTCAAGATAAACTCCCGCCTGAAGTGTCTCTGGAAGGCAAACTTGTGTCTTCGCATGAGAACAAGGATGGCTCTGGTACTTCTGTGCCTGGTAGCAATGTGAGTAGGAATGCCAATGCTAGTCCAAAGCGTAGGCGTTACCCTTATCGCAAGCAAAAAAAGCAACGCTATGATAATATGCGTAACCTCAGGTCTGTACCTGAGCCAACGCCTGATGTGGCTTTTAATCCGGATGGTTCTATTCAAAATTGTGATGTTGAAACTCAAGCGCAGCCAAGACAAAATTCACGGGCTTCAAAGCCAAAATATAATCATAGTCGTAACCCGCGTCAGTTAAATACATATGCTGCATTGGATTTGGGAACTAATAATTGCCGTTTGTTAATTGCAGTTCCAAAAGAAAAAGGCCGCTTTCGTGTCGTGGACGGGTTTTCAAAGATTGTCAGATTGGGCGAAGGCCTAAGCCAGACTGGTATGCTTAGCCAAGAAGCAATGGACCGTGCGGTTGAAGCATTGAAAATTTGTGCAAGCAAATTGGATAACAGGAAAATTAAACGACAAAGATTGATTGCAACCGAAGCTTGTCGGCAGGCAGGCAATGGCGAAGAGTTTCTTAAAAGAGTCAAGGCAGAAAGTGGTCTTGATTTGGAGATTGTATCGCGGCAAGCAGAGGCGCGTCTTGCCACTGAAGGGTGCGGATCGTTAATGGATCGAAAATCTGATGGTGCAGTGCTGTTTGATATTGGTGGCGGATCTTCGGAACTGATTTTGATTAATAATATTGGTGCGCGTAAAAAGAAGATTTCTGAACGTATCGTTGCATGGACATCCCTTCCGATGGGAGTGGTGACACTTGCCGAGCGTTTTGGCGGGCAAAATGTTTCACGCAAAATCTTTGACAATATGGTGCGTGATGTAATGGTACATATCAATGAATTTGAGGGGAAGGACGCCCTTAAAAAAGCTTTTACTCATGGCCACGTTCATCTGCTGGGTACATCAGGTACCGTGACAACACTTGCAGGTATTCATCTTAATTTGCCAAGGTATGATCGGAAGCGTGTTGATGGTATTTGGCTTGATGATGAAGATGTTGAAAATGTTATTAACCGGCTTTTGTCAATGTCTTATGAAGAGCGTTGCCAAAATCCATGTATTGGTAATGAACGTGCAGATCTTGTTTTGGCAGGGTGTGCAATTTTAAATGCAATACGTTTAACCTGGCCAACTAAAAGATTGCGGGTTGCCGATCGTGGTTTGCGAGAAGGTTTGCTGGCTGAGATGATGAACAAGGATGGTTTATGGTCTCGTAATCATAATAACAGGCGCTATAAACAAAAACATAAAATTGATAAGTAGCAAAAAGAACAAGGTCATAAGACAACGTTATGAAAAAACCTGGTGATTTACCTAAAAAGACGAACCTTAGAAATATGCACACTAAGGTGAGAACAGCTAAAGGGCGGAAGCTTTCTTCGACGCTATGGCTGTCACGCCAGTTAAATGATCCCTATGTTCAACGCGCAAAAGCAGAAGGTTATGCCTCCCGGGCAGCTTATAAATTATTGGAAATAAATGAAAAACATAATATTTTAAAACATAATGACCGAGTTATCGATTTGGGTGCAGCGCCAGGTGGGTGGTGCCAGGTAGCTGCGCAAATTACCGGCTCACAAGCAGATAAGCCAAAGGTCGTTGGAATTGATTATCTCGATATGGCTCCCGTGCCTGGTGCGGTAATCCTCAAAAAAGACTTTTTGGATGATGATGCACCAGAACTTTTGCTTGAAGCAATTGAAGGCCACAAGCCTGATTTGGTTATTTCTGATATGGCAGCTCCCACGACGGGTCACAAAAAGACAGATCACCTACGAACAATGCATTTGGTTGAAGTCGCTTTGGACTTTGCGCTTCAAGTTTTAAAGCCAGGAGGCTTCTTTTTATCGAAGACCTTTCAAGGCGGAACCGAAGCTGAATTGTTGAATTTAATGAAGAAGAATTTTAAGTCTGTTCATCATATTAAACCGCCCGCATCACGGGATGGATCCGTCGAGCTATACCTTTTGGCAAAAGGCTTTAAAGGGTAGTCGACTAGTTATTTAGTCCCGGCATTTGATGGATCGGATTGATTATGAATCTTTCAGGTTCAGTTGTCCATATTTTACAAATGTATTCATATGGTGCGTGTCCTTTTAGGGTCTTCAACCTACGCCCATAATTATATGCGTTTATGAAGTTGTTGAGGTGTGTTTTGAGCTGTTGATGATCATCGTAGTGGTAGCGTTTCACTGTTGCTTCCTTGATCGTTCTGTTCATTCGTTCCACTTGCCCATTTGTCCAAGGGTGCCTGACCTTGGTAAGTCGATGTTCAATTCCGTTTTCCTGACACCGCATGTCAAACATGTGAGTCATGTATGTTGCAGTTGGCCCATCTTTGTAGCGAGGAGGAAAGGTAAATTGGATGCCGTTGTCTGTTAGAACTATATTGATTTTATAAGGAACGGCGGCAACAAGGGCTTCAAGGAACGCCGATGCAGTTAGCCGATTTGCTTTTTTAACCAGTTGAACGAAGGTGAACTTGCTGGTTCGATCAATGGCAACATAGAGATAAAGCTTACCTTCAGCGGTTTGCACTTCTGCTATATCCACATGAAAGTAACCAATTGGATATGTCTTGAACTTCTTCTTTGGCTCTTTGT
>CALDZF010000087.1 GCA_937944165.1 uncultured Rhizobiaceae group bacterium | reverse complement strand
GATTCTAAAAATTTAGTTGGAAGCTTAGAGTTTTTTCCAGTTTTGAGTTTTACAGAAGATTTTTAGTGCACACCCTTTTAGTTTCATTTTACTACCAGACAAGCTTGCGGATCCAGAATACTCTTTATTATCTGCTGGATCTGTAACAGTCCCGACGTATTGACCGCCAGAAGCCTTCATTTTTCCAATACGCTGACCCGCATATTGGCCTGTTTTTAATGTAATGCAATATGAACTGCCGCAAGATGCAATTTTTGCCGTTTCACCACTTTGCGTTTTCCAATTGCCTTCAATTGGATCTGCAAAAGCAAAACTTGTACTTGCAAATACAATTGAAGCCGCAAAAAATGCTGAGATTGATTTTTTCATTAGAATTTCCTCCGTAATTGCAGGTAGAAAACTAAAATTTGACGTAAACGTCAACATAAAATTCAAATTACATCGCAAATATGGCTAATGCTGCATTGTTGCGCACAAGAAATAGCTAATCAATTGGTCAGTTTTATTTCAAATTGTACTCAAAATTGAATCGTAAATCTCAGTAATGGTTACGAGAAGATTTAATTTCAAACCTGAATCAAACGTAAATATCTTTGTAAGTCATTGAAACTATTGAATATGTAAAATGAATCGAATCTTAAATTTAGATTCCGTTTTAGATTTGTTTGTTTCTCGTTAAGCATTGTTTTTAAGTCAGTCTTTAATGGATTGAGGCAAATTACATTCATCGCACAACGAGACCGAGATTAACTCGGCAAGACGATAAACAAAAATAATAAGACTGGAAAAATCCAGCTAGGGTAAAAACAATAAGAAGCCTCTCAAAAGAAGAGGCGTATATTAAGGACGATAAAAATGGCACGTTTTGAAGTTGAAAACGCTAATTTCTCTGATGTAGCATCAAATGACTACGCAAAAGTATTTTTTGAGATGGGACTTGTTTATGCAGCCGGTCGTGATGGCGAACAAGATATGATTGCTGCTCATAAGTGGTTTAATATTGCTGCCTATAAAGGTTTTGAGATGGCAAAAACACATCGTGAGGAACTTGCAACTGATATGAGCAAAGAACAGATTGCTCAAGCACAGCGCGAAGCGCGCGAATGGATTACTACACACTAAGAGCATTAGTGAGAGCATAAGAATTTCAATCGCACCATTAAGAAGTGCGGGGAAAACAAGCTGGAACAACCAGTTAAAAATAAAAAGAAGAATGCGGAAAACGCATCAAGACTAAAATGATAATAAAAAGAATGTGGAACAACCACACATAAGGTGATTACCAACACCATAAAGTCAGGCTAGAAATCTAGCCAACACGTTAAAAAGATAGACGGAAGCTGTTTAATCAAAGGTCATGGGGGTGACGGGGTGATTAAGTAGCTTCCGTTCTCTTTTTAAGTGAAATTGATTCAAGTTATTTGACATTCATGCCCAAGCAACTCATGAAATATGCAGTGAATATATCAAAGAAGCTTTATTGAATGTCATATCTTATTACAGGCGCTGCAGGTTTTATTGGATACCATCTGGCAAAAGCATTGCTTAAGCGCGGCGAGACTGTCGTTGGAATTGATAATATCAATGATTATTATTCTGTAGAGCTTAAACAAGCACGACTAGGTGAGCTAGAGACACATAAAAACTTCATATTCGGCAAAATAGATATTGCAAATGAAGTAGCGTTGGATAGTTTTCTGGAAGACAAAAGCTTTAAAAAAATAATACATTTAGCAGCACAAGCTGGAGTGCGTTACAGCTTGCAAAATCCACGTGCATATGTTCAATCAAATCTGGTTGGGCATCTTAATATTCTGGAACTGGCAAGAAATAATCAAGATATTGAGCATGTCCTTTATGCGTCTTCAAGTTCAGTATATGGGGGGCGTACAGATTTGCCATTTAAGGAAACGGATAGAGCGGACAAACCAGTATCGCTTTATGCTGCTACAAAAAAATCAGATGAATTGATAAGCCATACTTATGCGCATTTATATAATATCCCTCTAACCGGGCTTCGGTTCTTTACAGTTTATGGTCCTTTTGGTCGACCCGATATGGCGTATTTTTCCTTTACAAAGAAAATTCTGGCGGGTGAAGAAATAGAGGTATTTAATCATGGTGATATGCTGAGAGACTTCACATATATTGACGATATTATATCGGGTATAATTGCCATGATCGATAAAGGCCCAATCGCGCAGGAAGATGCCCCGCACAAGGTGTATAATATAGGTAATAATAATCCTGAAAAACTTGAAGTTTTTCTGAGTATCCTAGAAACCGCTCTAAATAAAAAAGCCATTCGCAAAGACCTGCCAATGCAAGCTGGTGACGTGCCAGCAACATATGCCGATATTACCGCTATAAATAAGGATTATGGTTTTGAACCCAAGACGGATTTACAAGAAGGTCTCAATAAATTTGCTGATTGGTACCGCCAATATTTTGCGAGCTGAGATATACTGTTGAATTCAAACCCTTTAAATCTTGCTGAACATATAAAACTGCGAAAAGCACTTTCGACCGTATCCAAGTCATCTTTGAGCGCAGTTTGGAAAGCTTCGCCTAAAGGTAAAAGATTTGATGCCATTGTCCGGTTTTTGAAATTGCATTTTGGAGTAGGGAAACTTTCAAGCGATGAATTCATTCAGTTTGGGTTTTGTGAACCCAAAATCACCTTTCCAGAACAATTAAGATTTGCAGGAAAGCAAGCGCAACAGGCGTTCAATCTAATATATAATGATAAGACCTGGTATGCTGCAACTAAGCATAAAATGCTTTTTGAAACCATGATGAATGGCGCAGGCATTCCTTGTCCTAAAACGATTGCAATGTATGATCGGAAAGGACGTGGTGCAGGTGCGCCAGTTTTGAAAAATCAAAGTGAACTTGAAGCGTTTCTAAGAACCAAAAGTAATTTCCCGATTTTTGCAAAACCTACAACAGGCTTATTGAGTATTGGTTCTTTTCGAATTGACGGGATCGAAGGTAATAACTTACGCATCAATGGCACGCACTTAATTTCAATTGAAGAAGTTATCCATTATATCAAAGGGATATCGAAGAAAGGGTATTTGTTTCAAACCGTTCTATTACCTCATTCAAAAATGGTAAGTTTAAATGGTGCTGTCATTGCATCAGCAAGATTTTTAATTTTTAACTTTGAAGAAGAAGCTTCTATACATTCATGCGTTTTAAAACTGCCAGCAAAAAATGAGGTTGCTGATAATTTCTGGCGTGAAGGTTCGGTTTTATGTGATGTTGATTGTGATAAGGGAACAATTGAAAGAGCTAACTTTAAGCATAAAGATTATATTGCTGAAATGGGAAAAAACCATGCAATCTATAAAGAGATTATCGGCTTTGAGTTACCAGATTTTGAAGATGCAAAGAAAAAAGTAGTAAAAGCTGCAAGGCACTTTGCGGGTATCAAAGTCCAGTCATGGGATGTTGCATTTACTAAAGAAGGCCCTGTAATGCTTGAGATTAATTATGGAGGCGATTTAAACCTTACACAGCTTGCTTCTGGTAAAGGTGTGATGACTGAAAAATACTGCCAGCTTCTGAGACAGTCAGGCTATGGCGGAAGTCTTCCTGAATAAATTTTTATTTCTCTTGCACTTATATAAAAACATGCTTTTATTTTTATGGCACATGTGCAAGATTATTTTTTCATAAGTTGATATTTAAAGAGTTAGTAGGAGTTGCGTAGTGGGGACGTTAATCGCGAAATGAGCGCTACACCATTATTGAAAATAGAAAACTTAGAAGTTTCCTTTGAAATTCAAGGAGGCCACGTCTATGCTGTTAAAGGCGTCAGTTTTTCAATAAATCCTGGTGAAGTTGTTGCTGTTGTTGGTGAGTCTGGTTCAGGCAAATCCGTTATTGCTCAGTCCATTCTACGAATATTACCCCGCAACGCAGATATTACAGCTGGTTCTATTCTTTTTAATGATCCCAATGATAATAATGAAGCGATTGATTTAGTGCGCTTGAATTCAAAAGATCAATATCTTTATGAATTAAGGGGTGGTCGTATATCAATGGTTTTTCAAGAGCCAATGACTGCACTTTCTCCACTTCATACAATTGGTAATCAAGTACAAGAAGCTTTGGTACTTCACCGTGAAAAAACAGATGCACAAGCTCGAAGTGAAACAGAAGAAATTTTACGCCTTGTAGGCTTCCCCAATCCAGCGCGTGGATATGAGATGTATCCGTTTGAATTATCAGGTGGGCTAAGGCAACGTGCAGTAATCGCAATGGCTTTAATATGTAATCCGGCAATGGTTATTGCAGATGAACCTACGACGGCACTTGATGTAACCGTACAAGCGCAGATACTGGGACTTTTGAAAGAACTTCAAAAGAAATTCAATACCGCAATTTTAATGATAACGCACGACCTAGGTGTTGTTGCCAATATGGCAGATAAAGTTGTTGTTGTTTATCATGGTGAGGTAATGGAAGCTGGTTCGGTTCATGATATTTTCCGCAGGCCGCGGCACCCTTATTTGAAAGCATTAATTGCGGCAATACCACATTTTGAGATGGAAGAAGGGGAGAGGCTAGTTTCTTTGCGCAGTAATGACGCTGACCAATCAAACAAAACCATCCATAAATTGGCAGCAAAGTTTAAAGCCCCTGATGAAAGTAAAACCAAAGGCCCGCATCTTATTGTTAAAAATCTAAGGAAAGAATTTACAAGCACTAAAGGCAGTTGGTTTGGGGCCGGTGAAAGCAAAAAAACCATTGCAGTCGATAATGTCAGTTTTGAAATCAATCAAGGTGAATGTCTTGGACTTGTAGGCGAAAGCGGGTCTGGAAAAACAACCGTAGCAAAGCTTGTCATGCGCGCCTTGGAAGCAACGAGTGGAAGCGTTTCTCTTAATACGTCCAATGGTATGAGCGATATATTAGCTTTGTCAGGTCCGCAGTTAATGGAGTTTCGTCGAAGAGTACAAATGATTTTTCAAGACCCGTTTAGTTCTCTCAACCCGCGCATGACAATTCAAAATATTCTGTCAGAGCCCTATATTATTCACAATGTTGGAACAGCGCAAAAACGTCAGGCTGATATTCTGGACTTGCTACAATTGGTTGGCATGGAGCCGCATTGCCTAAACCGTTATCCACATTCATTTTCTGGTGGTCAAAGACAACGTATAGGAATTGCCAGAGCACTTGCATTGCATCCTGAATTAATGGTTTGTGATGAACCTGTGTCTGCATTGGATGTTTCTGTTCAGGCGCAAATCTTGAACCTATTAAATGACCTGCGCAAAGAACTTGGGTTAACGAGTTTGTTTATTTCCCATAACCTAGCAGTTGTGAATTATGTTGCAGAGCGAATAGCTGTAATGTGCCAAGGCAAGCTTGTAGAGATTGCCTCTAAAGAACAGCTTTTTGCAAACCCGCACCATCCATATACACGCTCGCTACTTTCTGCTGTACCTTATCCAGACTTGGATCGACTTTTGGATTTTGAGAATATAAAATATAGTTCTTCAATGGAGGCTGATGATTGGGGGGATGTTTATAAGTCTTCTCAAGATGCAGGTTTGGAGAGTATCAAGGTAGATGAGGGGCATTTCGTCTTGGCAAATTGTAACTGTAATATATCGGAATTAAGACCATGATGAGAGCTATGTTTTTTACTATGTCAGTCTTCACATTTACAATTGCAACGATTGTATTCGCCAGTGCAGCTAGTGTAATTCCGCTTTATGAGGAGCAGGTAAAGGCTGGGAAACTCCCACCCATGAAAGAGCGGTTGCCGCTTAACCCTTATAAAGTTGATTTTGTAAGTGTTGGAAAATTACAAGGTAAATATGGTGGCGAGCTACGTTTATTAATGGGCAAGGCAAAAGACCTTGGACAGATTACCGTCTATACCTATGCTCGACTTGTGGGGTATTCGCCTGATTATACAATTGAGTCTGATATTGCAGAAGCTTTTGTCGTTGGGGATGGACGTGATTTTACGTTTAAACTTCGTAAGGGGCATCGTTGGTCTGATGGCCATCCTCTGACATCAGAGGATTTTAGGTATTATTGGGAAGATATGGTCAAAAATGACCTTCTTGGTAAAAAAGGCATTCCTACTCAAATGTTGGTCGATGGCAAAGGTCCCACGTTCCGCGTCATTGATGAACTAACATTTAGATATACTTGGAACAAACCTAACCCAGCATTTCTTCCAGCCCTTGCGGCGCCTTCACCATTATACATTTATCGCCCTGCACATTATATGAAGCAATTCCACGCCAGATACGCTGATAAGACCAAGTTGGATGAATTGGTTACTGAAAAAAACGTGCGCAACTGGGGAGCATTGCATACCAGAATGCAAAGACAACGCAGACCGGAAAACCCTGAGCTGCCTACGTTACAAGCATGGAAAAACACAACGCCACCGCCAAGCACAAGATTTGTGTTTGAACGCAATCCTTATTTTCACCGCGTGGATCCGGGTGGTAATCAACTGCCATATATAGACAAGCTCATTATGTCGGTTGTCTCCAAAGATGTTATTGCTGCTAAAGCAGGAACAGGCGAAGCTGATTTGCAAGCGCGATATTTGCAGTTTAGTGATGTGCCTTATTTAAAACGTGGTGAGAAAAACAACAATTACACAACTAAACTTTGGTCTTTGGGTAAGGGGTCACAAATTGCACTTTTTCCAAACCTGAATGCTAATGATGAGGTTTGGCGCAAAGTGTTGCGGGATGTTCGTTTCCGTAGAGCGCTTTCGCTTGGGATAAATCGCAAGGAGATAAACGAGGTAATTTACTTCGGCCTTGCTTATCCAAGTGCAAATACAGTCATGCCACAAAGCACGCTTTATAAAAGTGACTATTCGCAAATGTGGGCCAGATTTGACAAGGAAAAAGCCAATCAGTTTTTAGATGAAGTTGGTCTTGATAAGCGTGATCCTGATGGAACAAGGTTATTGCCTGATGGGCGACGCGCGGAAATTACGATTGAAACAGCGGGCGAAAGCGCAGAGGAAACTGACGTCCTTGAACTTATCACAGACCATTATCGTGAAATTGGTTTGAAAGTTTATATACGTTCTTCACAACGCGATATTTTTAGAAGACGCGCCTATGCAGGTGATACTTTAATATCAGTTTTCAATGGCCTAGATAATGCCGTTGCAACGGCTGCAATGAGCCCAAAAGAATTGGCACCAACAGACCAAGCGCAATTACAGTGGCCTAAATGGGGACAATACGCGAGTACAAATACAAAAGCTGGAGAGCCAATAGATACTGATGGGGCCAGGGTTCAGCTTCAACTTTATAACAAGTGGATGCTTGCTCAAGATGAACAAGAGCGCACAACCATTTGGCATAACATGTTAAGTGGTTACGCAGACCAGGTTTTCAGCATTGGTACAGTCAACAATAGTCGCCAGCCAGTCGTAATTTCAAATGATCTTCGTAATGTACCTGACGATGGTATTTACGCTTGGGAGCCAACGGCATATTTTGGTATCTATAAACCTGATACATTCTGGTTTGATAGGTAGTCCATAAAACATGTTTTCCTATATTCTCAAACGTATCTTATATATGGTGCCGACTTTGATACTAACCAGTATCCTGGTTTTCATCTTGATTGAATTGCCTCCTGGTGATTATTTTGAGAGTTACGTAAATGAACTTCGGGCTGCCGGGGAAACCGTTGACCCAAAGCTGATTGAATATCTCAGAACAGAATACGGGTTTGATAAACCGATATGGGAGCGATATTTGCAATGGGCTACAGGAATGCTTGTTGGTGATTTTGGCTACTCTTTTGAATACGAATTACCCGTCAACGAAGTTATAGGCGACCGTCTGTTTTTCACAATTATAGTAACTTTCTTTACGATTATTTTTACGTGGATTATTGCCTTTCCAATCGGTATTTATTCTGCCACGCATCAATATAGCTGGGGGGATTACGGGCTTACATTCATTGGGCTTTTAGGACTTGCAACACCTAATTTCTTATTGGCACTTATTATGATGTTCCTTGCTAATGAGTATTTTGGCACAACAATTGGCGGCTTGGTGGATCCGCAATACATCGGGGAGCCTTTTAGTTGGGGCAAGTTTGTTTCTGTGCTGGAACACCTTTGGATACCTGTAATCGTAATTGGCACCTCTGGCACTGCTGCAATGATTAGGCGTGTAAGAGCAAACTTGTTGGATGAACTTCGAAAGCCTTATGTCACAACAGCCAGAGCCAAAGGAATGCCAGAATTTCGCGGCCTGATGAAATACCCGTTTCGCATGTCGCTTAACTTCTTCATTGCAGATATTGGTGGTCTTTTACCGACCATTATTTCTGGTGCAGAAATTGTGGCCATTGTGCTTTCACTTGAAACGACTGGGCCTATTTTGATCCAGGCATTACAAAGTCAAGATATGTATTTGGCAGGTTCTTTTCTAATGTTGCTAGGGTTTTTGACAGTAATCGGCGTATTGATTTCTGATATAGCGCTAGCTTTCCTTGATCCACGTATTCGATTGCAAGGAGGCGTCAGTCGATGAGTGACAGCCATTATGTAAATGATAAACCATTTGATCCAAAATCAATTGAAGTTTTAACGCCTGAGCAAGAGGCAATTTATCTGGCGCCACAGAGAAAGCTCATATGGTGGAAATTCAAAAAACATAAGCTTGCACTTGTAAGCGGTATTTTCTTGGTGTTAATTTATGCAATGACGATTTTTGCAGAATTTTTAGCACCTTATTCTGTCGAGTCGCGAAATTCTGATTTCACACTTGCTCAACCGCATGACGTCAATTTCTTTCATAATGGTGAATATGTTGGCCCATTTGTTTATGGTTATGACAAAGACCTAGACTTGGAAAACATGGTGCGGATTTATACGCCCAACAAGGAAAAAGTAATTAAACTGAATTTTTTCTGCTCAGGTGATCCTTATATGTTTTGGGGAATAATCGCAGCTGATAATCACTTTATGTGTGCTGATATTGAAAACCCGGTTTATTTGCTAGGGTCAGACAGACTTGGCCGTGATATGTTAAGCCGTATCATTTACGGCGCGCGAATTTCATTGACTATTGGTTTGGTTGGTATCGCAATCAGTTTTACGCTGGGAATAATTATAGGTGGGCTTGCAGGTTATTTTGGTGGTTGGGTAGATTTGATTGCTCAACGTTTAATCGAAGTCGTGCAATCCCTTCCAACATTGCCGCTTTGGCTCACGCTTGTGGCAATAATGCCCAGTAATTGGAGTCAAATTGCAGTCTACTTCGCCATAACAGTTATTCTGGGATTAATAGACTGGACGGGGCTGGCAAGGGCCGTTCGGTCCAAACTCTTAGCTTTACGAGAAGAAGACTATGTTCTGGCTGCGCGGCTGATGGGAGCAAGTACGTCGCGTATTATTGGTCTGCATCTTGTGCCTGGGTTTATGAGCCATTTGATTGCTTCTGCTACAATTACAATTCCAACCATGATATTAGGTGAAACAGCGCTTTCGTTTCTTGGGTTAGGGCTTCGCCCGCCAACGGTAAGCTGGGGTATTTTATTAAATGATGCGCAAAATATTGGTGTAGTAGCACTTACGCCCTGGCTCATATATCCTGTAATTCCGGTAATATTAGTAATCCTAGCCTTTAATTTCTTTGGCGACGGCTTGAGAGATGCCGCTGACCCTTATGGCTAATCTTAATTTATAAGATCACTAAGGTGTGTATTTAAGCTTTTTGATGCTGCAATAATACCATGTTGTGAAAGAACTTTTTGCCGTCCATTTATGCCCATTGTCTGGCGCATGGATTTATCTTTTAAAAGTCGCCTAATATTAGAGCGGAAACTATCAATCTCAGCTTCAGGCGCCAGTAGTCCGGTTTTGTTATCTTTAACAACTAAAGGGACGCCCATGCTTTTATAGGCAATAATAGGAAGTTCTTGTAATTGCGCTTCTAAATAAACCATTCCAATAGGTTCTTTCCAACCAGGCCAGATAAATATGTCACTGGTACGCATCCAGCGTAGAACTTCACTATGTTCAATTGATCCTGTCCAATAAACTCGTGTTCCGTCAATATGAGAAAAAGCAAATCTTATTGCTTCTTCTTCAGGTCCACCACCTACAATAATCAAATTAAAGTCTTCCGGTAAATCTTTTAACGCTTGTGACAGGATCTGAAAGTTTTGCTCCTTCTTGCCCTTGCGCATCATACCTGTTGTGATGAGGATAGGTGTTTGTTTGTGCCAATGCGCTGGCAGTGGCGTTGGTTCCGCCAGTTGCATGTTTTCCGCATCAATAAATGGCGTTAATGAACGCAACTTCTGAGTACTATTTAAAAGCTCAGACAAATATTCTCTATCTGTGGGTTTAAAGACTAGATGCCTATCAGCCTTTATAATACCGCTTTGGGCTTCTTCACGCCATAATCGCCAATTGTCTTCTTCACCACCTTGCCCAGTTTTGGCCGCTTCAATGGTGATATATGGAATTTTAAGCGCATTACACACAATAGGCCCAATCCAGTCAGGTGCCTTGCAATAAGGATGATAGGTGATCCAGAGTTGTGGTCTGTAAGCAATAGGTTTTGATAGATAGGTTTTAATCAGCTTGTCTGCTTCTTCCAAAGCGCCTGATTTGCGTTCTATCAAAATGGCTTCGTCATACCGTTTTGAATAAGCAATATAGCCAGATGCAAGCTCAATATTAGCGCCTAGAATTTTGAAAGCTTTGACAAGATTTTGCGCGATTAACCTGTCACCAGACGGAATAGGGTGGTCAGGCGGCTTAATTGGCGCATAAAACGCAATGTATTTATTCTTCAGCATAAAATATCCAGAGTTTAGCGGTATTCTTCATGATATTATGCCTATTCAGCCTTGTTAAACAGCTATATTCTATCTTATTATTATAATAAGATATCAGGGCTGAAACAGGTATGGATTTAATAAGTTGGAAATAAAACGCCTCGACCATACCCGCATTCTTATGTACAGCCACGATACCTTTGGTTTAGGCCACTTGCGCCGATGTAGAGCCATAGCTCATTCTATTGTTGAACAATATAAAAGCGTGAGCGTACTTATTATTTCAGGCTCGCAAATTGCTGGCGCTTTTGATTTTAAAGCTAGGGTTGATTTCGTAAAAATTCCATCTGTGATTAAGCTTTATAATGGCGAATATGACTCGATAGGTGAATATATTGATATCGAGGAAATACTCGAGATGCGTGAGCTTATTATACAGCGCACTGCAGAAGCGTTTAATCCTGATATATTCATTGTTGATAAAGAACCATTGGGATTAAAGGGCGAACTTGAACCTACGCTTGAAATGTTCAGACAATCCAAAACCCATTCTGTTTTAGGTTTGCGTGATGTAATGGATTCTCCAAAGCTACTTGGCAAAGAATGGGCCAAGCAGGACATGCTTAAAAAAATTGACTATTATTACGATAACGCATGGATTTATGGGCCGAAGCATTTTTGGAATCCGCTTGAAGGTTTTGATGTTCCTGAAAATTTACAAGGAAAACTAAAATACGTTGGTTTTCTGGATCGTGAAACACAATCATCACCTTCAACAGAAAGTCATTCTTTGCCAGAAGAATATATCCTTGTTACTGCTGGCGGTGGTGGCGATGGTATTGCCATTATGGAGCAAGTTTTAGCTGCTCGTGAATATGATGCGCAATTGGATTTTCCCATTGTTATGGTGCTTGGTCCCTTTATGAAGTCTGAAAACAGAGAAAAGTTAAGATTACGCGCCTCTAGACTTGCTAATATTACGGTTATTGATTTTGAAAGCCGTATGGAAATGTTGATGCAAAACGCTGTCGCACTCGTCGGTATGTGCGGGTATAATACATTTTGCGAGGTCATGTCTTTTGACCGAAAAGCGCTCTTTGTGCCAAGAACCAAGCCAAGAGAAGAACAGTACATTCGTGCTAAGCGTGCAAGTGAAATTGGCCTGTGCTCAATGTTGGTTCCTGAAGAAGCCGCAATTCCTTCAGTAATGGCAAAAGCATTGAGCAATCTGCCAAATCAACTTACGCCTTCTAAAAGCCTTAAAAAAGATGATATGTCTGGTTTGGATAAAGTTTGCATGGAGGTTCAAAGGTTATCAGAAACCAAAAAGATTATCCCAAGCAAACTTGAGCAAACACCAAAACTACAGAAAGCTTGAAAGTGTCTTCAAGAAAAAAAATAGCTGTGGTTTTAAAAGGCTACCCACGCCTTTCAGAAACATTTATTGCTCAGGAAATTTTAGAACTTGAAAGGGCAGGTTTTGGCCTTTCATTAATCTCGCTACGCCATCCTACAGACAAACATACGCATCCAGTACATGCAGAAATAAGTGCGCCAAAATATTATTTACCAGAATATCTGTATCAGGAATTATTTCGTGTTTGGTGGGCAAAAGTAAATTGTGCTTTCAAGCGCCGATTCTGGAAAGCTCAATTTGTTTTCTTAAAAGATTTGATGCGAGATCCCTCTGCCAATCGTATCAGGCGCTGGGGACAGGCGATGGTATTAGCGCATGAATATGCAGGTGACCATGACCATATATACGCGCATTTTTTACATACCCCATGTTCCGTAGCACGCTATGCTGCAATGATTAGCGGCAAGTCATTTTCAATTTCCGCGCATGCCAAAGATATTTGGACATCGCCAGAATGGGAGATGAAAGAAAAACTTATGGATTGTGATTGGCTCGTTACATGCACAGAAGGAGGAGCAGAATATTTGCGATCTCTAGCGCCAGAAAATCGTGTGCATCTTGTCTATCACGGATTGGACTTGTCGCGTTTTCCATCTCCAGAAAAACAAGCATCAAAACATGATGGGAGCTCTCAAGACAATACTGTTAAACTTGTTACTGTAGGGCGTGCTGTTGCTAAAAAAGGGATTGATACACTTATCAATGCATTGTCTAAATTGCCGCAAGACTTACATTGGCAATGGACACATATTGGCGGTGGTCCTTTGAAGAGTGAGCTTGAGGAATTATCCGTAGAACTTGGCATCAAAGACAAATGCGAATTCAAGGGTGCTTTACCACAATCTGAAGTTTTGGAAACTTATAAAAGTTCTGATCTTTTTATTCTTCCAAGTCGTATTGATGAAACAGGTGACCGCGATGGGTTGCCAAATGTTATTGTTGAAGCGCAAAGCCAGGGTATGGCAGTTATCTCCACCAATATTTCAGGAATTCCTGAACTAATTCAATCAGGTAATAATGGTATATTGATTCAACCTGATAAGATTGGTGCGTTGGCTGAGGCGATTGAAAAACTTGCACGCGATCATAAATTGCGTAATCAAATGGGTAAGCAAGGTGAGCAAAAAGTTCGCTCACACTTTTCCCATAAGCAGACAATCGGAGAGATTGTTTCGCTGCTTAACAAAAGCCTGGAAGCAACAAATTAATGCCTGTTGTTCTTTTTTATGTGCAGCATTTATGGGGCGTAGGTCATGTCTACCGTGCAACTAGGATTGCAAATGGTTTAGCTCGAAATGGTTTTGATGTGCACCTTGTTTGGGGGGGGACTAAAATTGCTGGGTTTGATTTTAACGGTATAACTGTCCACTACTTAAAACCAGTGCGTACAAGCGATGCTTCTTTTTCACAATTGCTACACGCTGACGGATCTGTTTTTACAGATGAGGATAAAGCCAATAGACGCGATGATTTGCTTCATTTATATGAAGAAATTAATCCTGATATTTTGATTACAGAAGCGTTCCCATTTGGTCGTCGTCAAATGCGATTTGAACTTTTGCCACTTCTTGAAAAAGCTAAAACTGCAAACAAGCCTGCGATGATCGTTGCATCTATCCGTGATATTATGCAAGAAGATCGCAAAGAAAAACGTGTTTCAGAATCTAATGATCTGGTTGGAAAATATTTTGATTTAATACTGGTGCATGGAGATGAAAATCTTATCCGAATAGAAGAGACCTTGCAGGGGGTGGAAACCTTTGCTGATAAAATCAGATACACAGGTTTGGTTATTCCAGAAGAATCCAAGGTTGAAATTTCAAATGAATTTAAGTGTGATGTTTTAGTTTCCGTTGGCGGCGGTGCCTTTGGTCAAAAATTAACACGCACTGCATTACAAGCAATGCAGCACTCTAAAGTCTATCCAATGAAATGGTTAGTTTCAGCAGGAACAGAAGTTTCTGACAGCGATTTTGAACTCTTAAAAACCCAAGCTCCTAAAGGCATGCGGATTGTGCGCTATATTCCAGACTTGGCAAATGTTATGAAGCGAGTGAAAGTTTCAATCTCTCACGCAGGTTATAATACGGTAGGCGATATTCTTCGCTCTGGTTGTGCCAGTGTGCTTTATCCATATACAGGTGGGCGGGAAACAGAACAGTTGCGACGGTCGCAAATTATGCAGGCCCATAAAATTGCAGTTATGCTTGACCCTAAGAAACTATCTGAGACTGAAATGGCAGCCTGTGTGGACAAGGCAGCCAATCAGAAAAAGCGCGAATTAGCATTGCAAATAGATGGCGCGAACAAGTCTGCATCCATACTGGATGTTGAGTATGAAAAATTTACGTGAGCAAGTGCCAATTATTGAAAGTAATATCTTGAATGTGGCTCTTAATGTTATACATATGACACAAGATATTATCATTAAAGTCAGGCTGAAAGAATGTTTCAAACAATAGTAGCAACATTAGGGCTTGCAGCTCTGTGGCTACTCATGTCTGGTCTTTATAAGCCACTCATATTTATTTTGGGTATTATATCTGTATTTCTTGCAATTTTTATTATTAGACGTATGGATAAGGTTGACGATCATAAATTAGGATATGACATCGGGATATTTTCTACAGCAAAATATCTTCTTTGGCTTATGGTCGAGATTGCAAAATCCAATTGGGCAGTTACAAAAACAATTTTGTCAGGGAAGGCACCTGATAGTCAAAAAATGTTTGAAGTTCATGTAACTCAGAAAAGCGAAATTGCTCAAGTTATTTTTGCCAATTCAATCACACTTACGCCTGGAACTGTAACCGTTGAATCAGAAGACGATAACTTTGTTGTCCATGCACTTGATTTTGATGATGGCGATATGGGTGCGCTAACAGATATGGATGAGCATGTGACGGCTATTGAAACTAAAAATGTGGGAGCAGTCAAATAATGTTTAGCCTAGCAACATTAGCTCTATTTTTAGGGATGTGTATTGTGTTGGCAAGGTTATATGCAGGGCCGACACTTTATGACCGCGTTTTAGCTGGCAACGCTTTTGGTACTTACACGGTACTATTCATTGGCGTTTTGGGTTTTTTGACAGGCAGGCCTGATTTTCTGGATATTGCTCTGCTGTACGCTTTGATAAACTTTGTTGGAACAATCGCCGTTTTAAAATACTTCAGGTATCGCGCCATCGGTGACACTTCCCCAAGCCCAAAAGGGAAACCGGTTTTACATGGCAACTTGAAAGACCAAGGATATAAACATTGAACTTCTTTCAGATATTTGTGGAAGCAATAAGTTGGATTGCAATACTTGGTGGCTGTGCATTTATGCTTGTGGGTGCAATTGGTGCTTTGCGTTTCCCAGATTTCTGGACACGTATTCATGCGGTATCGGTCGCAGATTCTGCAGGTATGTTATTATTAACGTTAGGAATGTGCATTCAAGGTGGTTTCACACTTGTTACTGTAAAGCTAATTATCATTGGAGTTTTCTTGTTCATTACAGGTCCAACAGCAACACATGCTGTGGCAAATGCTGCGATGGTTTCAGGCTTTTTGCCAAAAGGAGCAGATGAATTTCGCAAGCCAAAAATTGCTCATGATGCAAAAACCAGAAAGCTAAAAGCTAAAAAGAAATCACCATTAAAAGGTGGGCTGTAATGGAATTATTTATCAATTTATTTCTATTCTTCATGCTTGTGGTAACCGCTTTGGCAATTTTAAAGATGCGCCACTTGTTTGCGGTGGTCATGTTATCAGGTGTGTTTAGTTTGTTATGTGCTCTTTTGTTTGTAACGCTTGATGCCGTAGATGTTGCCTTTACAGAGGCAGCTGTTGGGGCAGGTATTTCAACCGTATTAATGTTAGGAACAATGGCGCTAACTTCTCGTAATGAAAAGATGCCAAGAAAGTTCTCGCTCATGCCTTTGTTGGTGGTAATGGCGACAGGTGCCGTACTGATTTATGGTACGTTGGATATGCCAAATTTTGGCTCTGCCAAATCGCCGGCGCAAACGCATGTCGCTGCTCAATATTTAGCACTTACGCCAACCGATATGGGGTTTCCTAACGTGGTAACCGCAATTCTGGCAAGCTATCGGGGCTACGACACACTTGGAGAAGTTGTTGTGGTTTTTACTGCTGCCGTTGGTGTATTGATTTTAATTGGCGGATTAGCAAGAAGACGACATAAAGATGAGGAGGAGGCTAACTAATGCGTCATCACCTTATTCTTCGGGTAATTACAAAACTATTGGTCGGACCAATAATTATATTTGCGCTTTATGTACAATTTCATGGTGAGTATTCACCTGGCGGCGGGTTTCAAGCAGGTGTAATTTTTGCGGTTGCCTTTATTTTGTTCGGCATTGTCTTTGGCCTTGAAAAAGTCAAAGAAGTCTTTCCTGCTTGGTTGGTTCACAAATTTACTGCTATAGGCGTTCTGCTTTATTCGGGAACTGGTGTTGTGAGTATGATGCTTGGTGCGAACTATCTAAATTACAGTGCCCTTAATCCGGAAAACCCTCAAGCGGGTCAGGTTGCTGGTATCATTGCAATTGAATTGGGCGTTGGCATTACTGTAGCTGCTGTTATGATTGCTATCTACTATGCTTTTGCAGGGCGTCCCCCTGTAATCGATGATGAGGATTGGTAGGTCATGAGCATGGAATTCATCCTTGGCCATTTGAATTATTGGCTTTTCATAGTTCTCATGATGATTGGTTTTTATATCGTGGTTTCACGTGGTAATTATATTAAAAAAATTGTTGGCTTGAATGTTTTTCAAGCTTCGGTTTTCATGTTTTATATCTCAATCAGTAACGTCACAGGTGGTACTGCTCCCATCTTCCCGGTCGATATGAATATTGATCCTGACGTAATTTACTCTAATCCATTACCTCATGTTTTAATCCTAACAGCCATCGTTGTTGGGGTGGCGACAACGTCACTTGGTCTTGCTCTTATTGTCCGCATTCGAGAGGAATACGGGACGATTGAGGAAGAAGATATTCTAGAAATGGATAGTGCGGCGCAGGCCAGTGAAAATCTCAAAGAAGGTTCTTCCATGGGAGGCCGCGCCTGATGTCGAGTTCGCCTGAACAAACTGCGTTGACGATTATTGATCAACTGCCAGTTCTAACTGTAGTTGTTCCCATGTTAGCGGCGCCTTTATGTGTATTGTTTGGTAATAGACATATCGCATGGATTATTACATTTCTTGCAAGCTTGCTCTCTTTCTTATTTGCATTTCATATGTTGTTTCAGGTTTTGGATGGAGATGTTCTGTCTTACCATCTTGGTGGGTGGGCGCCGCCATTGGGAATTGAATACAGGATCGATGCTGCCAACGCTTTTGTGCTACTTTTAATCTCTGGTATTAGCACGGTCGTTTTACCTTACGCTCGTAAAAGTATTGAGCATGAAATTAAAAAAGTCAGTCATACGCTTTTTTATTGTTGCTATCTTTTATGCTTCACAGGTCTTCTGGGTATGGTTGCAACAGGTGATGCTTTTAATATCTTCGTATTTTTGGAAATCTCATCGCTTTCAACTTATGTGTTAATTGCAATGGGTGCTGAGCGTGATCGTCGTGCACTTACATCAGCTTATGATTATCTCATACTGGGAACGATTGGAGCGACTTTCTTTGTCATTGGTATAGGTTTTTTATACATGGCAACAGGAACTCTTAACCTTGCTGACCTTAATGTTCGTATGGCGGGTATGGAAGATAATCGAACCATTCAGGCTGCTTTTGCTTTTATCATTGTTGGTATGGGATTAAAGGCTGCCATCTATCCATTACACCTTTGGCTTCCCAGTGCGTACACTTATGCACCTTCTGTTGTGACCATATTCTTGGCAGCAACTGCAACAAAAGCAGCAATATATGTCTTATTGCGTTTTATGTTTTCGGTGTTTCAACCAGACTTCATATTTGAGCTTAATACGCTAACATGGATAATCATGCCGCTTGCGATTGTCGCAATGTTTGCAGCTTCTTTGATTGCGGTATTTCAAACAAATCTTAAGCGTTTGCTGGCTTATTCATCTGTTGCACAAGTTGGCTATATGATATTGGGCATGGGATTAGCTTCCACGACGGGTCTTACTGCAACAATCGTTCATTTATTTAATCACGGTATTACAAAGGCTGTGTTATTTATGGTTGTCGGTGCATTTGTAATGCGTACTGGCAGTAGTTTTGCAAAACACCTAACAGGTTTAGGTAAGCAAATGCCTCTAACTTGTGGTGCCTTTGTAATTGGTGGCTTAAGTTTGATTGGCGTTCCTGGTACTGCTGGGTTCATATCAAAATGGGTATTAATTGATGCAGCCTTCCAGCAAGATCTGTGGTGGCTTGCCCTTTTAATTGTAGCCTCTTCCTTGCTTGCGGTTATCTATGTTTGGAAGATGGTAGAGGTTTTATACATGCAACCAGCGCCAGAAGGCGTTATTGTTAAAGATGTTCCTATTTCCATGCTTGTCCCGATGTGGCTTATGGCAATCGCGTGTATTTATTTTGGACTTGATACAGACTTAACGCTTACCTCTGCGCGCGTTGCTGCTGAAGGGCTTTTAGCAGGAGGGAGCAACTGATGGATACGAATACCGCTATTCTGGTTGCGATGGCATTGCCGCTATTTGCCTGTATCAGTAATCTGCTTCATGGTGATACGCGCCCAAACCTTCGAGACGCAATTACCCTGCTTATAGCGATGGCAACCTTTGGTAGCGTGTTGAATATCTTGATTAATACAGGCAATGGTTTAACTGAAAAGTTTACGCTGTTTTCTATAATGCCAGGGCTTGATATTGCCTTTCATATCGAACCGCTGGGACTGTTGTTTGCATTGATTGCATCAGGCCTTTGGGTTGTAACGCACCTTTATGGTATTGGTTATATGCGTGGTAATAATGAAAGCAATCATGCGCGTTTCTTTGCAGCATTTTGTTTCTCAATTTCTGCTACCTTGGGTATTGCTTTTTCAGCCAATATGTTCTCGCTGTTTGTTTTTTATGAAGCTTTAACCTTAGCTACTTATCCCTTAGTTGCGCATAAAGGCACCGAGGAAGCCAAAAAAGGCGCGCGTGTTTATTTAGGGATATTACTTGGTACTTCCATTGGCTTTCAACTCGTTGCTATAATTTGGACTTATGTTGCTGCTGGCACGTTGGATTTCACGCAAGGAGGCGTATTAGACGGTAAAATTGGGGCTGGTATGGCAGCAATTTTATTGGCACTTTATGCCTTTGGTATTGGCAAGGCGGCACTGATGCCATTCCACAGATGGTTGCCATCAGCGATGGTTGCTCCCACACCAGTATCGGCATTGCTTCATGCCGTTGCTGTTGTGAAGGCAGGTGTTTTCACTATGCTTAAAGTCGGAGTTTATATTTTTGGCATAGACTTTCTTGCAAAAACGGATGCATCACAATGGTTGATGTGGCTTGCTGCATTTTCCATTCTTGCCGCCTCAATTGTGGCAATGACAAAAGACAATCTGAAAGCAAGGCTTGCCTATTCTACGGTTAGCCAACTTTCCTACATTACACTCGGCATGGCATTAGCTACCTCTATGGGCGCAATTGGCGGTGGGCTACACATTGCGATGCATGCTTTTGGTAAAATCACACTCTTCATGTGTGCAGGTGCAATTTATGTTACTACTCACAAAACCGAAATTAAGCAGATGACAGGGCTTGGCCGTGTTATGCCGTTTACATACGGTGCATTCTTTATCGGTGCATTGTCGATTATTGGTCTGCCGCCACTGGGTGGTTCATGGAGTAAGTGGCAATTAATGGTCGCGGCTGCTGATACCCAACAGATAATTATGATTGTAGTCTTGATGGTGAGTTCATTATTAAATGTTGCTTATCTCTTACCAATCGTGGCCAAAGGGTTTTTCCTAAC